>DATJTG010000110.1:0-22141 GCA_035503555.1 Acidobacteriaceae bacterium | reverse complement strand
TTCTCGCTGCGGCAGTCGATCACCGGCGGACGCAGTTCTTCGTCGGTTTCGACGCTCGCGCCTGCCAGGTGCGCCTGCTGCTCTGAAGGCCGAAATTCATAGAGAAATGCAAAGGGGAGGCTCAGACAGTTCTCGCCGAGGGTCTCCGTGCAGACGCGCCAAACGTTGTCTTCGGCTCGCGCTCCTGTTGTTCGCGACGCCAGATCGCTCAGCACATGTCGGCGTCGCTCTTCGAGCACCCGCTCCGTCGTCTCCAGAACTGTGGCTAATATGCCGCCCACGTTGCCGCTGTCATCCGGGAGCGGGCTAATTGAAGAGGTGAAGTAGCCCTCTTCGAGATAGCTGCCGCGATGAACCGGCGATGGCAGGTCGACCAGGAATCTGGCTTTCCGCTCCCGCACGATTCCGTCGTAAAGAATATCGACGATGTGCAACGCCTCAGGGAAGACGTCGCGGCAAGCGCGGCCCAGCGCCGCCGGGTGCTTTGTTCCGATTAGCGGCATGTAGCCATCGTTGTACAGGTACGCGAAGTCAGGCCCCCAGCAGATGGCCATGGCACAGGCGCTATCCAGCACGATGCGCACACTCGTTCGCAGAGCTTGCGGCCATTGTTCCACGGGGCCGAGCGGCGTAGCCGACCAGTCGAGCGCGCGCATGCGCGTGGCCATCTCGCCGTCGCCCGCGAACACTGACTCGATCAGTTGCCTGTTGCTGGGGTTCATCCCAAATCCCTCGACCCGGCAGCAGCTCTAACAGGGGTTTCGGCCGAAGGTTGAAGAATCCCGAGGAGCCGCCCGGCTGTGCGGACCAGGCAAGCATTGGGATGCGCTCGACGAATGAACGCGAGTCCAACTGGTCAGGAGTATGGCTCGACGGTATTCAGGGGAAACCCACGGGCCCACTCGCTTTGAACGGCTGCTACAAAGCAATGCCAAATTATATCCTGCGTTGAAGCGCGAGCGTCGGCGGCGAGAACGAATGCGGTTCGACCGCCTTCCGGATTGTCTTCACAAAGTCTTCCTGACCGGCCCGGTTCCTCGCTCTGCAATCCATGCGGCGAAGGCCCTCACATCTCAATCCACGCGTCCGCGATCCCATGCGCTCAGGTACTCCGCGCGATCTTCGCCCCGCACCACGGTCCATACCCTCCCAGGGCCAACAGAATATTCTGCGATAGCCGGCAAGCGCCGAAGCCGGAGTCAGGCCGGAGGCCACGCACAGCTCATGAGGCTCCCTGTACCATCCTCTGTGTTCCGTTCCCGCTGCCGCTCCAGGCTTCTCGCCGGTCAGCACCCTGGAAACAGATCCCCTCACCTTTTGAAGTGCCTGCCGGTATCCGCGCGCGGCCAACGCATCTCGGCTTTGGCGGTCGGCTTCGTGGCGCGCGGGGTCCCATGTTCCACACATCACTCTCTCAATCAACTCGGGACTCGCTCTGTAACCCAGGGGCAGCCGTGGGTGCCTGGTAGTTAGCGGTGCGCGGCCCTCGATATCCTCGCTGCATTCCTGGATCAGCCCGGCCCCCAATGCGGCTCCCGGCTCCTTTTTGCTTTCTCTTCATTTCTTGTCAAGCCCCTGGCTCCCGCACCAAAGTAATGACCCCTGATAACAAGTCACTTACAGCCCAACTTACCTCAACAAATTTGGCGTGGTTAGACGCTGAACCTGATATTCTGAACTTATAAGGTAGAGAAAGAAAAAGGCCGCTCTCCGGAGCGGCCTTTTTCTTTCTCTGGAACAATTCCGGGTGCCCCGCATCTCCGTGTTTTTCCGCGCACGGGGAGCCCACGAACCTGCACTCGGGCGGCTACCCGCTGTTCGCTGGCCTGTGGCCCCTGTTCTCTAACCTCCGGTATCTACCCTCGAACCCCTGGAGCACCCATGCAAGACCAGCCTCTCCCGGAACCGATTCCGGTCTCCGGCGCCCCTGTCGCTCACGCCCGCGTCCACCCCGTTCCCGCCCAGCGCCCGCAGTGCCGCGCCCTCACTGCCGGCGGCCACCGCTGCAAAAACAAAGTTGTCGGCGGACTCCACCTCTGCTTCTCCCACCACCGCAACCGCCGCCCCGCGCTGCCCGACCCGCGCCGCGTCTCGGTCCCCCTCCTGGAAGACGCTTCCGCCATCCAGCTCATGGCCACGCAAATCCTTCACGGGATCCTCTCCCGCACCCTCGATCACGACACCGCCCGCGCCGCCACCGCTCTCCTCCGCGTCGCCGCCATGACCCTGCCGCGCCCCCGGTCCCGCGTCGCCGAACCAGATGACCGCGCGGGCGACACCGTCTGCCACGTCGCCCGCGATTACGAAGACTTCATCAGCGCCGACGGCGATCTCGACGAGCCCGAGCTCAACCCTTCCTGTTCGGTCCCCGAGTCGGTCGAAGCCGTCCGCGAACTCCTCGACACCTTCGACCCTCAAAACCACTGCGCGCCCGAAGATCGCCGCGAGGAGCGCCCCGCCCTCAACCCCACCCACAACTGGGAGCATTGCCCCTGCTTCACCTGTGCCGACTACCGCCGCTGGATCGCCGATGCCAATGAGAGAGACCGCCTCGCCGGCGCCCTGCCCTGAGTCCGGCCCAGCCTGAACCACCATAGCCCCGCTCAGGAAAAAGTAGTCATCCTCAGCGGAAACGCGTGCCGGAACGGCGCAGCCGCCCGCGCGTCAAAGTCGAAGAGCCTCACCTGAGCCTGACCTGAGCCAAGCCGAACCAAGCCGAACCGAACCGAACCGAACCGAACCGAACACCCCTGTGACTCTTCCGCTGTTCGAAGCCCCAACATGGGCTTCACCCCGGACGATTCTCAGAGCGGCTGAGGGTAATACCCGCAGGGTATTACCTCGCATCTCTCGCAGATCCAGTTATCTGCGCGCAAGGCCTTCAAAAATTTTTCAATAAACGCGCGCTCACGGCCCTCAACCCGCAAGCGCAAAGGAAGGATCAACCCTCGCTCGGAATCCCCCTTGCGCTTTTGACACCGTCGGCGATGGCTCGACCGCGGCTTCGATGCCCGGCGCGCTGGTACAGTCTCAGTACGCGCGGATCGAAGCGTTTGTGCGTGGCGCGCGCAAAAACCAATCGCTCGAAGGGAGATCCACGGGCATGGGTGAGAACGAGATCAATCGGTCGCGGCGGCGTTTTCTTGAGCTCGGCTCGGCCACCCTGGCCGCCGGCGCGCTCGCCACCGGCGCGCAAACCAAAGAGCAGGCGGAGCAAGGCGAGCAGTCGGCCAGCGCCAGCCTACCCCGCGGCAAGGAGAACGAGTCGCTCTACGCGGAGAATCCCGACTCGGTCCTGCCGCCGCCGACCGATCACGGAAGCCTGCCGGCATTCAAGTATCCCTTCACCCTGGCGCATAAACGTGTGCAGCCCGGCGGCTGGACCCGCCAGGTCACGATCCACGATCTCGGCATCGCCACCGAGATTGCGGGCGTGGAAATGCGCCTCATCGCCGGCGGCATTCGCGAGCTCCACTGGCACAAGGCGACCGAATGGGCGCTCATGCTCTACGGCAACGCGCGCATCACCTGCATCGATCCCGACGGCCGCGCCTTCGTCGACGACGTCAAGGAAGGCGACATCTGGAATTTTCCCGCGGGCTATCCGCACTCCATCCAGGGCCTGCCGCCCGACGGCTGCGAGTTTCTCCTCGTCTTCGACGACGGCAAATTCGACGAATACGAAACCGTCCTCCTCACGGACTGGATCGCTCACACGCCGCCCGGCGTCCTCGCGAAGAACTTCGGAACGGCAACCTCGCCGTTTCCGCCCATGCCGTCCGAAGGCCGCTACATCTTTCCCGGAACCCTTCCCGGACCGCTCGATGCCGACCGCAAAGCGGCCCAGGGAACCCTCGGCCCATCGCGCCTGCCCTTCGATTTTCGCCTGATGGAGATGCCGCCCACCAGGCAAAGCCGGGGCGGGGAAGTGCGCATCGTCGACGGTAACAATTTCAAGGCCTCGCCGCAGGTCGCCGCCGCTCATGTCATCCTCCATCCCGGCGGATTGCGCGAGATGCACTGGCATCCGAATGCCGACGAGTGGCAGTACTACGTCAAAGGCACAGGCCGCATGACCGTGTTTGCCGCTGCCGGCCGCGCGCGCACCATGGATTTTCAGGCAGGCGACGTCGGCTACGTCCAGCAAACCTTCCCCCACTTCATCGAGAACACCGGCGACACCGACCTCGTCTTCGTCGAGCTGTTCAGGGACAGCCACTACCAGGACGTCTCGCTCTCGAACTGGCTCGCCCATCTGCCGCCGCAGCTGGTCATCGATCACCTCGAGATCAGCCAGGCCTCGCTCGATCGCTTCCCCCACGAAGAGAAAATCGTCATGCCCTGAGCCGCGGTGCGCAGAGAGGAGATTCAATGGCCGATTTCACACAACGGCGAGAAGCGCTCGTGAAGCGCATCCTCGAAGGAGCAGGGAAGGCTCCATCTTCCGATCGCCGCTCTGCCTTTGACAACCGCGGCCTCACCGGGCCCGCAGCTTCCCTCGTCGACAAAGTCGCAAAGAATGCCTGGAAGGTCACCGGCGCCGACATCGACGCAGCGCGAACCGCGGGCCAAAGCGAAGATCAGCTCTTCGAGCTCATCGTTTGTGGCGCCGTCGGTCAGGCCGGTCGCCAGTACGACGCGGCGCTCGCCGCCCTCAACGCGGCAGCAGGGAAGACCTAACCATGCGCCTGCGCGTCCTCGACAAGGGCCATCGTCTCCGCACAAAGGCGCTCTTCGCGCTCATTCGCGCCGTCTCGCGCCAGCCCGTCCTCGACGTCGTGAAGCTGGTGACCTATCGCGCCGATTTCTACGGCACTCCCATGGCGAAGGTGACCCACGAAACCATGCGCGGTCCCTCGCCCTGGTCCGTCGCCGACCGCGAGCTCATGGCCGCGTGCGTAGCGCAAACCAATCAGTGCGAGTTCTGCACGAAAACGCACATCGCCGTCGCCCAGCAGGCCTATGCCGATGGGAAACCTCTCGCCCCCATCCTGCAAAACCTCGACACCGCAGCCGTTCCTGAACCTCTGCGCGCCACGCTGCTCATGCTCCGCAAGCTCACCCGCGACCACGCCGTGAGCGCCGATGACATGCGCGCCGTCCTCGCCGCCGGAGCCACCCGCCGGCAGATCGAAGACGCCCTCGCCGTCTGCTTCAGCTTTAACGTCATCACTCGTCTCGCCGATGCCTTCGGCTTCGCCATCCCCAGCCCCGAAGGCTTCGAAGCCGGAGCGAAGTTTCTCCTGTCGCGCGGCTATCGCTGAGAATCGAGCTTCCCGCCCCCCCTACTCCACCGGCGCCTGCAGCACCGCCTTCCCTACCAGCCGCACCGTCACAATCCCGTGCGGACGAACCTCCACCCGGAACGCATTCCCGCCCTCCACCGCCAGCGCCTTCCCATTCCGCTCCACGGCATCGGTCGCGAATACCTCGTTCAGCGCCACCAGCGGAGTCTTCACCGTCACCCTTCGCTCCGATCCGCCCAGATCGATCAGCCGCACGATCGTTCCGTTGCCGTCTTCCGCCGGCTTCCACGTGTCGAACAGCAGATTCGGATCGTCGATCTCCAGGAACCGCCCCTCGTTTCCATCCAGCGGCCGCGCCATATCCAGAGCCTTGTCCTGCGAGCGAATCTGATCTTCCTCGAGCGGCGTCGCTTCTTCCCAACCCATCCTGCTCAGCGCAGCCGCATCCGTCTGCGCCGCGCTCGTCACCACAAAACGGAACCGGAACGCTCCGCCCTGCGCCGCGCGATAGTTCGTGTGCCAGTAGTTGTTCATCGCGTACGCGAAGATCGCCCCCGGCCGATCCCCAAACTCCGTCGGCCACTCGCCTCGATTGATGTCGCCCAGCGTCATCAGCGGTGTATCCAGCGGCATCACCGTGCCCGCCATGCCATCCTGCTCCACCGAAGCCCAGTGCTGCACCGAGAACCACTCGCGCCCCGCCCCCGGATACATGTCCTTCGCCGGATTGACCACGCCGTTCTGAATCTCGTACTGAAAGCGCGGATGGCTCATCGCGAACGGGAACGCAAAATAGAGCGCCTCCTTCTTCAATTCCTCTCGCTTGTCCAGGTCTTCGACAAACTCGATCTTCTTCTCGTGATCGAAGAGCCGAATCTCCGTCGCGATATGCGGCACGTTCACCGTCGACGACTCCAGCTTCGCCACCCACCCATACGGCGTGCGCTCCACAGCCACCAGCCGTCCCTCGCCGGCCCCGTGCACGTCGAGCTTCGGCTTGGGCGAAATCGCGCGATATTGCAGGATGCTGTTCGGCTCCTCGTCGCCGCCCGTCACATAGAGACACTGCCCGAATCGCCAGGCGCTCTTCGTGTCCACCAGCTCGCGCTGCAGCTGCTTGTCGAAAATGCTCCGGATCGCGCCCGTCTCCGGATCCAGCTCCACCCGATAGTACGGGCTCTCCAGCGTCGTGTTGGTCGAAGTCTCCGGCTTCGGCGCAGGCGCCTTCGACTCGCGCAACGCGTAGACCTTGTATCCCGCGCCCGGCACATCCTCAGCAGTAAACTCCACGCGCTGGAAGTTCGGTCCCTCGTGCGTCACGAAATAAGGAACCGCTTTCCCCGTGGCCCGATCGGCAATCTCGTATCCCCGATCCAGGTCGATCGTCACCTCTCCGCTACGTTTCCAGCTCAGCGCATTGAACACGATCACGCTGTTCACCCCCGCCGCCATCGAGTCCGCCAGGCTCGCCATGCTGCCCCTCAGCACATCGTCGCGTTCCGCCGCCGCCGTCGTCGCCCGCGAATCCTTCACCCTCAGTTGCTCCCTGGCCTCATCGCTGTCCGGATCCGACACGCTGTTCCACGACGTCCACGTGTGCTCGTCCATCAGCACCATGTTCCCCCACATCGACGCCAGCTCATCCCGATTCACCGCCAGTCGCGGATTCACCAGCGTGCTGATCGTCGCCAGCTTCTCCGCCGACGGCGCCCGGCTCTCGTTCTCCCGCTCGATCGCCGCGTACAGCGCGTCCGACCCGATGCCGTCTTCCCAGTAAGGGCCGCCGTCGCCCCGCACCGTGGGAATATCGTTGCCGAACTGATCGGCAATCTTCGCCAGCGCATCGTGGAAACCCGAATACTCGATGCGCGGATACGCAAACTTCCCGTTCCATGCATCGGCCAGCTCCGCCTGCTGCGGAAACAGATCGGTGTTCTCCACCTGCGTCCCGAAGATAATCGCCGCGCTCGCCTGGTAGCCCGGATGCTCGTACATCTGCAGAAACAGCGGCAGCACCTCTTCGCCCGTCTCAATCAGCGGAGGCAGCCCGAACAAAAACTGCATCTGCATGTAGTGCCGCGAATACCAAAACAGCACCCGCCCGCCGTCCGGCCCCTCCCAGTAAAACGGCGAATGCTCGTTCAGATGCCCCAGCATCAGCACCGGCGCGCGATCGTTGTTGCTCCCCGCCAACAGATAAGGAATCCCCGCCGCCGCCAGCACCGACGCATACGACCACGAATACGACGGCACATCCGTGATGTTGGCGTAGTTGAACGGCGTCCCGTGCGTGCGGCTGAAATCCGCGCTCGGATACAGCGACCGAATCAGCGTCTCCGCCGTCGGAAATCCCGTCAGCAGGTTGCTCGACTGCGCCGGAATATCGATCGTCCCGCCGCGAATCGCCGCGATGATCCGTTGCTGCTCCTCCGGCGTGCGCGATTGCAGATACTGCTCCAGATTCCACTCGCCGTCCGTGCTGAAGCGAAAGTTCGGATGCTTCGCGATCTGGTCCATCGCCTCATCGAGAATGCGGCTCTGGATCGTCGAAACCTTCGCCTGGTAATCCGTGTATCCCACGTCCAGATGCACATGCGGCACCAGGTACAGCGTCCACTTCTTCTCAGGCTGCAGCGTCTCGGTCGAACGTCGCGTATGCCCATGAACATGGAGCGAAACCTGCGCCGGCGTGCCCGCTCCAAATTGCGCAACCGCAAAGTGGATTCGCTCCTCGCCAAAGTCCCCCTGACCCTCCAGCGCGTGCGAGTACCGATGCCCCGCAATTTCCAGATCGAGGCTTCCAGCCCACGGCCGCTCCGCGTACGAAACGAACGCATCGACCCGCTCGCACAATGCCTCTCCGCATTTCTGATAGAAGATCGTCGGCTCCAGCCGGACCGACGGCTCTGCCGGAGCGGCGCTTGCCGTCGCCAGCTGGATTGCGTCGTAATTGAACCCCGCGTCCGGCACTTCCTCATCGCCGGTCGCCACCGCCTGCAGTGTGATCGTGTTGCTGCCCGCGTGCAGCCAGGCGCCAGGAAAATCAAACTCCACCGCCGCCTGCGAATACGCCGCGAAAAATGCCGCCACCGTATCGCCCATCGTCGAATCGAGTTTCGGATGCAGGTAGAACGTGCCGGTGCGCCCATTGATGCCGACGCGCAGCGCGGGCACGCTGGGGTGCTCGATCAGCAGGGAAACGGTCAGGCGATACGCAGCCGCCGGCGCGCCGTCCATCGGAAAAACAATGCTGCGCGCAGCCGTCACCGCATCCGGCCTTGCGTTCGGCAGCAGCGCCGGCGCGAACGCATACCATCCGGTCTCCGGCTGATCCTTGCCGACCACAAAACGCACCGGCCCCGTCGGCGACCCGCCTGCGAATTCGCCCGACGATCGATCGAGCGTGCCGACGCTCCACACCACGTCGGGGCCCGAAGCGGCCCATGAACAGGCAGGCACAACAAAAACAGCAACGGCAAGCGCAAGGATACGCATTCGCATGGGTCACTCCCCGGGACCTCAGCCCTCAGGCCCCACCCATAGTAATCCTCGCGATGCGCTATCCTTCAGCCGCTCGTCACCCTCCGCGCAAAAGAAAAGCGCAGGAAACTTCTCCTGCGCAAAGCACTCTTCTCAAAAGCGAATGAAAGCAACCGAACCCGAGGCGGCAAAACTCCTTACGTCAGATGGATAGCGATGCCCGTCTCTGCCTGAATCTCCTTCAGCAGCGTCGGCTGCGTTCCATCCGGCAAATTCATATCCACGTACGTCGATGCGCCGCTGCCATCGCGATACTCGATGCGCAGCAGGTGATCGGCCATGTAAAACTCAAGCGCCGAAATCTTCCCGTACGGAATCGTCTTCTTCACGCTCTCGTTCACCACAAAGAGTACGTTTTTCGAGTCCGGATCGAGATTCAGGGTTCCGTCGACTTTACCGGGCTTGCCGGACTTCGACTGGTCGGCTGCTACGCACAGCTTGACATTCTTATAGGTGGAAACGGTGCTCTGGGCAGAAGCTGTGCAAGGCAGCGTCAGCCCGGTGAGCAGGGCGAACGAAGCAACAAGAACTTTCATAGCCAGAAAGTAGCATCGCCCCTGCACGCCAAAAAGTAGCAAACCAGGTACACGCGCGGGCGGATGTGCGGCGGGATTGCGGCTGCGAGACCTGTCCATCCGCGGACACCACGTTCCGCTTCCGGACAACGGGCGGCATGCGTTCAGCGCGCAATCTGCGCGATTCCAACGCTTTGCCCGGCTTCGGCGAGGCTGCGTTGAGGAGCTACAATTGCTCCTCTGGATCAGTTTTCCGCGAGGTGCTATGGGCACGTTGAGCCAGGATGTTCGTTATGCGCTGCGGCAGCTTCGCAAGTCCCCGGGGTTCGCACTCACGGCCATCGTCACGCTCGGCCTCGGCATCGGCGTCAACGCCGCCATGTTCTCGGTCATCGAGCAGGTGATCCTGCGGCCGCTGCCGTATCGGAACCAGGCGCGCCTCATCGCCATCGACAACACGCAGAACGGGCAAACTCCCAACCCCTCCAACACCTTTTCGCTCCCCGATCTGCGCGACTACGCGGCTCGCAGCCACACCATCGAAGCGCTGGCCTACTACGTCTTCCAGTTGCCCACGCTCGGCGGAACCGCCAATCCCGAGATTGTCCCCCAGATTGTCACCACAACCAACCTCTTCGATGTCCTCGGCATTCACCCTCGCCTCGGCCGCGCCTTCACCGCTGAAGACGCGAAGCCGGGCCGTACCCACGTCCTCATCCTCAGCGATTCTGTCTGGCGGAAGTTCTATGGCGCCGACGCCTCCATCGTCGGCCGCGCCGTTCCCATCGACGGCGATCCCTACACCGTCATCGGCGTCCTGCCGCCTGGGACTTTCTTCCCCATGGGAGCCGAGGACGAGACGTTCAGCCCGCTCAATACCGACGACAAGACTCTCCAGGATCGCGACGGCCGCGCCCTCAATCCCATCGCCCTCATGCGCCCCGGCGTCTCGCCCGCTCTGGTATCGGCCGAGATGAACGGCATCCACCGCCAGCTTCTCCACGATTACCCCAAAGAGGAGGACCAGGACGGAGTCCTCATCTCCAGCTATCACGACTCCATCACCCGCGGCACCCGCCCGGCGCTCTTCGCGCTCGACTGGGCCGTCCTCGCCGTGTGGCTCATTGCCTGTGCCAACGTGGCGGGACTGATGCTGACCCGCACCAACGCGCGCCGCCGCGAAATCGCCATTCGCGGAGCACTGGGCGCGCCGCGCTCGCGCATCACGCAGCAGTTCCTTACCGAGAGTCTGCTGCTCGCTCTCGCCGGCGCTGCTGCGGGCCTCGGCATCGCCTATGCCGCGCTGCACATGCTGCAGCATTATCTGTCCGGCAGCGTTCTCTACGGCGAATACATCCATGTCAATGCGGGAGTCTTCGCGTTCCTCTTCGCCGCGTCCTGCATCTCCGCGCTCCTCTTCGGATTCGCCCCCGCATGGCATGCGTCCAGCGTCCCCGCGCAGGAAGGTCTCCGCGAGGGCTCGCTGGCCGCGGGCACCAGCCGCCGCCAGGCGCTCTGGCGCGACGGTCTCGTCGTCGGAGAAATCACCCTCACTCTCGCTCTCCTCATCGCCGCAGGATTGATGCTCCGCACGCTGCTCTCGCTCCGCCACACGGAGATGGGCTTCTCCGCCGGCAACGTCGTCACCGGCTCCCTGTTCCTGCCCTCCAAAGGCCCGTGGTGGGTCAAGGCCGACGACCCGAAGGCCGCGATGAACTCCGTCAAAACCTTTTACGATCCCCTGATCGAGAAGCTCTCTGCCACTCCTGGCGTCGAAGCCGCCGGGCTCACCACCGTGCGCCCGCTCGAGCGCAACATGAGCTTTGTCGACTCCGTCAAAATCCGCAACCGGCCCGCACCCGATAAGTCCCACGAGGTCCCGGCCCAGGTCCGCGCCTCCACCACCGGCTATTTCAAGGCCCTCGGCATCCGCCTGCTCGCTGGTCGTTTCTTTGGCGATCTCGACAACGGCTCAACTCCCGTCGCCGTCATCGTGAACCAGGCTTTCGTCCGCCAGGTCTTCGGCAAAGACGATCCTCTTGGCCAGCAGATCGAAATTGGCGACGAAGGCCAGCCCCGCGAATGGGCAAACATCGTCGGCGTCGTCGAAGACTCGCATCAGCGCTCCGCGGGCGAAGCGCCGCAGCCTGAGATGGACATCAACCTCGAGCAGCTCACGCCTGCCGACGACTTCTATCCCATCCTCGCGACCTTCACCAACACCGTCGTCGTGCGCTCCCGCCTGGCGCCCGGCGTCGTCGAAGACGCCATCCGCAACGACGTCCATGCTCTTCAGCCGGGCATCGCCATCCAGGATCTCGAGTCGATGCAGCAGGTGGTCGACGATTCGCTCGGCAGTCAGACTCTCGCTGCTCGCCTCCTCGGAATCTTCGGCCTGGCCGCGCTGCTCATCGCCATCGCCGGCATCTACGGCCTGCTCGCCTACTCCGTCAGCCAGCGGACCCGCGAGCTCGGCATCCGCCTCGCCCTCGGCGCGCAGCGTGGAGACGTCCTCTGGCTCGTTCTGCGTCACGCGCTCATTTTGCTCGCCTGCGGCGTCGGCATCGGACTCGCGGTCGCCTGGGCCGCTGCCGGCATCCTGCGCAGCTTCGTCTACGGAGCCGCTGCCGCCGACGCGGCAACGGTCCTGCTCGTGGTCCTCGCCCTGGGATTCTGCGGCCTCGCCGCCAGCTATCTCCCGGCCCGCCGCGCCGCCGCCATCGATCCCGTCGAGGCGCTGCGCAGCGAGTAGGAAATACGGCCGGAACCGGCCGTGCGGTCGCCATCGACCCACCAAAGCCATCCGCGGCGAATCGACAGCTCGACAGGCCCAGGTTGGTTCGGGGCCTGCCGAACGAAAAGCCAGCGAACGGTTATTGTGAAATCAGCGTGTACGTGACCGGAGCTTCGGGATTATCCGAATCGTCGCTGGATGCGTACGAGAACGATACGACGGTGAGGGTATTGCCTGTCTGGACGAACCCAAGAAGGCTTCCTGTCTCCCAGTAACTGCCTCCCGAGTTCCCTGTGCTGCAGGGCTGGTTGCCTTCAACGCCATAGCTATAAGCGGTGGACGTTATACCGGCAGCTTTGATGCGAGCATAGAGAGGGTTGTCGGCGAGAGGGCCGACATAGAACGTCGCGCTCTGCGGCCATGTGCATCCCGTCGCTCCGGGCGAGAGCGCGACCGACCACTCGGTTGAGCCGTCGGAGTTTACCCCCGGCCCGGAAAGCGTGATCAATTGCGCCGTCCCGCCTCCTGGTCCCACATAATTTCCCGCGACGAACCCCGCCGTCTGCGGTAACGGCGAAGGCACTGCGATGACGGTCCCGGCCGTTACGTGGAACCGGCCCTCCGAATCCTGACTGGCGGTGAAGGGAATCGTCAGGTTTTCATAGGCAAGGTTTCCACTGGCTGTCGTCAGGGGAACATAAGTGGCGTTAATGGTGTTGGTGGTCCCTGTAACCGTTGCGTACTGGAACTGCGCATTCAATGGTTCCGGGTTAGTAAAACTTAGAAGCGTGGCTTGGCTCGGTTTCACCTGAGCGCGGACACGGTTGATCGTGGCTGCGGCGCCTACTACCAGCAGTATCATGACTGCCAGAACGGCCCGGAAAAGGTGCGTGCTCTTCTTTGATTCTTCCAAGTGAATTACCTCCTGAACTGCGTTCATCAGGGATGTGCGACGCGGGCGGTATCTCTCACTCATTCCCGCTGCGACGCGATTGGGCCTGTTGGTTAGGAGAGGCCATCGATCATGCCATAACTTGTGTCAAGGTTCAATCAATCGGATCAAACGCTGGTGATTTCCGAATGATCATCCGCTTATAGGCGGGCTGATGCGGCGCTCTCCCTGCAGCGATCGTCCTCTCCATTTCCGCGCGGCATCCGTGGCACCGTTCAGGACCTCCGCGACGAATAGCTTCTATCGCGGCCAATTGCCGCCTCTGCACCTCATGCCACCCCTGCATCATCCAATCCCCGTGCCCCTTCCCATCTCCATCCTCGATCTGGTCAGCATGCGCCCCGGCGAATCTCCCGGCTCCGCCATCGCGCGTTCCGTCGATCTTGCCCGGCACGCAGAGCAGTGGGGCTACCGCCGCTTCTGGCTCGCCGAGCACCACTCCATCGCGGGACTGGCCTGTTCGGCGACCGCGGTTCTGATCGGCCACGTCGCTGCGGCGACGAGAACCATCCGCGTGGGGAGCGGCGGCGTGATGCTGCCGAACCATGCACCGCTGGTCGTCGCGGAGCAGTTCGGCACGCTGGCGGCGATGTATCCCGGCCGCATCGATCTGGGCCTGGGGCGAGCGCCCGGCGGCGACTTCCACACCATGCGGGCTCTGCGGCGCGATCTGCACCAGTCCGGCGACGACTTTCCCGATCTGCTGGCAGAGCTCCAAACCTATCTCGGCCCCGAGCAGCACCATCAGCGTGTGAAGGCGTTTCCCGGCCAGAATTCCCAGGTCCCCATCACGCTGCTCGGTTCCAGCGACTACTCCGCCCAACTGGCAGCACGCCGCGGTCTGCCGTTCGCCTTCGCCGCTCACTTCGCGCCCGATGGACTGGACCAGGCCGCGCGGCTGTACCTCACGCAGTTCCGCCCCAGCGAACAACTCCCACGGCCCTGGCTGATGATCGGCGTTCCCGTGATTGCTGCGGAAACGGACGCGGCGGCGCAGCGGCTGTTCACCACGCCACAACAGCGGTTTCTGCGGTTGATCCGTTCGGAGCCGGTGGAACTACTGCCGCCGGTCGATCGCATCGACTGGACGAGTGGGGAAGAGGCAGCGGTCCGCCACCGTCTGGGTGCGGCGATCGTGGGCTCGAATGCGACCGTGCAAGCCGCACTGGAAACGCTGATCGCCCGAACCGGCGCCAGCGAGATCATCGCCGTCACCGACACGTATGAGCCTGCGGATCGTCTCGAATCCTGTCAGCGCCTCGCCGCAGTGGCCTCAGCGATGGAGACACGCACTCCCACAACGGTCTGAGCAATGTTCAAAGGATTGAAAAAGAAGGGAAGTTTACACCCGGGAGCCGGGTGCCCCATGTCTGCGCGGTTTTCGCAGACGCGGGATTCCGCAAATCTGCAACCTGACCGCTGCAATCTGAAACCTGGAACCTGTGCCTACGACTGCGAAACCGGCTCGATCTGCGCCTTGGCCCGCTCCGCGCGAATCATCCCCGCGTGGCGATGCAGTCCCGCGAAGGCCGCTCGGCAAACCCAGTACGCTGCCAGTACTCCAAACGCCAGCGACGCCGCTGTCGCGGATACCAGCATCAGCATATTCACTGCACTCTGCAAAACTCTCTCCACCGTGCCTCGCAGGTTGTTCAGCCACTCGGACCCCGTTTGGTCGCAAAAGTCGCGATATGCCTTCGAAGCGCAATCCTTACGATGTCATTGTTAACAGAAAAGTCAGCAGATTGACCCTCATTTCTGTTGCCCAATAAGATACCGACAGGATTTGATTCCGATTTGAACGACCGCCGTCCCGAATTGCAACCAGATTTCGGCGTCTCACCGATCTTTTTCAACAAGTTGTAACGCGTTGGTAACCCCTTCCGGACCCATGGCCATCACCCAAATCACTGTGCGCGGCGCCCGCCAGCATAATCTGCGCGACATCAGCGTCCAGATTCCGCGCAACACTCTCACCGTGGTCACCGGCCTCTCCGGCTCCGGCAAGTCTTCGCTCGCCTTCGACACCATCTACGCCGAGGGCCAGCGCCGCTACGTCGAAACCCTCTCCGCCTACGCGCGCCAGTTTCTCGACCAGATCGAGCGCCCCGACGTCGACTCCATCGAAGGCCTATCGCCCGCCATCTCCATCGAGCAGAAGACGACCAGCCGCAGCCCGCGCTCCACCGTCGGCACCATCACCGAGATCTACGACTACCTCCGCCTGCTCTACGCCTCGGTCGGCGTGCCCCATTGCCCCCGTTGCGGACGGCAAATTTCCCGCCAGTCCGCCGAGCAGATCGTCGAGCGCATCCTCGCTCTCTCCCAGGGCGAGCGCGTCACCATCTACGCGCCGGTGGTGCGCGGCCGCAAAGGCGAATTCAAAGACCTGCTCGACAAACTGGATCAGCAGGGATTCCGGGCGCGCGTCGACGGAGAGATTCGCGACCTCGCCGAACCCCTGAACCTCGAGAAGCGCAAAAACCACACCATCGAAGCCATCGTTTATCGCGCCGTGCTCAAGCCCGGAATTCAGAAGGCGCTGACCGAATCCGTCGAGAAGGCATTGCAGATGGCCGAAGGCCTCGTCCTCGTCGCCGCTGCCGGCGAAGAGCAGCTTTACTCCTCGTCCATGGCCTGCCCAGACTGCGGCCTCGACGTGCCCAAGCTGGAGCCGCGCAGCTTCTCCTTCAACTCCGCCTACGGCGCCTGCCCCGAGTGCCACGGCCTGGGCAGCATCTACGACTTCGATCCCGCGAAGATCATCACCGACTGGTCGAAGCCGCTGCTCGACGGCGCGCTCGGCCCCGGCTCCGCGTCGCAGTACCTCATTCGACTCGTCCAGATCGCCGCGCAGCGCTACAAGATCGACCTGAAGAAGCCCTTCGAGCAGCTGTCGCAGAAAGATCAGGATCTCCTGCTCCAGGGGCCGCCCTCCGCCGAAGCCCCCCGCACCGGCTTCCACGGCATCCTCGCCTATTTGCGCGACTCGCTCGAGGAAGCCCGCTCCGACGCCTATCGCGAGTGGATGATGCAGTACATGTCGGCTTCGGAGTGCCCCGTCTGCCACGGCCAGCGCCTGCGCCCCGAATCCCTCGCCGTCAAAATCGACGGCATCTCCATCGCCGAGTTCACCGCGCTTCCCATGGAGCGCGCCCTCACCCGCGCCGAAGCGATCCAGTTCAGCGCGCGCGAAGCTCTCATCGCCGAGCGTCTTCGCCGCGAAATCGTCGAGCGCCTGCAGTTCCTCAACGCCGTCGGCCTCAGCTACCTCGCGCTCGATCGCAACGCCGCCACGCTCTCCGGTGGAGAAGGCCAGCGCATCCGCCTCGCCACCCAGATCGGCTCGCGCCTGCGCGGCGTCCTTTACGTCCTCGACGAGCCGTCCATCGGGCTGCACCAGCGCGACAACATGCGCCTCATCGTCGCGCTCGAATCGCTCCGCGATCTCGGGAACACGGTGCTCGTGGTGGAGCACGACGAGGAGACCATCCGCCACGCCGATTACGTTCTCGACCTCGGTCCTGGCGCCGGCCGTCTCGGCGGCAGTGTGGTCGCCGAAGGTCCGCCTTCCGCCATCATGGCCGCGCCGGCCTCGCTCACCGGCCGCTACCTGGCGGGGGAAATCTCGACCGTCCAACGCCTCGTCCCGCGTCCCGTCTGCGGGAAATGGATCACCGTCGAAGGCGCGCGCAGCCACAACCTCCAGAACCTCACCGTCAAGTTTCCCCTCGGCGTCATGACCGTCGTTACCGGCGTCTCCGGATCCGGCAAAAGCACCCTCGTCAATGACATCCTCTACCGCTCTCTGGCCCGCGAGCTGTACGGCTCCCGCGAAGCCCCCGGCGAGCACAGCAAAATCAAGGGCTTCGACAACATCGACAAGGCCGTCCGCATCGACCAGTCGCCTATCGGCCGCACGCCCCGCTCGAATCCTGCGACGTATACCGGCGTGTTCACGGCGATCCGCGATCTCTTCGCCATGCTGCCGGAATCCCGCGAGCGCGGGTACAAAGCCGGGCGCTTCTCCTTTAACGTCCAGGGAGGACGCTGCGAGGCCTGCCAGGGAGAAGGGCAGCGCCGCATCGAAATGAACTTCCTCCCCGACGTTTACGTGCAATGCGAAGTCTGTAACGGCCGCCGTTACAATCAGGAAACCCTCGCCGTCAAATTCAACGGCCACTCCATCGCCGACATCCTCGACCTCACCATCGAAGACGCGCTCCCCGTTCTCGGCGACATCCCCCAGGCTCGCCAGAAGCTCGAAACCCTCGTCGACGTCGGCCTCGGCTACGTCCATCTCGGCCAGGCCGCCACCACCCTCAGCGGCGGAGAAGCCCAGCGTATGAAGCTCGCCCGCGAGCTATCCAAGCGCCAGACCGGCCGCACCCTCTATCTGCTCGACGAGCCCACCACCGGCCTCCACTTCGACGACGTCCGCAAGCTGCTCGAAGTTCTGCACCGCCTCACCGACCTGGGCAATACGATCATCATCATCGAGCACAACCTGGACGTCATCCGCAACGCCGACTGGATCATCGATCTCGGCCCCGAAGGCGGCGAGGGCGGTGGCCGCGTCGTCGCCGAAGGCCCGCCCGAGCAGATTGCCGGCGTCGCCGGCTCTTTTACGGGCCAGTTTCTCCGCCGCTATTACGATGGGTCGAGCGCCGCGATCACTGCCGCGCCAGGGACCACGCCGGAGCAGGGAAGAGCCAACGGTAAAAAGTCCGTGCGGAAGCCAAAGAAAGAGTCCGTCCAATGACCGACGATCCCGAGTCTCTCAACGAAATCCCCACGCCCGACGACCCCGCCCGCGAATCCACCGGCCCTGAGCCCGTTCCCGCAGCTGCCCCGGCCCACGAAGCGGATGGCCTGCACAGCACCTCGCCGGTCCTCTCCTGGCCCCCGCCTCACGACCCGCTGGTTGCGATGCAGGCGCCGCCAACCGAAGTTCCGGTGCCGATCGCGCCGCCGCAGCCGCGGCTGATTCCCCACATTGGGCACACGCTGGTTTTTCTCGCGCTCATCATTCCTGCCCTGATTGGCGGGTATCTGCTTACGGTTCTGGTCATCTTCCTCAGCGATCCGAAGGGCGGCGTCGGCCACCTCTTCGCGCGTCTCAGCGCGCTGACCAAAGCCAAAGATCTGCTTTTCGCCATGTCGATGCAGGGCGCGCTCTACATCGTCCTGTGGGCGCTCGCCGCTCTCGTCTTCGGTCTCTGGTGGCACGGCTTTCTGCGCGGCATTCAGTGGAACGCCTCCGCCGCCCGCCGCCGCTTCCTCCTGCTCGCCCTCGCCGGCGTCGCTACCGGATTCCTCATCACCATCGCCGGCAACTACGTGCCCATGCCGAAATCCGCCCCTATCCTCGAAGACATCACCACTTCGCGCACCGGCGCCTGGGTGCTGATGATCTTCGGCATCACCCTCGCCCCGCTCACCGAAGAGCTGGCGTATCGCGGATTTCTCCTGCCCAGCCTCATCAACATCTTTCGCTGGCTCCAGCGCAAGGGCTCCATCAGCGAATCCGTCGTCCGCCTCGTCGGAATCCCGCTTTCCATCGTGCTCACGTCCATTCCATTCGCCCTCATGCACGCCGAGCAGGTTTCCGACTCCTGGGGCCCGGTTCTCCTCATCGGTTGCGTCAGCGTCATCCTTTGCATTGTGCGCCTCCGCATGCGCTCCGTCGCCGCCGGCGTCCTCGTCCACGCCTTCTACAACCTCACGCTGTTCACCGGGCTCCTCGTCCAGTCGGACGGCTTTCGCCATCTCGACAAGCTGAAGATGTAGGCGGCGACCGCACCTTCGTACTCTGTCGCGCTGCCGCACTTCGCCGTACTCTGAACCCATGAACGACATTGGGCGCCTCTTTCAGGCCTTCGTCGCCCCGGCGATCTTTTTCTCCGCGACCGCTCTTTTCATCCTCTCGATCAATGTTCGGCTCATGGGGATCGTCACCCGCCTGCGCCAGTACGTTCATGCCCGCCATGAAGCCGTGAGGAGCAGCCGCTCGGCCGAGTCCGAAGCTCTCGCGACGCAGATCTCCTCGATGGAGCGGCGTGCCGAGATGATCCGCCGCACGTTTCTGCTCTCGCTCATCGCGCTCGTCGGTACGCTGCTTTCGTGCCTGTTCCTCGGCTTCGGGCTCTACTGGAGGCCTGCCGCCCTCGCGGCCGCGGCCGTTTTCGTGGCGGCGATGGTCGCCCTGCTCGCCGGCGTCCTCTACTACATCCGCGAAGTCACCGTCGCCCTCAGCTCGGTACGCCAGGAAGCCGTCGACGAGCGCTTTGCCGGTTTTGAATCCACGACGGAGCTGCGCGAGCACAGCCTGTTCTGAAGAATCGAGCCGGACCCGCTGCCGCATCGGTGTTTTCTGACAGACCTTGGCTGAGCGCCTCTCGCGCGCTGTGATTCGCTGCTATCCTCATCCCATCCCGATGCCCGCATCCACAATGGCCCGCTCCACGCGTCTGCGCACCGCCGGCATCGCGCTTTTTCTGCTCACTGCGCTGAATCTCTTCAACTTCATCGACCGCTACGTGCTGCCCGGCGTCCAGCCGCTCGTGCAGCGCGAATTCCACATCGACGATGCCCAGACCGGGCTGCTCACCTCCGCCTTCTTCCTCACCTACATGCTCATCGCCCCGCTCACGGGATGGCTCGGCGATCGCATGGCCCGCAAGCCGCTCATCATCGCCGGAGCACTCATCTGGTCCGCGGCCACGCTCCTCACCGCGACCGTCCACAGCTACACCACGCTGCTCATCCGCCACGCTGCTGTGGGCATCGGCGAAGCGACGTTCTCCATCTTCGCCCCCGCGCTTCTCGCCGATTTCTACCCCGAAGAAATTCGTAACCGTATCCTGAGCATTTTCTACGTCGCCATCCCCGTCGGCGGTGCTCTGGGATACGTCCTGGGCGGCCAGCTCGGCGAGCGCTACGGCTGGCGCATGCCGTTTTACGTGGCCGCCGCGCCCGGAGTCCTCATCGCGCTCGCCTTCTGGCTGTTCGTACGCGAGCCGGCGCGGGGGGCATCGGATACTGTGAAGTCCACGACGGACCGCTCCACCTTCTTCGGACTCTTCCGGAACCCCGCCTATCTCGCCGCCACCCTGGGCATGGCCATGTGGACCTTCGCCGTCGGGGGCATCTCCACCTGGCTGCCCACGTTTTTCCATCGCTTCGCGGGATACTCCGTCGGCGGCGCGGGCCTCGCCGCTGGCCAAATCACCGCTGTCGACGGCCTGCTTGCGACGATTGGGGGAGGCTGGCTGGCGCAGATCTGGCTGCGCCACGATCACCGCGCGCTGTACCTGGTCTCTGCGTGGAGCACCATTCTCGCCATCCCCTTTGGCTTCCTCGTCTTCTTCGGACCCTCGCGCTGGATGCTTCCCGCGACCTATGCGGCGGAGTTCTGCATCTTCTTCAACACCGGTCCGCTCAACACGGCCATCGTCAATTCCGTCTCCGCGCCCATCCGATCCACGGCCATCTCCGTCAACCTCTTCCTCATTCATCTTCTCGGCGATTTCCCCTCGCCGCATTTCATCGGATGGGTCTCCGACCGCCACAATCTCCGCTACGGCCTCGCCTCCACCCTCGTCACCCTCGCCGTCTCCGGAGCCATCCTCCTCGCCGGCGCCCGCTTCGCTCCCCGCCTTCGCGACCTCGAACCGCAGAACTGAGGCCATGGTCGCGCTCTACTGGATCGCCTTCGCTCTTGCCTGGCTCATCGCGCTCGCGTGGACGCGCGTAACCCTCACCGCCCTCCGCCATCTCCCGCGCATCCCCAGTCTCCTCGATCCCCGCATCACCGCGCGTCTCACGTCCGTAACCCGCAACTCGTCACCGGAAATCAGTCTCACCGTCATCCTCCCCGCCCGCAACGAAGGCGCCGCCATCGAATCCACCCTCCGCTCGCTGCTGGCGCAAACCATTCCGCTCGAAGTTATTGCCGTCGACGATCGCTCTACGGACGAAACCGGCGACCTGCTTGAGCGCATCGCCGCAGAACCGCTCCCGCCGGGTAAATTCCTCAAGGTCCTGCACGTCGCAGAGCTGCCCGCCGGCTGGATGGGCAAAACCCACGCCATGGCTCTGGCAGCGCGCCAGGCGGGAACCCGCTGGCTGCTCTTCACCGACGCCGATATCCTCTTCGCGCCCGACGTTCTCGAGCGCGCGCTGCTTTTCGCGCACGATAGCGGCGCCGACCATGTTCCGCTCGCCCTCACCCTCACGCTCAAAACCGCCGGCGAGCGCTTCATGACCACCGTCATCCAGGCCTTCACGCTCTTCACCTTCCGCCCCTGGAAGATCGCCGACCCCGACGCGAAGCGCGACTCCGTTGGCGTCGGCGGATTCAACCTCATCCGCGCCGACGTCTACCGCGCGATCGGCGGATTCGAAGCGCTCCGCCTGGAAGTTCTCGAGGATCTGCGCCTCGGCTACGAGGTGAAGCGGCACGGCTACCGCCAGAACATGGTCTTTGGCCGCGACCTCATCCGCGTGCACTGGGCGGCGGGCGCGCTGGGCATGGCGCACAACCTGACCAAGAATTTTTATGCTGTCTTTCGGTTCCGCCCCGCGCCCCTCGTCGCCTTCGTCCTGGGATTCGTTCTGCTCCTCTGCGCGCCCTTCGCCGCGCTCTTCGCTCCCTGGCTGATCCGCGCCGCAGGACTCGTCGCGCTGGTCATGATCGTCCTCGGCCATCGATACTCCTCCCGTCACTTCACGGGTATCCCGCTCCTCTACGTCCTCACTCTCCCCGCGGGAGCCCTCATGCTCGCCTACTCCATGCTCCGCTCCATGGTCCTCACCCTCCACCGCGGCGGAGTGGTCTGGCGCGGCACCTTCTACCCCCTCCACGAACTCCGTCGCCACTGCGGCCCGCTCCGCTAAGAGCTTCTCGCAGAGCGTCTTTAGCTCCCGGCTTCGAGCTCCCGGCTGCCTCCTGGCCTCCCGCGTCCGAATGCGTGGCGCTCCCTGGTAAAATGGAGGTGAGGATCCCCATGCCCGAAATCCAGCGTCGTCAGACGGTCACCGTCAAAGTCGGAAATGTTCGCGTCGGTTCGGAGGCCCCGGTGGTCGTGCAGTCGATGACCAACACCGATACCGCCGATGCTGCTTCGACCATCCAGCAGGTGGCCGAACTGGT
>DATJTG010000109.1:0-3477 GCA_035503555.1 Acidobacteriaceae bacterium | reverse complement strand
GGAACTGGCATCATCTACGGCGCAAACACTACGTGTACCGCTGCATCGCCTGCAGTGCTACCAGGGAATCGACGAAGACAAAGCCATCGGGCAGTACGACAGGAGTCTACAGGAGCTGTACGTCCTGCTGATGAGCAAAAGTGCCGAGACGCCTGAGAGGGCACAGATCAAGCGCGAGATCACCAGCCGGGCATATTTTATGGCCGGCCCGCTGCTTGAAGCGATCGAACAAGACGAGCGTTGCGTTCTGCTCATCGACGAAATCGACAAAGTAGATTACGCCTTCGAAGCACAGGCGTTTAAGCGGGCCTGTAGTTGTTTCGGCCTCGGCCGAGGAGAGATAAACTCCAAGACCGGGATCCTCAGTCAGTTTGTAGTCCCTTGTGTCTGCCACGATTCCGACAATCTCCGTCGGTTCGTTTCCTTTACCTCTTTGCAAGACTGGCGCCCGGCATCACCCTCCAGCAGGCGCGCGCAGAGATGAGTACCCTTGCCCAGCAGGCTCAGAAGGACTTTCCTGTTACCGAACAGCACTGGGGAGCAACCGTGCGCACGGTCGGCTGCGGTGAGAGTGCAGCGGCGTGCGGTCGCCGCTGGTTACCCTCACGAATCGCGTGAAGTTGACTTTGGGGGTCAGCGCTACGATTATATGGATACGCCATATGTGGGAGGAAGCTATGCCGCCAGAAGTCGAGTGGAAGAAGGTCAGTGCAGAGCTTTTGATCCTGTCTCTCGTCGAGGCACGGCCACGACACGGCTATGAGATTTCAAAACTCATCGAGCAACGCTCCGGCGGGGCTGTCCGCTTCTATGCAGCCTCCCTCTATCCATTGCTCTATCGCCTGGAGAAGCGCGGGTGGATTCGGGGCCGATGGGTCGAAAAAGGTGGCCAGCGCAGGCGACGCTATTACAATCTGACATCCGAGGGACAAAAGGTTCTGGCTTCGCAGCGCCGTGGCTGGCGGGCATTTGTGGAGGCAGTCAACCGGATCACGGAGACAGAGCATGCCTGACTGGAGGGCAGAAATTGCCAGGCGGCTCTCGTCTCTCAAGCTGGTCTCAGCTCACGAGGACGAGATTATCGAGGAATTGTCGCAGCACCTGGAGGACCGTTACCACGAGTTGGTCTCCGGCGGCGCGACCGACGCCGACGCACGCCGCGATGTGCTGATGGAGCTCAGTTACGAGAACCTGCTGGGGCAAAGACGGCCTGGGATGCTGCACGAGGCACCGCAAGAGCCCGTGGCGCCTGGAAAAGCCGGGCCCAACTGCTTCGCGAGCCTCATGCAGGATCTCCGCTATGCGCTTCGCCAAGTCAGGCGTAATCCCGGCTTTGCCGTAGTAGCGATCATCACTCTCGCGCTCGGCATTGGGGCCAGTACGGCGATCTTCAGCGTCATCGACAACGTGCTACTCGAGCCATTTCCTTATAAGGATGCGGGACGCATCGTGTTTCCTCGCATTCACGGCGCAGCGCAGGGTCCCGAAGAAGGACGGCAAGGATTCAGTTCGGACGAACTCCTCGAATTTGCCAGCCAGAATCATTCATTCGAGAGCGTCATTGGAACCTCAGACGATCCGGTCCTCTACAAACATGGCGCGGGCGTCGAATGGCTCTACGGAGCCGATATGACACCGGGCTCCTTTGAATTCTTCGGTATGCCGGCATTGTACGGCCGAGTTCTCGAACCTGCAGACTACAAGCCGGGAGCACCACCGGTATTCGTGATGCGCTATAAGGTCTGGAAGGCGCGGTTCAACGGAGACCCGGGAGTGCTGAACAAGACGTTCATGCTGAATGGAACGGCTCGAACGCTGGTCGGAATCATGCCCCCTCGCTTTGGCTGGTATGACGCCGATGTGTGGATTCCCAGGACGCCCCGTGCCGGAGAGTCGACGGGCTTCGCGGGATTGCCGCAGCGCTGGTTCATTCTGGGGCGGTTAAAGCGTAACGTATCGATGGCACAAGCTGCGGAAGACCTGACAGGCATCGCCAACCATCTGGCGAAAATCCACCCGCAGGATTATCCCCCGAGGTTCCAGGTATTCGTTGCGCGGATTGGTCACTCGGTTACGGGGCAGTTTGAGTCCCCGCTGTATACCGTTCTCGTGGCGGTTGGACTACTGCTGTTGATCGCCTGCGTCAACGTGGCCAACCTGATGCTGGCGCGAGCTACTTCGCGGGAAAAGGAGTTCGCACTGCGCGCAGTGCTCGGGGCCGGACGGGCGCGACTGGTGCGGCTTCTCCTGATCGAGAGTCTCGTTTTGGCGATCGGTGGCGCGGCGCTGGGCGTGTTTATTGCATGGGGCGGATTGAAGTTGATCGTCGTCACCATGCCGCCCGACCTGATTCCTGCGGAATCCGTGATAGGGCTGAACACGCCGGTTATGGCTTTCACGTTAGTTTTGGCCGCAGTAACTCCGCTCATTTTCGGCCTTGCTCCGGCCCTGCAGGTGGCGCGTCGCGATCTGAACGATCCACTGGGTGATAGCGGAAGGGGTGTGATCGGCGGATTTCGGACGGGGCGCATGCGCGATGCGGCGGTGATGATCGAAGTGGCTGTGGCGCTAACGCTGCTGGTGGGCGCTGGTCTCGTGATGCGCAGCTTTGTGGCCCTGCGCGATGTGAACCTGGGACTGCAGGCAGACCACGTCTTCGAGACGATGTTGTTGCTGCCGCCGGACCGTTACAGGACGGCGGAACAGGTGAGCAGATTTTTCCGACCGCTGCTGGCGCATGTAAAGGCGATACCCGGAGTAGTGGATGCGGCGGAATCGAGCTCTACGCCGCCCAATGAAGCCGTGGACAGCAAGGTCGAGGTGTCGGGACAATCTTCCGGGCAGCGATGGCATGCACAGGTGCAGAAAATCAGCGCGGCATATTTTCGCGTGCTGCGCATTCCGTTCGAGGCGGGACGTGCATTTACAGATGAAGAAATCAACGATGCGAGAAAAGTGGCGGTGGTGAACCGGAAATTCGTGTCCGTCTATTTTCATGGGGAAGACCCGATCGGGCGTCAAGTCAGGCTCGCCGGGCTCGAGAGCGTCGCCGATCCGCTGCGCGAACCGTCGTTCGAGATTGTGGGAGTGGTGGGTAACGTCGCCAATCAGGGTTCAGGCGGCTACGGCAGCGGCGGCCTGCGGACCCCGATTCAACCGCAAGTGTGGGTGCCCTACACCGTCACCGGATCGGGATTGCAAGTCCTGGTGGTTCGGTCCCACCAATCGTCGATGGCGCTGATGAATGACGTGCAGCAGGCGGTCTGGGCCACCGATCCCGGTGTGGCGCTCGTATACCCTGACGCATTGGAGCATGCCATCAGCCAGGGATTGTACGCGGGTCCGCGGTTCGCCCTGCTGCTGATGATCATTTTCGGATCTGTGGGGCTGGTCCTCGTCACAGTGGGCGTTTACGGCGTGTTGGCGTATACGACAGCGCAGAAGACGCACGAGATCGGAATCCGCATGGCCCTGGGT
>DATJTG010000108.1:0-22495 GCA_035503555.1 Acidobacteriaceae bacterium | reverse complement strand
TGGCTGATCCAGGCCTGGATGGCGATGCCGCGCTTGAGCAGGTCGGCGGCGACCTTGTCGACCACGAGCGGGGTTCCGTCGACTTTCTGCGCCATGGTGTTGAAGGGCTCGCGGGTCTGGCGGTTCTTCACCAGATCGAGCGCCCAGAAGAGGCCGAGGCCGCGGACTTCGCCCACCGAGGGATGCTTCGCGGCGAGAGCGTGGAGCTTCGGGCCGAGATAGCCGCCCATCGTGCGGGCGCGGTTTACCAGATCGAGGCGCTGCATTTCGTGGATGGTGGCGACGGCGGGCTTGAGCGTGATGGGATGCGCTTCGTAGGTGTGGCCGTGGGAGAAGTAGTGGTCGTCGAAGTAGTCGGCGATGCGCTGGGTGGTGGCGCACAGGCCGAGCGGGACGTAGGCCGAGGTGATGCCCTTGGCGGTGACGAGGATATCGGGCTTGACGCCCCAGTTATCGACGGCGAACCATGCGCCGGTGCGTCCCCAGCCTGTCATGACCTCGTCGGCAATGAGGAGGACGTTGTTGCGGGTGCAGATTTCGCGCAGCATCGGCAGGTACTCGGGCGGCGGGACGAGGACGCCGTTGGTGCCGACGACCGGCTCGACGATGACCGCGGCGACATCGCTCTCATTGCGGATGATGTGCTCGAGGTAATCGGCGCAGGCGATGCCGCAGCCAGGATAGGTGTGCTGGATGGGACACTTGTAGCAGTTGACTTCGGGCGCGAAGACGAAGCCGTGGCCTTTGCCGCCTGGCTCCATCGCCCAGCGGCGGGGATCGCCGGTGGCGGCGATGGAGGCCATGGTGGATCCGTGATAAGAGCGGTAGCGCGCCACGATTTTCGATTTGCCGGTGAACATGCGCGCGATTTTGAAGGCGGCTTCGTTGGCCTCGGTGCCTGAGGTGGTGAAGAAAAACTTGGTGAGGCCGGCGGGCAGAACGTCGAGCAGGAGCTTGCTGAGCTCGGCGCGCGCGTCGGTGGCGTACGAGGGCATGGCGTAGGCCAGCGCTTCAGCCTGCTGCGCGATGGATGCGACGACGGCGGGATTCCTGTGGCCGAGGTTGACGCACATGAGCTGCGACGAGAGATCGAGGTAACGCTTGCCGTTGCCGTCGGTGAAATAGCAGCCCTCGGCGTCGGCGATGTGGAGGGGGTTCCAGGTCTTCTGGAAGCGCCAGGTGCCGTAGTTGAGCTGCTTTGTGAGTTCGACGACCTGCTGGGTGGTGAAAGAGGAGGACGGCGGCGCTACGGATTCCGACATGGGTCAACGGTAACGCCAGGGCTGCGGGTCTGCCAACTGCGTGGACGCGGAGGCGCGGGATGAACCCACCCGATCCGCGAAGGGCACGCGGATCAGGATGGGGCATTCGGATTGATTGCGGTTGGAAGCTTACGCCGTGGCGAGACGGGCTTCGCTGCGATGCGGGTGATGCTCGCGATCGCCGATGCGGACGCTGACGACCTTCGACACGCCGGGCTCCTGCATGGTGACGCCGTAGATCATGTCGGCGGCGACCATCATGCGCTTGGAGTGGGTGACGAGGACGAACTGGGTATCGGCAGCCATGCCGCGGAGCATATCGGCGAGGCGACCGACGTTGGTCTCGTCGAGCGGGGCGTCCACTTCGTCGAGCACGCAGAAGGGGCTCGGCTGATAGAGGAAGATGCCGATGAGCAAGGAGAGCGCGGTGAGAGCTTTCTCGCCGCCGGAGAGGAGCAGAACGTTCTGCAGCTTCTTGCCGGGTGGCTGGGCGACGATGTCGATGCCGGAGTCGGCGACGTTCTCCTCGTCGGTGAGGCGCATGAAAGCCTGGCCGCCGTTGAAGAGCCTGCCGAAGGTGGCGCTGAAGTTCTCGTTGATGCGGGCGAAGGCTTCGTCGAACTTGGTGCGGGAGATCTCGTCGATTTCGCGGATGGTGGCCTGGGTGTTGTCGATGGAATCGAGGAGATCCTTGCGCTGGGTTTCGAGAAACTCGTGGCGCTGCGCGGTTTCGTTGTACTCCTCGAGGGCCATCATGTTCACGGGGCCCATGTTTTCGAGGCGCTGCTTCATCTCGCGGCAGGCTTGATCTTCGGCGACCAGAGAGTCGCCCTCGATGCGGACGATGGCTTCGTCGTGGCGGAGCACAGAGGCCTCGAGCGAAAGGTCGGCGACGCAGGTCTCTTCGGCGTGGCGGAGATCGGCGGCCAGGGTTGCGGCCTGGCTGGAGCAGCCGCTGCGCGACTCGCGATGCGCGTCGATTGCGGAACGCAGGGTTTTCAGATCGTGCTCGAGCGTGGACAGCTCGGCGCGGAGGGTGGCGATCTGCGCGTGCGCTGCGGCAGCTTCCTGCTGCGCGGTGTCGCGGGCCTCGGTGAGCTGATGGCGCGAAGACGCAAGCTGCTCGTTTTCGTGGGCACGCTGGTCCTGCTCGGCGCGGGCGGAGGCGAGCTGCTGATTGATCTGCGCGACGCGATTTTCAAGATCGCGAAACATGCGATCGATGCGGGCGAAGTTCTCTTCGGCGCCGCGGCGGCGCTCTTCAAGCCCGGCGAGCTGGGCGAAGAGCTGCGCGGCTTCCTGCTGCGCCAGGTCGCGGGCCGCGCGCAGGTCGGCAACGGCGCGCTGCGTTTCTTCGATGGCGGATTCGGCGGCATGATGCTCGGCTTCGAGACGGACCGCCTCGTCGCGGCGCTGGCCGAGGAAGCTCTCTTTTCCGGCGCGAGCGTCGCGGTTGCGCTCGCTCTGGAGGGTCCACTCCTGGAGGCGGCGCTCAAGGCGCTGGACTTCCATCTCCATCTGGCGCAGAGCGGCGCTCTGGTTGGCGCTGTCGCGCTCGGCGAGGCGGCGCTCTTCGGATTTGACATCGAGAGCGCGCGCGAGGTCGGCGAGAGTTTTCGCCAGGGTTGCGGAACGCATTTCGGCCTGGCCGAGCTCGCGCTCGATGGCGGCAATCTTCTGCTGGGTGTCGCGGAGCTCGCGCTTGAGGGCCAGCGGGCCTTCGACGCCGGGCTTGCCGCCGGTGACGGTGACGTTATGGAAGCACTCGCCGGAGGGCGAAAGGAAGAAGGCGCTGGGATTGTCCAGGGCAAGCGAGCGCGCCGTTTCCGAATCCTGGGCGACGTAGCCTTCGCGCAGTTTGGGCAGAATGGCCTCGAGCGAGCGGCCGAAGCCATCGAGCACGCGGATGCAATTGCGCAGAGGCACGATGGAGTAGGTGGCGGCGTTGTGGTCGGACTGCGTGTCGTCGACGGCGAAGGAGAAGCGGGCCTGCGAATCCTCAGGATGGACGAGGAACGTGGCGCGGCCATCGACGCCGGTTTTGAGCAGGCGGACGCCTTCGTGCGCGGAATCCCAGCTTTTGACGACGATGTAGTTGAGCTCGTCGCGGAGAAACTCGTCGACCACGGATTCGTATTCGCCGGTGACTTCGATGAAGTCGGCGAGGGTGCCGACCGGAGCAAGGCCACCGCCAAGCTGGTGCGACTGGAACAGCTTGCGCACGGTATCAGTGGAGTAGCTGTGCTCGCGGATGAGGGCTTCGAGCGAAGCGCGGCGGCCGGAGAGCGTGGCGTGTTCGGCACGCAACTGATCGGCATGGCGCTTCGCCTGGGCTTCTTCGGAGCGACCCGTATCGATGTCCGCGCGCAGCGTGGCGATTTCGGATTCGACGCGGTGGAGCTTCTCGGTGACGGATTCGAAGGTGAGCGAAACCTGGCCGCGCTCGGAGCCGAGGGCTTCAAGATCGCGGCGCGCGGAATCCATTTCGACGGTGAGGCGTTCGGAATCGCGCACCAGGGCAGCGAGCGCTTCTTCGCCCTGGCTGATCTGGTTGCGGGTCTGGCCGAGCTGCGAGAGCACCTGCGCGGCGCGGCGGCGGCCGGCTTCAGCCTGCTGCTCGGCGGCGGAGACGGCGGAGACGGCGTGGCGGGCGGCTTCCTGCTTTTGCTGCGTTTGCTCGCGGAACGCCGCGGCTTCGGATGCGGCGGTCTCGAGGAAGGCGCGCTGCGTATCGCGCTCGGCGGTCATGCTCTCAAGGTGAGCAGCAGCCTGCTCAAGCTCAGCCTGCGCGGCCGACTTGCGGGCTTCGAGCTCGGCAATGCGCTCCTGGTTGGCGTGATGACGCGTGTCGGCGCGCTCGATTTCGACGGCGCGCTGAGCAGCCCGTTCTTCGGCGTCGCGGGCTGTGTCTTCCAGCAGGTAACCGCGCGCGACGAGCGCTTCATGCTCGGTTTCGAGGGTGGAAACGCGCTCGGCTCCGGCATCGATGGTCGCGGTCAGCTCGGCGATTTGGGCTTCGAGGGCGGCGAACTGCGAATCCATCTGCGCGATGCGGCTGGCGAGGACGACCTTCAGCTTCTCGCGCATCTCGTCGCGGAGTTTCGCGTAGCGCTCGGCCTTGGCGGCCTGTCGCTTGAGCGAGGCCATCTGGCGGGTGACTTCTTCAAAGATGTCGTTGACGCGAGCCAGGTTTTGTTTGGCCTGTTCGAGGCGTAATTCGGCCAGGCGCTTTTTCGTCTTGAAACGGGTGATGCCGGCCGCTTCTTCAACGATGGCGCGGCGATCGTGCGGGCGCGAGGTGAGCAGCTGGCCGACGCGCTCCTGGCTGATGATCGCGTAGGACTCCGGCCCGAGGCCGGTGCCCATGAAGATGTCCTGAATGTCGCGCAGGCGGCAGAGCTTGCCGTTGAGCAGGTATTCGCTGTCGCCGGTCCTGAAGAGGCGGCGGGTGACGACGATCTCGCCTTTTTGCGGCGTGCGGTTGAATTTGCGGCGGCGAATCTTGAGCACGACGGCGGGGATTGCGCCGTCAACGGCGGCGGCGGCAGGGGCGCCATCGAGGGTCGGCTGCTCGGCAACCGGACCCGCTGTTTCCCCTTCCATCACCTGGCCGGGCTGCACGTCGGAGATGATCTCTTCCGCCTCAGCGGCACGCTCGGCGCGGAGCTTCTCTTCGTCCCAGTCGGGATTCTCGTCGACGATGACTTCCGGCTCGGCGAGGAGCGGACCGCCTTCGTAGGCATCGGGATCGACGAGGGTGAGCGACACCTCGGCCATGCCCAGAGGCTTGCGGTCGCGGGTGCCGGCAAAGATGACGTCTTCCATCTTGCCGCCGCGAAGGCTTTTGGCGCTCTGCTCGCCGAGAACCCAGCTGACGGCGTCGAGGATATTCGACTTGCCGCAGCCGTTGGGGCCGACGATGATGGCGATGCCCTGGCCGGGGACGGAGACTTCAGTGCGGTCGGCAAAGGACTTAAAGCCCAGAATATGGACGCGTTTCAGCTTCAGCATGAGGGAACACTCCTCCACCCGGAACGGAGCAGGATGAGGCGAAAGCAGGAGGCGAGAAGCATCATGGAAACTGTAGCGTTCGCATACCAGCGGGTCAACCGACCGACCCCAACATCTTGTGGATAAGGGGGTCGAAACCCAACTATTGGGTTACGACTGCGGATCGGGGCGTCCGGCGGCCGATACGGATTGTCCACGCCAGAGCGTTCGGGACGACTTTTCCACAGTACCCCTCTCCGGGGTGGCGGGGCAAGCAAAAATCCTGAGGTCAAGGTGCACTCAATGGTAACCCTCGTCCTCCGGCGGGAAGCGGGCAGGGGCAGTGGACAGCCTTAAAACTGGGTGCATCCTACTGAAGGATGTTTACTAATAAGTTATTGGATCGAGACCGCTGGGCGGCCTGGCGGAAGCCTGTGGCGCGCGGGGCGTTCCTGGGGCTCTGTTTGCTGATGACCGTGCAGTTCGTCGGCTGCTACCTCTTTCTCAGCCGGCCCTACGTCGATCTGGAACGATATGGGCTGGGCTACGAGCGGCTGCCCTTCCAGACGCGCCTGCTGCTCGCGCCCTTGTTTCGCTGGGCGCAAAACAGCCCCTTCATGATCCGCTACGCCTCGCACCTTGCGATGAACGGCTACTTTTTTCCGCATGGGGTCGGGCCGGGCGGGGTGGTGCAGTTCTGGATCGATTTGCCCTGCGTGCTGATCGCCGGGTGGGCGACGGTTCAGATATACCAGGCGGCGAGCCGGAGACACCTGCTGGGCTGGCTTGTGTATCCGCTGTTCCTGGTTCTGTGCACGATCACGTACATCCTGCACGTGGTGCAGAATTACCGGTTCATTTACGACATGCCCAGCCTGATGTTCTTCGCGGTGGGGCTGTATCTGATCTATTTCCGCAAACCCGTGACCCTTCTGGTGGCATGGTTTGCGGTGGCGACGTGGAATCGGGAGACGACCCTGCTGCTGATTCCCTTCTTTTTGCTCAGCGCCTGCGTGCGAGGGCGCAACGATGCGTGGGAAAACTGGATGCAGACGTCCGCGGACGGGTCGGAACACCGGTGGGAAGTGCGAGTCCCGCGTGAGGGCCGGGGCGGAGTGAGGTTCCGGTGGCGACGAGTCCTGCGGCTGGAGGTGGCGATCCCGGCGGCGCTGATGCTGGCTTACTGGGCGGCCTGGCACATCTTCGTCTTTCACCTGTTCAGGCATAATGCGTCTGAATATTATCCGCGCATCTCGTTCAACTGGCAGTGCCTGCGAAGGCTGCGGTATTATCCTCAGCTTTTCAGCGCGGGAGGGTTCCTGCTGCCGTTTTTACTCCTGCTGCACCGGCGCGTTCGCGATGCGCAGTTGCGGGTGTGGCTATGGATGATCCCGTGCTGGTACGCGGTGATGGCGGTATGGGGAATCCTGGTGGAGACGCGCGTGTTTGGAGAATTGCTGCCGGTGATCGCCTGCGCCGCGACGCTGATCGCCGAAGAGAGCCTGGCGGGCGCGGTGCAGGAGCGGCTGCGGGGGACGCAAATCGGGGAAGAACAGAGCGGCCGAACACCACGGGCCGCTTGAGTTATCGACTCTCAGCGCAGGTGAAAGGGCGCGGCCGTGCGGGATGCATCCAAGGTAGTTCTGCCGGAAAGCATGCGATGCAGCCTTTGAGAAGGGGTTTCCCGAGACTCGCCGCGTTGCTGGCGGTGTGGGCCGCGACAGCAGCCTGCGGGCAGGCCGCGCACCCGGCAGCGCCGGCGCGGCCGAGCCAGATTGCGGTGACGGTGGCCGACGAGAACGGGCTGGCGGTGGCACAGGCGCAGGTGACCGCGGAGGCGGCGGACCAGCCGGCTGTCCTGATGACGACCGATTATGCCGGACGCTGCTGGTGGACGCCGCGCCAGGCCGGCGTCTACACGCTGCGGGTGAGCAAGCCAGGGTTCTACCAGGCGACAAAAGAAGACATTGAGACCGACGCGGGATCGGTACACGTGGTGCTGACGCGCGAGCAGATGGTGCAGCAGCGGGTGAACGTGACAGCCTCCGCGCCGGGCATCGATCCGGAGCAGGTTTCCGACCGCAGCACGATGAACGTTGCGGAGATTGTGAACGTTCCCTTCCCCACCAACAACGACATCCGCAATCTGCTGCCGTTCAATCCGGGGGTCGTGCAGGATGCGACGGGACAGGTGCACGTGGCGGGCAGCGAGACCTACGCGACGCTGGACACGCTGGACGGATTCGACATGCGGTCGCCGGTCTACGGCTCGCTGGACCTGCGCGTGAGCACGGACGCGGTTCGATCGCTCGATACGGAATCGACGCGGTATCCGGCGGAGTACGGGCGCACGACGGGGGGCGTGGTGGCCTACAGCACGGGAATGGGGGACAACAAGTTCTGGCACGACGAGACGAACTTCATTCCATCGTTCCGGAACCAGAACGGCATTCGCTTCGATACGTTCGAGCCGCGGGTGACGGTATCAGGACCGATAGTGCGCGATCGCGCATGGTTTTTTGACGGGATTGAGATGCAGTACAGCGACATTTATATCCCGGGGCTGCCGTCGAACGCGGACACCGATCACCTGGCGCGCGAAGGCAATCTGATGAAGTACCAGGTAAACCTGGGAAAAGCGAACAGCCTGACAACGGCGCTGCTGTTCAACGACTATCACTCGCCCTACGACGGCCTTTCCGCGCTGACTCCGCAGCAGAGCACCGACAATCACGACATCATCGCGTGGATGCCGTACCTGCGGGATCAGCAGAGTTTTAAGAATGGCGTGGTGCTCGATGCGGGGTTCGGGACCCTGCGCTATCGCGAGGGATTCGAGCCGCACGGCAACACTCCGTTCGCCCTGACTCCGGAGCAGTCGACGGGAAGCGACTTCGACAACGCCACAACGCGGTCAGAGCGATTCGAGGGATACTCGGACGTCTATTTGCCGGCGATGCGATTCGAGGGGAGCCACCAGTTCCGGCTGGGCGTGGACGCGGATCACGTGGGCTTTCTTGAAAATGTGAGCCTGGCGCCGGTGAGCTATCTGCGCGAAGACGGGACGCTCACGCGGCAAAGCGTCTTTCCGGCCTTTGCTCCGTTCAGCCGGAACAATGTGGAGTTGGGAGCCTATGCGGAGGATCGCTGGCTGACGCACGGGTTCCTCATCGAGCCAGGGCTGCGTTACGACTGGGACGAGATCATCCGCCGGCCGCTTTACTCACCGCGGATTGCGGTCAATTACTCTCCGCCGGGCGCGGAGAACCGCACGAAGCTGAGCGCGGGAATCGGCGAATACTACGAACACACGCAACTGGAGTATTTGACGCGAGCGCTGGCCGGGGTCCGCTATGACACGTACTACGCCGCGAACGGAACCACGCCGCTGGGGCCTGCGCTGGAAACGCAGTTTGCCGCGAACTACGGATCGCTGCACGAAGCGCACGCGCTGAACTGGAGCGTGGCAGCGGAGCAGGAGTTGCCGGACCGGATTTACGCCGGCGCCAGCTTCATGCAGAAGCGGACGTCGGATGAGTTTGTCTACGCGAATCAGACCGGGCCGCAGGGCTCGCCGGGCACGTATCTGCTGACGAACGGAAGGCAGGACCGCTACCACGCGGTGGAATTGGAGGCGCGGCGATCGTTCGGAACGTGGTATTCGCTGTTTGCCTCCTACACCCGGTCGTCGGCGAGGACGAACGCGGCGCTGGACTATGTGCCCACGGTGCCGGTGCTGGGGCCGCAACAGAGCGGTCCCCTGTTCTGGGACGTGCCGAACCGGGTGGTGAGCTGGGGATGGCTGCCGGCGTGGGCGCCGTTCCTGCCGACGGTGCATAAGAACTGGGATTTTGTGTACACGCTCGACTGGCAGTCCGGCTTTCCTTTCGATTCGGTCAATGCCAGCGAGGAGATTGTGGGAGCGGCGGGATCGCAGCGGTTTCCGGATTATCTGAATTTCAGCCCGGGGCTGGAGTGGCGATTTCATTTTCGCGGGATGTATCTCGGATTGCGCGGCATCCTGAGCAACATCACGGACAGCCAGGATCCGTACATCGTGATCAACGATGTGGATTCGCCGCAGTATCTGACTTTTGAAGAGCCGCTGGGGCGGGGGTTCACGACGCGGATCCGGCTGATCCCGTCGAAGAAGTAGGCGGGGCTCGGCAGGACGGGGAAGAAAGCGGGAAATTCCCCGGAAAGGCGATTTTGTGACAGACGGGGGCCGGTGCTCGTGTAATCTTGCTCCTGATTCCGGTTTGTCAACGCAAGGTGCGGCACGGGGCATCTCAATGAACGGATTGGGAGTGCACGTGGGGTCAACTTGTCAGTCTGCGAGAATGGTTTTTATAATCCAGCATCAATGCAGGGCGTCAGGCCCGGAGCACAAAGCCCGGACCGGGCGAGGTAGCCGTGACTTCGCCGGTACGGGACAAAGAATGCTGGTGCAGCGTCGAAACATTGGTTTGCAATTACAGGAAATCTCCCAGGAGCGTTGAATGAAGAAGCTCGTTTCCGCCTCGGTCATGCTGCTCGGCGTGTGTTCGGCCATGATCGTTTTCCCTCCCGCCTTCGCCCAGGGGGCCGATCAGGCCAGCGGGCAGGCAGGCCAGGGGTCGACCTGCTCTCCATCCATTAAGGATCCAGCCGAGTACAACGCCTACACCAACGCGACCAGCCAGTCGTCGGCGCAGGCCAAGGCTCAGGCGATCGAAGCGTTCCTCACGCAGTATCCCAACAGCGTGGCGAAAGCCAGCGTGCTGCAGGATCTGATGAGCGCCTATGAGACCTACGACGCGGCCAAGACTCTGGACGCGGCGAAGCGTCTGCTGCAGGTGGATCCGAACAACCTGCGCGCTCTGACGTTCGTGGTGTATCTGGAGCACCAGCAGGCCAACGGAAACCAGGCAGCGCTGGATCAGGCCGCGGCGGACGCGAACAAAGGCCTGAATTCGCCGAAGGACGCCTGCACGACGCAGGCCGACTACGACAAGGTGAAGGACGCGGCGACGCCCATCTTCTACAGCGCGATCGGCGCGGACGATGTGGCCAAGAAGGATTACAAGGGCGCGATCGACGCGTATACGAAGGAACTGCAGTCGTATAAGGATCCCGCGCAGACCACGGTTGTGCCGGGCCTGCTGGATACGATCTACCTGGGACAGGCGTACCTCCAGGAAGACCCGAAGGATATTAAGAACGCGGTGTGGTTCCTGACGCGCGCCGCCCAGTTTGCGAAGCCGCCGTATCAGGGGCAGATCGAAGCGCAGGCGGAGTACTGGTACAAGAAGTTCCACTGCGCGCAGAACGACGGCGCGTGCCAGGCGAAGCCGGACGGCCTGCAGGCGATCCAGCAGGCGGCCGCGGTTCCGGCGAATATTTTCCCGCCGGCGAGCTACAATCCGACGCCGGCTCCGCCGCCGCCGACACCGCAGCAGATTGTGCAGCAGGTGCTGGCCACCACGACGCCCGATCAGCTTGGCCTGGCCGACAAGGAATACGTTCTGGCCAATGGCAATCCTGACGACCAGCAGAAGGTGTGGGCGACGATGAACGGCGTCACGGCTGAGATTCCGGGCGTGGTGGTTTCGGCCACTCCTGACTCGGTGCAGCTGGCTGTGACTCCGGACAACCAGCAGTCGAACAAGGCGGATTTCACGATCAACATGAAGACCCCGCTGAAGGAAGTTCCGAAGCAGGGCGACAAAGTGACCTACATCGCAACGTTCGACTCGTACACGCAGAATCCACCGATGATCATCCTGAAGGACGGCGAACTGAAGGCCGTTCCGAAGGCGCCGGTACACCACACACCGCATCATTCGACGTCGTCGCAGAGATAGCGGCGAGGCGCAATCGCTGAAGAAAAGGGCAGCCCGCGCGGCTGCCCTTTTTGCTGCTACAGTGAGAGTGAAATGCGACTTTTTGCAGCGAAATGGGGCGGGGCGACCGCCGGTTGTGCGGGCTGGGTACTGGCTGCCGGGGTGACTTTGACTGCAGGAACGGCGCTGGGGCAGACTTCGCAGCCCAGCGACATTCCCGGGCTTCCCACGGTCTCGTACACGGTGCTCGAACATCGGCCCTCGGACGCGATGAGCCCGGATGACGCGGCGGTGGTGCGCGCCAAACAGCACGAGATCGCGATGGAAGCCGCGATGTTCGGATATGACCTGAGCCGGGGCCGCTGGACGTATGACGAAACGGAATGCCCGGCCATGCCGAACGCGCTGCTGCTGCACTACCGGACCGCAGCCGCGGCCAATGGCGCGCAGTCGCTCTTTACCGCGGTCGTTCCCCGGGAAAAGGGGCGGGTGCTGGTAAATCCGGTGCTGTATCACGGGGCGACGCCGTTTGAGCCGGCGATTGGGCAGAAGCGCACCATGTCTGTTTTCAATCAGGCGGTTCCGGCGGACCTGGCCAGGAAAGACGTGCAGCCGAATGGACCGTGGCTGACATTGGCGATCTGCTATGCAGAGATTGCGGGCGCCGAGCCTCGCGTGCCGGAACACCCGGAACTGGAAGCTGCGCTGATTCGAGCGCCGGCACCGACCATTCACGTGTCGGAAGCAAAAGGGACGATGGAGATTCAGTTCACGGGGCGCGAAGCGCCGGCCGATTACACGGTGTGGAACATCAGCGTGAACAACGAGGGGCGGGCTGTGGAAGCCGCTTCGGCGACGTATCCGAATTACTCAGGCCATACGGAAACGGCACAGGCCGAGCCGCAGCAGCGGAACCTCTCGGAGAAAACGGATCAATCTTCGAAGGTGAAGGAGCCGGCCGAGCCTAAAGTGACGGTGCTGCCGAATCTTCCGGATCCGGTGGAAAAGCCGATCCCGCAATAAGCGGAAGGGCGGCGGCGAGCCGCCCTTTGCATTTCAGCCTACGAAATCAACCTTAACTGGGTGCGGAATGATGCCGCGCTCGTGGCCCATCTCGAGGAGGCGGCGGATGGCTTCGCGGCCGTCGTCGCCGTAGTTGAGGGTGCGCTCGTTGACGTACATGCCGACGAATTTGTCGGCGAGGCTGGTGTCGAGATCGCGGGCAAACTGCATGGCGTAGGCCAGGGCTTCGTCGCGGTGATCGAGGCCGTGCTGGATGCTGTCGCGGAGGGCGCGGGTGACGACGTCCATGACCGGAGCGCCGAGCGAGCGGCGGATGGCATTGCCGCCGAGGGGCAGCGGCAGCTTCGTTTGCTCGCGCCACCACTCGCCGAGGTCGAGGATCTTCGACAGGCCGCTGCGCGCCCAGGTGAGCTGGCCCTCGTGAATGATGAGGCCGGCCTGGTAGTTGCCGGCGAGCACCTGGGGAATGATCTGGTCGAAGGGAACGACGGCGGTTTCGATCTCCGGCGCGAAAAGCTTCAAAGCAAGATAGGCGGTGGTGAGCGTGCCGGGCACGGCGATGCGCATCTTGCGAATCTCGTCGAGGTCGTACGGCCTGGCGGAAATGATCATGGGGCCGTAGCCTTCGCCGACCGATCCGCCGCAGGCCATCAGGGCGTAGTTCTCCTGAATGTACGGATAGGCGTGGAAGGAGATGGCGGTGACGTCGTAGAAGGCCTCGCTGATGGCGCGCTGATTGAGGGTCTCGATATCGCAAAGGACGTGAGTGAACCGGTAGCCGCTGACCCGAATCTTATTGGTGGCGAGGCCGTAGAACATGAAGGCGTCGTCGGAATCGGGGCTGTGGGCGATTTTGATCTCGCGGGTCGCCGGAGCGACAGGGGTTTCCGCTGGGGTCGAAGTCGAGGAACTCAAGGGTGAACCTTTCGGGAAGTGCGTCGCTTCTATTGTCCTATAAATGCCTGCGGATAAGTACAGGGCGATGACAACGGGAAGGCGAGGGCGTCCTACAATGGCGGAAGTGATATCCCCGGCGCAAATGCACATTCGCAGGTATCCATTTTGGACTTTATTGGCGCTGCTGGTGGCGGGCTGGTGCGGAGCGCCGGCGCCCGCGCAGGAGAGCATTTCCGCGCCGCACGTGACGGTGCGCCTGGTGGTGCCGCCGGCGCAGATTTATCCGGGAGAGAATTTTCCGGCCGGACTCGATTTCAAAATGGAGAGCGGCTGGCACGTTTACTGGACGAACGCGGGCGATTCCGGCGAGCCACCCGCGATCGACTGGAAACTGCCACGCGGCATCACCGCCGGGGCGATGCAATTCCCTGCACCGAAGCGGCTGCCGCTGGGGCCGCTGATGGATTTCGGCTACGAAGACGAAGTGGTCTTTCCGGTGCCGCTGCAAGTTGCTGCGGATTTCCAGCCGAAGGGGGCACAAACCTCGATCGGCGGCCACGTTACCTGGCTGGTGTGCCGCGAGGTCTGTATTCCGGGCAAGGCGGACCTGTCGGTGACGCGAGCTGCTTTGGCGAGCGCTCCAGCAGCGCCGGACGTGGACGCAGCGGCGCAGGCGCTGATCGCGAAGTTCCAGTTGCACGAGCCGAAGGAACTGCCTGCGGGGGATTCGGCGCAGTTCCAGTCGTCGGCGAAAGCGTTCACCCTCGACATCAACACCGGCACCCGGCAATCGTCGGCGCAGTTCTTCCCCCTGGATGAAACGGTGGTTGCGAATGCGGCGCCGCAGCCGGCGACCGCTCTGCCGAATGGAGTGGAACTGGCGCTGGCGAAGGACGAGAACATCCAGGGAGTTCCGAAGACGCTGAATGGGGTCGTGGAGCTGGCGGATGGGACGGCGTATGTGGTGCACGCCACGCCGGAGGCGCCGGGCGCGCCGGGCGCACAGGCGGCGCTGGCCAAAGCGCCGGTCATGGATACGTTGCGCGCGGCGGGCCTGGCGCTGTTCGGGGGAATTCTGCTGAACCTGATGCCGTGCGTCTTTCCGGTGCTCTTCATCAAGGGGCTGGCGCTGGTGCAGTCGTCGCAGAGAGAGCGGCGGGAGTTGCGCGCGCACGGGTGGATGTACACCTTCGGCATTCTGGTGTCGTTCTGGGCGGTGGTGGGCGTGCTGCTGGTGCTGCGGGCGGCGGGACGGCAACTGGGGTGGGGATTCCAGTTCCAGTCGCCGATTTTTCTGGCGCTGATGGCGATGCTGTTGTTCTTCCTCGGGCTGGCGCTGGCGGGACAATTCGAGATCGGGCTCTCGCTGACGAGCGCAGGCGGAGCGCTGGCGCAGCAGAACGGCTACACGGGCAGCTTCTTCACCGGGGTTCTGGCGATGGTGGTGGCGACGCCGTGCACCGCGCCGCTGATGGGCGCCGCGGTCGGCTACGCGCTGGCGCATTCCACTTTGGTGAGCTTTGTGGTGTTCACAGCGCTGGGGCTGGGACTCGCGCTTCCCTATCTGGCGCTGGCGTATTTTCCGGGCTGGGCGAAGCTGCTGCCGAAGCCGGGGGCGTGGATGGAAGTCCTGAAGCAGGCGGTCGCGGTGCCGATCTTCGGGACCGTGATCTGGCTGGTGTGGGTGTTCGCGCAGCTGGCCGGCACGAACGCGCTGATCGGGCTGCTGGCTGCCTTCCTGCTGCTGGCGATTGCGGGATGGGCGCTGGGGCGCTGGCCCGGCGAGCGGCCGGCGACCGCGACGGCGGTGCTGGTGGTGCTGGTGGCCATCGTGGCGGTGGTTGGAGCCGTGCGGCATCTGGGAACGAGCCCCTCCGCAGCAGCCGATTCGAGCCAGCAGGCAGCGTCCGGCTGGGAGCCGTTCACGCCGGCTTTGCTGGCGCAATATCGCGCGCAGGGACGAGCGGTATTTGTCGACTTCACGGCAAGCTGGTGCCTGAGCTGCCAGGTGAACGAGCGGGTGATTCTGGACAGCGCGGCCGTGAAGCAGCACCTGAAAGACAGCGGCGTGGCTTTGGTGCGCGCCGACTGGACCAATCAGGACGCGGACATCACGAAAGCGCTTGCGGGGCTGGGGCGCAGCGGCGTGCCGACGTACGCGATCTATCCGGCTGACCCTTCGGCGCAGCCGCAGGTTCTGCCCGAGGTTCTGACCAAAGGCATCGTGATCGACGCGCTGCAGTCATTACAAAGCCACCCGCAGCCATCGGCCCATTTGTCGCGTCCAACTCCTTAGTCCGCACACAGGAGGGTGATCCCCATGCGCCGTCTTTCCGTCGCCATCGTTCTTTCCCTTGCCTTCACTCTTACCGCGTGGGCGCTGCGCGTGGGGGATCCCGCGCCGGACTTTACGGGCAAGGATTCGCAGGGGCAGACGCTGAAGCTCTCGGAATATCGGGGCAAATACGTCGTGCTGGAGTGGACCAACAACGGCTGCCCATTCACGAAGAAGCACTACAGCAGCGGGAACATGCAGAGGCTGCAGAAGGAATGGACGGGGAAGGGCGTAGTGTGGCTCACCATTTTGTCGTCGGCGCCGGGCGCGCAGGGCTATATGACGGCCGGTGAGGAGAACGCCTACATGGCGCGCGAGCATGCCGCGCCGACGGCGGCGATCCTCGACCCGTCGGGCGCCATCGGGCACGAATTCGAGGCGAAGACGACGCCGGATATGGTGGTGATCGATCCGTCGGGCAAGGTGATTTATTCGGGAGCGATCGACAATCGCCCGACGACCGATCCCGACGATGTAAAGGGCGCGACGAATTATGTTTCCGCGGCGCTGACGGAGTCGATGGCGGGTGAGGCGGTGGCCGTGAGCTATACGCGGCCGTACGGCTGCAGCGTAAAGTACGAGGGTGCGGAGTAGGCTGCGCGCAGCGCGCTTGCACGGGCTTTTCGGCCACGCCGCAGACGCGACGAGGGGTGCGAATTCCACTTCGGATTTGCGCGCCGTACGCCGCCCTGGTTCTGTACACTGGGGATTCCGATGAACCCACTCTCCATGCATTCCGACAACCTGGCTTCCACCAAGGACGACATGGTGGCCTTCATCGAGGGGCACGGGATTCGCCGGGTTCCCGGCCATGCGGGCGACGACATTCCTTCGATTCAGTGGGACGACGAGGACAATCCGGACCGCTGGAAGGATTTTGTGGAGACGGCGAAGGCGGCCAATGCGCCGTTCATCACCATGAGCGAAGCCATCCTCGAAAAAGAGGACGTGGAGATGCTGATCGAGGAAGTGCAGGATCAGGAGTTCGAGCCGGGGAGCGGGTCGCCGGATCTGGACGAAGCGCAGGCTCTGGTGAAGCACATCGGGAAGATCGGCCATCTGCAGCTGGGATTCCCGCACCAGGGAATCATGTTCCTGTGCGAGACGTCGACGGAGTGGTACGAGCGCTATCAGCAACTGCTCGACACGGTCGACGATCTGGGCAACATCGTCTTTGAAGACGGGGACGAAGACGAAGAGCCGTGAGCGCCTCCTCGGACGCGACGGCGAGCGCAGCGCGACGGCGGGCTCGCTGGATTCTTTCCAACTCCCACACGGCAATTGCAACAGCTCTGGCGCGCGAAGGGGGCATGCCTCTGCTGGTGGCGGAGCTGCTGGCCGCGCGCGGCATCGGCAGCGGTGAGGAAGCGGCGCGATTCCTGCATCCCACGCTCGATCATCTGCTCGATCCCTACACCATGCTGGGGATGGATCGGGCGGTGGAGCGCATCCAGCGGGCGATTGCGGCGAAAGAGCCGATCCTGATCTATGGCGATTACGACGTGGACGGGACGACAGCGACGGTTCTGCTGAAGACCGCGATCGAGATGCTGGGCGGCAGCGTGCGTTTCCATATTCCGCACCGGCTGCGCGAAGGCTACGGGATGCAGCGGGAGATCCTGGAGACGGCGGCGCGCGATGGCGTGCGGCTGGTGATCAGCGTGGACACGGGGATTCGCGCGTTTGCGGCGGCGGATGCCGCGGCGGAGCTGGGGCTGGACCTGATCGTGACGGACCACCATCTGCCGGAAGTGGAGATGGGGGTGCCGAAGGCGCTGGCGGTGCTGAATCCGAATCAGCCGGACTGCGGGTACGGCTGCCGCCATTTGTGCGGGGCGGGGGTGGCGTTCAAACTGGCGCAGGCGCTGCTGGAGGCGTGGGACCGCGAGCGGGCGCGCACGAAGATTCTGCCATCGTTCCTGAAGATGCTGGCGATTGCCACCATCGCCGACGCGGTGCCGCTGCTCGGGGAGAATCGGGTGTTCGTGGCGCTGGGATTGGCGGAATTGCGGCGGCCTGTGGGCCTGGGATTGCGGGCGCTGATGAAGGAGGCGCAGATCGACACGGCGGCGCGGGCGCTGACGCCGATCGACGTGGCGTTCCGGCTGGCGCCGCGCATCAATGCGGCGGGGCGGATGGACGTGGCGAGCGAAGTGATCGAGCTGTTCACGACGCGCGACGCGGCCAGGGCCGGCGAGCTGGCGGCCAAGCTGGAACGGCTGAACCAGGAGCGGCGCGCGGCCGAGGCGGCGATGCTGGCGGAGATTGCGACGCGGCTCGAGCAGGATTGCTTTCGAGACGCGCGCTGCATTGTGATGGATGGCGACGGCTGGCATCGCGGCGTGATCGGCATCCTCGCATCGCGGATTGTCGATCAGACGGGCAAGCCGGCCCTGGTGGTGACGCGCGAGGATGGAGAGGCTTACGGATCGGGCCGGTCGATTGCCGGCTTTCATTTACTTGACGCACTCGAGAGCTGCCACGATCTGTTTACGCGATTCGGCGGCCATGCGCATGCGGTGGGGTTTTCGCTGCCCTCGGAGCGCGTGGAGGAGCTGCGGGAGCGGCTCGGCGCTTACGCCGCGGAGCATCTGGTGGAAGAGGATTTGGGCGTCGCGCTGGCATGCGATGCGGAGATGCCGCTGGGGCAGGTGACGCCGGAATTCCATTCATGGCTGCGGCGGCTGGAGCCCTTCGGCATGGGGAACGAGGAGCCGGTGTTCGTGGCGCGCAACGTGCGCGTGCTGGCCCCGCCGCGGGTGATGAAGGAGAAGCATGTGCGGCTGCGCGTGTGCCAGGGGCCGACGTTTTCCGCGGTGGGATGGAGCTGGGCCGGGCGGGTAGCCGCGATGGATCTGGGGCCGGATGCGGTGGTCGATCTGGCGTATCGGGTGCGAGAGAACGAGCATCCCGAATTCGGCGGACTGGAACTGGAGATCGCCGGGATCGAGCCGGCGGCGATATCCTGAAAGAGTCCGGCGGTTCATACCGCAGCAACAACCGCGGCGGACACTGATCTCAGAGTTCGTCCTCGCTGCACAATCACGAGCAGCGCCGTTTCGCAAAACCAAACGCACGGCAAAAGATTTCGGACAGAAGAATCGAGGTTGCGATGAGCGCATCGGTGTCGACTTCCGCAGAGGTATTGAGCGCGGAGGAAGTTCGCGCGATCGATGCCTGGTGGCGCGCCTGCAATTATCTGAGCGCCGGGATGATCTACCTCTACGACAACCCGCTGCTGCGGGAGCCGCTGAAGCCGGAGCACATCAAGAAGCGGCTGCTGGGGCACTGGGGATCGGACCCGGGGCAGTCGCTGGTGTGGGTGCATCTGAACCGGCTGATCCGCAAGCACGACCTGAACATGATCTACATTTCCGGCCCTGGGCACGGAGCGCCGGCCACGCTGGCGAATGGGTGGCTGGAGGGAACGTATGCGGAGGTCTATCCCGACAAGGGGCAGGATCTGGAGGGGCTGCGGCGTTTTTTCCGCGAGTTCTCGTTCCCGGGCGGCATCGGCAGCCACTGCACGCCGGAGACGCCAGGGTCGATTCACGAAGGCGGCGAGCTGGGCTACAGCCTGTCGCACGCGTTCGGCGCGGCCTTCGACAATCCTGACCTGATCGTGGCCTGCGTGGTGGGCGATGGAGAGGCAGAAACGGGTCCGCTGGCGACATCGTGGCACAGCAACAAGTTTCTGAATCCGGTGCGCGACGGGGTGGTGCTGCCGATCCTCCATCTCAACGGTTACAAGATCGCGAATCCGACGATTCTGGCGCGGATTCCGCACGAAGAGCTGGAATGGCTGTTCCGCGGCTACGGATGGACGCCGCATTTTGTGGAGGGCGACGATCCCGCAACGATGCATCAGCTGATGGCCGCGACGATGGACCAGTGCGTCGAGGAGATTCGGGAGATCCAAAGGGATGCGCGGGAGCGCGGCAAGACGACGGGAGGCACGGCAGGATATCCGCGATGGCCGATGATCGTGCTGCGCAGTCCGAAGGGCTGGACGGGGCCGAAGGAAGTGGATGGGCACAAGGTGGAAGGGTTCTGGCGCGCGCACCAGGTGCCGATTCTCGACGTGGCCGAGAACGCGAAGCATCGCAAGGAACTGGAAGATTGGCTGCGGAGCTACAAGCCCGAAGAGTTGTTCGACGAGACCGGCGGACCCGTGGCGGAGTTGCGCGCGCTGGCGCCCAAGGGACATCGGCGGATGAGCGCGAATCCTCATGCGAACGGCGGTAAGCTGCGGCGGCCGCTGCGCATGCCGGACTTTCGCGAATACGCCGTGAGCGTGAAGAAGCCGGGGACGGAATATGTTGGCGGAACGGAGGTGCTGGCGAAGTTTCTGCGCGACGTGATGCGGCAGAATGCGACGAACTTCCGCGTGTTTGGGCCCGACGAGACGGCGTCGAACCGGCTGCAGGCGATCTACGAAGCGAGCCCGAAGACCTGGATGGAGGAGATTCTTCCCGAGGATGCGGACGGGACGGAGATCGCGCCCGACGGCCGCGTGATGGAGATGCTGAGCGAGCACACGCTGGAAGGCTGGTTTGAGGGCTACGTGCTCACGGGGCGGCACGGTTTCTTCTCAACCTACGAAGCGTTTGTCCACGTGATCGACTCGATGTTCAACCAGCACGCGAAGTGGCTGGAGAAATCGAAGACGGAGCTACGCTGGCGCGCGTCGATTTCGTCGCTGAACCTGCTGATCACTTCGGTGGTGTGGCGGCAGGATCACAACGGCTTTTCGCATCAGGATCCGGGATTTCTGGACGTGGTGGCGAACAAGAGCGCGAGCGTGACACGCATCTATCTGCCTCCGGATGCGAATTGCCTGCTGAGCGTGGCCGATCACTGCCTGCGCTCAGTGGATTATGTCAACGTGATCGTGGCCGACAAGCAGCCGCATCTGCAGTACCTGAGCATGGACGACGCGATCCGCCACTGCACGAAGGGGATCGGCATCTGGGACTTCGCGAGCACGGATGACGGCGCCGAGCCGGATGTGGTGCTGGCCTGCGCCGGCGACATCGCCACGATGGAGGCGCTGGCGGCGGCGGCGATTCTGCGCGAGCACTTCCCTGACCTGAGGCTGCGGTTTGTCAACGTGGTGGATCTGTTCCGGCTGCAGCCGGAGTCGGAGCATCCGCATGGACTGTCGGAGCGCGAGTTCGACTCGCTTTTTACGACGGATAAGCCGGTGATTTTCAATTTCCATGGATATCCGCTGCTCATTCACCGACTGACGTACCGGCGGAGAAATCACGACAACATCCACGTGCGCGGCTACAAGGAGATGGGCAACATCAATACTCCGCTGGAGCTGGCGATCGTGAACAACGTGAGCCGGTTCAACCTGGCGCTCGACGTGATCGATCGGGTGCCGCGGCTGCGCAACATCGGCTCGCACACGCAGGAATGGCTGCGCGATCAGATGACCGACAGCGTGAACTACGCGCACGCGAACGGCATCGACCGGCAGGAGATCCGCGACTGGAAGTGGCCGTGGTAAGCGGGAGTGACGATCTGATCCTCGCGGTCAACAGCGGTTCGTCGTCGCTCAAGTTCGGGCTGTATCGAACGCCGAAGGCGAGTTGCGAGCCGGAGCTGCTGCTGGCCGGCGGAGCGAGCGGGATCGGGCACAGCAACGGGCGGCTGCAGGTCGAGGACGCGGCGGGGAAAAAGTTGCTGGACGAGGCGTACACCCTGCAATCGCAGGGGCAGGCCTTGAAGGAAGTGCTGGGGCAGATCGACCGGCTGGGGCATGGCAAGCCGGCGGCGATCGGGCATCGGGTGGTGCATGGCGGACCGCACCTGCGCGAGCATCAGGCGATCACGCCGGAGCTGATGGAAAAGCTGGAGGCGGCGACGCAGTTCGCGCCCATCCACATTCCGGCGGCGATCAAGCTGATCCGCGAAACCGAGAAGCTGCTGCCCGCAGCGCGGCAATACGCGTGCTTCGATACGGCGTTTCACAGCACGATGCCGGAAAAGGCGCGCCACTTCCCTCTTCCGCAGCGGCTCTACGATCTGGGCATCGAGCGCTACGGATTTCACGGGCTGTCGTATGAGTCGATCGTGGCGCGGCTGGGAGCCTCGATCCCGGAGCGGGTGGTCTGCGCGCATCTCGGCGCGGGGGCGAGTCTGGTGGCGCTGCGCAATGGAAAATCCGTCGACACGAGCATGGGGATGACGCCGGTGGGGGGGATTCCCATGGCCACGCGCAGCGGCGATTTCGATCCGGGCGTGGTGCTCTTCCTGATGCGGACGGAGCAGCTCTCTGCCGACGCGCTGGAGTCGCTGCTGAATCACGACTCTGGCCTCGGAGCGCTTTCCGGGGGAGAGTCGGACATGCGGCTGCTGGAGGAATGCGCGGCGAAGGGCGATGGGAAGGCGCAACTGGCCATCGACGTCTTCGTGCACGCGGTTCGGAAGATGATTGGCGCTTATGCGGCGGAACTGGGCGGGCTGGATCTGCTGGTCTTTACCGGCGGCATTGGCGAGCACGATGCGACGATGCGCAACCGCATTTGCGCGGGGCTGGCGTTTCTGGGCATCGCCAGCGGAGACGATGCGCCGATCGCGAAGGTGAAGGCGATGACCAGCGAGGAAGAGCTGCAGATTGCGCGGATCACGTGCAAGTTACTTTCGAACAGCTAGCCCAGGTTGACGCTGCTTTTCCCGCACCGCGATAATAAAGAGTTGTCTCCCACCTCACCGATCAGACAAGGAATCTCCGAGTGATTCAATTCAGAAGGGCTGGGCAGCCACGATGAGCACGACGGTCGCTGGCCCGCAAGCGAACCGGGCGCCGAGTTTCTGGCAGTCCACGAATGGCAAGAAGGTCGTGATGGCCGTAACAGGGGCGATTCTGTTCCTGTTCGTGATCGGCCACCTGCTGGGCAATCTGCAGGTGTTTGAAGGGCCGGCGCGGATCAACGCGTACGGACACCTGCTCAAGAGCCTGGGCGAGCTGCTGTGGATCGTACGGCTGATCCTGATCGCCGCCGTGGTGCTGCATATTACGGCAACGGTGCAACTGGCGCTGCGCAACCAGAAGGCGCGACCGGTGGGCTACAAGGCGAAGAAATCGGTGAACTCCAATTACGCCGACCGCACCATGTACTGGAGCGGACCGATCGTGCTGGCGTTCGTGATCTTCC
>DATJTG010000107.1:0-11983 GCA_035503555.1 Acidobacteriaceae bacterium | reverse complement strand
TCAGGGAGAATAGTTCCAACGGAGGCAAAGCCATCAGAACTTTCTGGCGAAATAGTATGGGCCACCGGAGGGGGTGTCAAGGCAAAATCCTGTGGACATGTAAGCTTCTGAAAATAAATAACATGTTAACCAGTGCCCATCTGGATTCCCCGGCCTGTTGATTTCCTTTTTCTTCGCCAAAGACGGGGCGAAGACACGTCATAATCCATTCCGATTGTAGGAAATAGGCGGCGGTGTGTGGAAAAACCGTCCCTTTCCGTCCCCCCGGGCAGAGCCGGTTTTTCGGTCTGGCTTAGCTGCCCAGATGCAGCGAGATGAACTCCTCTTCCGAGACGGAAGAGACGGGCTTGCCGCGCAGCTTGCGGATGAGCGCGCGGCCTCCGCCAAGGAAGATGCCCAGCAACAAAGCACCGCCGACCAGAGCGACGGTGAGCATCGTGATGCCCGTGAGCAGCCGGTAGAGCTTCACCGTTTCGGGCACGTAGCCTTCAGGGTGATTGATGGTGACGGTGTCGTTGTCGTGAACCGCGTCGAGCAGTTGCTGCGCCTTTGGCGCCGGAAGACTGCCGCTCACGACGGTCAACAACGGCCCGCTGCGCTTCGCGAGGCCGCCGATGCCGTGGCCCTGCTGCGCGGCGCTCTGCATCGCCTTCAAATGCGCTTCGGCCATTTGCGGTGTCGGATACATGACCAGCGTGAGCGTTCCCTGCGCGCCGGCCGATCCATACTGCGCCGTGACGACTTCGGCGTCCTGACTGAAGTCGATTGCGGTTGCGGGCAGGCTGCCGCCGCTCTTCGCATACGCTGCAGGTCCGATGGCATAGCGCACGCTGCTGGTTTGCAGATCGGCGGCCGGCAGGTAGTGGGGCAGCGAGGGCGGCACGCTCGCTCCGCCTGTGGCTTTGGGCAGCAATCCCGCCAGGGCCGCGAGAGCCGTCCGCTCGTTGCTCGCCGGATGCGCGAAGGTGGCATCGACGACGGTCGCGCCGGTCCAGAACAGGTGGCGGTCGCCGTCCGAGGCGCCTTCCTGGCCGAGCGATTCGGCGTGCATCTGCGGTTGGCGGAAGTAGGTGAAAGCGCCGAAGGCTCCCGTCGCATCTTTGAATTGCCAGGCGCGGACGATGCAGTCGGACGGGCCGCTTCCGTACCAGCGCACCGCTCGCTGAACTACGCCGTCTTCCTGAAGAACAGCCTGCACGTCTGCCGGAGCGGGAGGGGGGGCATCCTTGAATAGTTTGGATGTCCATCCCGCGAAACTCTGCGGCAGCAGCGGCGCAGACGGTCCCTGGGCCGGCGCGGTGAGCGCGGACGAAATCAAAAGAACGGGGATTGCGGCGCGGAGTCGGGGCATCGCTTCTCTTGTTAGAGTGGCAGACACCAGAGTGGGAAGCAAGGTTTCCGGGCCAGGGAGCGGCAGGCCTTATTCCGAGCTTCCGGTCTTTGCCCCTGCCTGGGCGACGCGCAGGCCGTTCATGCTGGCCACGTAGCGCGAGACGCCGCGGTACAACGACTCGGCAATGCGCTGGCGGTATTCGGGCTGGCGCAGCTCCTGAGCGTCATTGGGATTCGTGAGGAAGGAGATCTCCGCCAGGATCGACGGCATGTTCGCGCCGATGAGCACGACGAAGGGGGCCTTCTTCACGCCGCGATCCTTCAGTCCGGGATTGCCTTCTTCGAGGCCGGCGTAGAGGCTCTGGTCCACGTCTTCGGCAAAGGCGCGGCTCTCGTTGATCTTGTCCGACAGCGCGATCTTCTTCACCAGATCGCTGAGCTCATGGATGGACTGGTTGGACACCGCATTTTCGCGAGCCGCTACTTCCAATGCGTCGGCCGAGCTGGTGAAGCTGAGGTAGTAGACTTCGACGCCGCGCGCGGCTGTATCGGGGCTGGAGTTGGCATGAATGGAGATGAACAGATCCGCCTGCTCCTGGTTGGCGATGGCGGTCCGCGTTTCGAGGGGAATGAAGGTGTCGTCGCTGCGCGTGTAGATCACATCGGCGCCGAGGCGCTGCTTGAGCAGCTTGCCGAGGCGCAGCGCCACGTCGAGGACCACATCTTTCTCCTCAATGCCGCCGGGACCGAGGGTGCCGGAGTCGTGACCGCCGTGGCCGGCGTCGATGACGATACGATTGATCTTCAATCCCAGGGCACGCATCATCGAGCTGGGCACGCGACCAGCAGCCGTGGTATCCGTGGCCGGAGGCGGGGAGGGCGCGGCCGCCACGCCGGGCGCTCCGGTTGTCGCCGGGGGCACGTCGTCCGCTTCACGAATGGCCGAGGGCTTCGGGCTGCGAGTCCTGCGGCGCGCCGTCGAAGAGGTCGTTGTTGCAGCCGTTGCCGGAAGCGTCGAGGAGCTGTTGGCGCCGCCGGCCGCCGGCGGTGCGACGGGCCGCGGCGTGGCCACCGAAGCCACAATGGGCGCGGTTGTCGGATGCTTCGTTGCACGTACCCGGTCGGGCTGATTGCCCAGCGTCGCCACGTCGGCGAGCGACGATCGCGCCGTTGCGGTGCGCGCGGGAATATCGCTCTCGCTCAGGTTTGCGGGGGGCGCATCCGATGGGTCGGCGTTCCCAAAAACTCCGGTGCGGGTGGTGGGCGACGAAGCAGCTTTCGGTGACCGCGGGGAATCAGGTGTGCCTGAGGCCGGAGGCTGCGCCACGACCGGACCTACGCCGATGCCGGCGCGGATGGTGTTCATCTGCGCGACCTGCGTGGGGGGCGCGATTCGCTGGCCGTGCACGTCGATGATCAGCCGCGACGGATTCGACAGGAAGAAGGCCGAGTAGTCGCTCACGCTGTTGACGTCGAGCACGATGCGGACGATGTTGTTGTTGAAGTGCAACACGCGGATACTGTTGAGAAATCCATCGTCCGTCACTTCCAGCGAGCGCCCCACCAGTTCCGGTGAGAGCCGCGTTCCGTACAGATCGAAATAAATGCGGTCAGGATTCGGCACGCGCCCCGCGGTATAGCGCACCTCCTGCTGAAGATCGATGGCGACGCGGGTGTACACCGGAGTTGACCAGTGGCGGATGCCGGTGATGAGCGGCAGGACGCTGCGCGACGGCGGCGGCGGAGCGTTCCAATCCGCCTCCGGAGTGTTCGCGGCCGAAGCCTCGGATGCGGTGCGAGCCAATGTCGAGGGAGGGCCGACGCGGGTGGGCGGCAGCAGGGACGGAACTTCGCCTTCCTCGGGTGCCTCGCTCTGCTGCGAAGACGATGCGGGAGCAGGAGAACGCCGGGACGCTGTCGGCTGCGAGTTCCGCGCGATTTGTGTTGTTGAGGACGCCCGCGATGGAGGCGCCGCCGGCTGCGACGGCGTAAAGGCGCGCCGCTCCGTGGAGGCCGCGCTTTCGTTGGCGACTCGGGTTCTCGTCGTTGGTCTGCGTCCGGCGATCTGCAGATGCCGGATCGACCTCAGTTCGCTCCGCGCTTCCACGCCGAGCGGGTTACCGGGGTAGAGGCGCAGGAAATTCAGATAGATGGTTTTGGCCTGCTGCAGATCGCCGAAGTCGCGCTGGTAGATTTCGCCCTCGGTGAGCAGGGCGCTGTAGCGAAAACGGCTTGAGGGATACTCGCGGCGGAGAAACTCATACTGCCCGATGGCGTCGCGAAGAGGCTTCGCGTCCTGAAAGACGCGGCCTTCTTCCGCCAGCAGATCGGCGACGGCCGCGATGGAGGCATCAGCCTTCGGAGAGGCCGGATCGCCGTGGTAGATCGCGCGATAGGCGTCGAGCACATGTTCGTACTGGAGGCGGGTGCGCTGCGACTCGGGACGGCCTTCCAGCGCCTCGCGGAGCCGTTCGGCGTGGGCGAAGGCGGTGGCTCGGGCTGATCCGGATTGCGGCTTTGCGGCCAGGGCCGCGGGCGTGGCCAGCGCGAGCGCTACGGCGAGCAGCGGAAGCGCACGGGCGCGCCAGTTCGATCCCGGAATCAGCATCGGAGATGGGCCTGCGCACTGCATAGGGTTACCGAGCAAGGAAGCCGGGCACCATGTCCAGAGATTCCCTGGGTCGGATTGCTGTTGCTCCCCTCCGGGCCGCCGCGGAAAACTGCCTTGATTATAAGTTGGGAAACAGCGCCGATTGCGACCTCCATACTCACGCGAACCCGAATCATCACACCCGGTTGCGAGGATTTGCGCACAAGCGGCGCCCCGCCCTTATCCGGAACGCGCCAGAAGCAGGGTTCATGCCCCGGGTTTGGCGCACTTTCACATCACCTCTGTACCCTGTAACCTGAACTCTGTAACCTCTCATGGTCCGCCATTACCTCGTCAAAGGGCGCGTGCAGGGCGTCGGATTTCGGTGGTTCGTCCATCGCGAAGCCGCTGCTCTCGAGCTTCGCGGCTGGGTTCGCAACACTGAAGACGGCCATGTGGAAGTGGTGGCCGCGGGCGATGCGGAAACGCTCGCCGAACTGGCCGCCGCGCTTCGCCGAGGATCGCGCGGCAGCCGCGTCGATTCGGTCATCGAGCACGACCTCGACGATAAGGAAAGCGAATCCCTGGGGACGTTTCAGATTGAAGGAGCCTGGTAGTTTATGACACCCTGCACGACTGACTGCGAGCCGCTGAAGGCACTCGTCCGCACCGTTCCCGATTTTCCCAAACCCGGCATCCTCTTTTACGACATCACCACGCTGCTGAAGGACCCGAAGGGCCTGGCGACGCTCATCGACGCGCTTGCGCAGTATTACATCGATAAAGAGATCGACCTCGTGCTGGGCATCGAGGCGCGCGGATTCATCTTCGGCCCGGCGCTCGCCTATCGTCTGAACGCCGGTTTTGTGCCGGTGCGCAAGCCGAAGAAGCTGCCGGGGCCGACGGCCCGCGTGACCTACGATCTGGAATACGGATCCGACACGCTCGAGATTCACGTCGACGCGATCGAGCCGGGCCAGCGCGTGGTTCTGGTCGACGATCTGCTCGCGACCGGCGGCACGATGGAAGCCACCATCAAGCTGGTGCAGCAACTCGGCGGGACCATTGCGGGGCTGGGCTTCGCGGTGGAGCTGGATTTCCTGAAGGGGCGCGATCGGTTCAAGGAGTACGACGTCTTCTCGCTGCTGCATTACGACGAGTAGAGGCGCGGCGGCTGAAATCGCGGCGCCCACCCATGGCGCCGCCGATGCGCGGCGGCGGGGGCGACGCACTCCGGCTTCGACACGCTCAACGCCGCACACTCCACGCTCACCCTTCCGTCTATACTTCCCCTTTGCAATTCCGGAGGCCTTATGCGTCGGCGTGAATTTGTAAAGTTGATGGCGGCGGCGGCCGCATCCACCGCAGTCCCTGCCCTGGCAAAGACGAAATCCGAAGCGGCGGCCGCTGCGCCGGCGGAAAGCGCGCTGCCCGAAGCCGCCCCGGCCGCTGTTCAAGCCGCCGATATCGCTCCGGGATTCGGTCAATACACCCAGAGCTATGCGCAGTTCTGCGCCACGCCGGCTGCGGAGCGCGTTTTCTACGCGCTGGTCGACGGCAAAATCGTCGCGGAAAAACTCGACGAGGCTTCGTGGAAGCCAACCGGGTGGGGCGATCCTCCGGCGTTGCCCATTCCCGGCGGCTCGTGGGACGGCGTGCCGCTGGTTTCGCCGATTCCGAATCTGGCAGGTGATGGGCCCTACCAGCCCACGTGGGAATCGATGCTGCAGTACGAAGCGCCGGAGTGGTATCGCGATGCGAAGTTCGGGATGTGGGCGCATTGGGGACCGCAGTGCGTCCCGGAAGACGGCGACTGGTACGGCCGGCAGATGTACATCGAGGGTCACCGCCAGTACAAATACCATCTCGAGCACTACGGCCAGCAGTCACGCTTCGGCTTCAAAGACCTTTGTGCGCAGTGGACCCTGCTGAACTGGCAGCCCGACGAGCTGATCGCACGCTACAAAAAGGCGGGAGCGAAATTCTTCATCTCGCTCGCCAACCATCACGATGCGATGGACGCATGGGACTCGAAGCACAATCCCTGGAACTCGATGAACATCGGGCCGCATCGCGACGTGGTCGGCACGTGGGCCAGGGCCGCGCGCGATCAGGGGCTGCGCTTCGGCGTCACCGTGCATCAGGCGCGCAACTGGTGGTGGTTCCAGACCGCGCACGGAGCGGATCAATCCGGCCCGGCCCTGGGGAACCCTTACGACGGCTGGATGACTGTTGACCAGGGGAAGAACGCATGGTGGCAGGGGCTCGATCCGCAGCGGCTCTATGGCGTCAAGCATCCGTTCAACGCGCTGCCCGATCCCTCGTTCGTGAAGAATTTCTACGACCGCACGCGCGACCTCGTCGAGCAGCACGATCCCGACCTGCTTTACTTCGACAACCCGCTGTTCCCCATGGGCTGGGGCGGCATGAACGCCGGCGCCTTCTACTACAACCACAATCTGAAGACGCACGGCGGCAGGATGGAAGGCGTGATCACCATTAAGGAAGTGCCGGACAAATGGGCGAAGTGCGCCGTGGTCGACTACGAGCGCGCGCTCACCAACAAGATCATGCCGTATGCCTGGCAGTCGGAAACGTGCATCGGCGACTGGCACTACGATCGCGCGCTTTTCGAGAAGCCCGGCGAATACGGCGGCTATCTGCAGCCGCGCGACGTCATTCACTGGATGATCGACACGGTGAGCAAGAACGGAACGTTCATCCTGAATATTCCCGGCCGGCCCGATGGCACGATCGACGCGAAGGAGATCGCGGTGGTGGACCGCATCACCGACTGGATGACGGTGAACGGCGAAGCCATCTACGAAACCAGGCCGTGGACGGTCTACGGGGAGGGCCCGGACACGGTCGATTCGGGCAGCTTCAAGGGCGACAGCGTCAAGGTGCTCACCGAGAAAGACATTCGCTTTACGCGCAGTAAAGACGGCAAGACCGTCTATGCTCTGATCCTCGGATGGCCTGCCGCCGAAGTCTCGATTCAATCCCTCGGGCTGTCGAACGCCACGCAGCCGGGCAAGATATCCCATGTCGAACTGATCGGAACCGGGGAGAAACTCCGCTGGCGCCAGAGCGCGGATGCTCTGCGCGTTACGCTGCCGGCGCAATACAAGCCCATCGTCGACTTCGCCGCGGCGCTGAAGGTTTCGCTGGCGTAATTGGCCGGCGGCTGATGCTCTGATCGGAATGGAGTCACCTGGGAATCGTGGATCCCAGTGCCGATTTCGATGCGCTGGTCCGCGAATCGAACATTCCTGAGAAGCCCGCCGAGAGGGGCAAGCCAGGCCCCTCGTACCATTGCGGGCTGGTGCACAGCCCCTGTGATTGCAGAGAGATAAGCCTTGCCATGGGGCGAATGCGCCCGCCTCCGCTGACGGTAATCCATGTCCGGGATCGAACAAAACGAAAGTTTCAGGTTTCGCTTGACAGTGTTTAGAAACACGCAGTACTGTTTAACGCGAGCAACAGAACACATGCTGCCTGTGTGCTCTTCGACAGTAAGAGTTGAGCGAGGCTTTGTTTCGGGAGGCAAGGATGTCTGGAATCTGGAGCAAAACAGATTGGATTTTTAGAGGAAGAAGGCTGGGCTTTGGCCGCCTGGCGGCGGTTGCGATTGCGATGGGATTGCTGACGGCCTGCAGCGCGGTGGCGCAGACCGCCAGCTCCTTCGACACAGGTACCATCACCGGAACCGTCACCGATCCTTCCGGCGCGGTCATCCCGCAGGCGAACGTCACCATCTCCAATACCGGCACGGGCAGCGTGACCCATGTCAAAACCAACGCTGACGGAATCTTCTCCGCGCCAGGCCTGCCCTTCGGCACCTATGTCGTGGAGGTATCGGCGAGCCAGTTCGCCAAAACCACGACCAAGCCCTTCGCGCTGAATGTGGGCGCGACCGTGCGCGTCGACCTCAAGCTAGCCGTCGCCGCGGCCACTGAGAATGTCACGGTCACGGGAACGTCCGTCACCGTCGATACGAACAGCGCGACCGCGGGCACGACCATGAATGAAGAGCAGATTCGCAATCTGCCGACGAATGGCCGCGACGTGATGGACTTCCTCGAAATCGCTCCCGGCTCCATCAACTCCACCGGATACTTCCAGGGCAGCGTGAACGGCCAGGAGAACTTCCTGACCGGACTGAACGTCACGCTGGATGGACAGAATTCTTCGCGCCCCGATGTGAACGGCTTCGACGAGACAGAGGGGAACGAGGCCAATCGCATCACGCGCGCCAGCATCGACAGCATCCAGGAAATCGATTTTGCCAACAGCGGCTACAGCGCGGAAGTGGGCGATTCGCTGGGCCCGCAAATGAACATCGTCACCAAGGGCGGAACGAACAGCTTCCATGGCGAGATTTTCGATTTCTTCCGCAACGACGCGCTGGACGCGAACGATTATTTCGCCAACACGCTGACCAATCCGAAAGTGCCGCTGCGGCTGAACCAGTTCGGCGGCAACTTTGGCGGCCCGTTCCTGAAGAACAAGCTCTTCTTCTTCGCCAACTACGAAGGCATCCGCCAGCGCACCACGCAGATCAACGCGCTGTATGAAATCCCAAGCGCGTACGTTCGCTCGCAGTTCAATGCCGCCATGCAGCCCGTGCTGGCGCAAATGGCGCCGCTGCCCTCAGGGTGTACCGCGATTCCTGCGCCGGCTTCCTGCGCCGTTCCGGGCACAACAGACACCAATACCGCGGCCGGTGCCGATCTTGTCTTTGACCCCGCGGCTTTTACCACCACGCTGCGCGAAGACAGCGGGGCGATTCGCGTGGACTATAACGCCAGCGACCGTGACCGATTCTTCGTGCGGTACAACGTCGACAACGGCCTGACGAATCAGGAGATCGGTCTCAATCAGGGGCAAACCACGCCGCTCGACGAAGTCAATCAGTCGATCATGGTCGATGAGACGCACACGTTCTCACCGACCCTGGTGAACGAACTGAGCGTCGCATACCATCACTTTTATTCGAATACGAATACCGACACACCCACGCCGTTAACGGTGTTCTCAGGGTTCTTTGTCAACCTTGGATCGCTTCCGGGGCCGATGAGCTTCAACCAGGTCAACCCGCAGGCGAAGTTCGAAATCTTCGACAACGCGACGAAAACCGTCAGAAGCCAGAACCTTCGCTTCGGCACACACATCCAGTTCAACCGCATCAATACGTGGCTGCGGCCGCTGCAGAACTTTGCCTTCGGCAGCTTCTCCGATCTCGAGAACGACCGGCCCTTTGTGCTGCAGAAGATCGGCTACCCCAACTTCGTCGGCGTTCGCAATTCCAACTGGGATTTGTATGCCGAGGATGACTGGCGCGCGACTTCAAGACTCACGCTGAACCTTGGCCTGCGCACGGGGATCAACACGGCCTGGGCCTTCCGGGATAACATCGCGCCCAACTTCGACTTCGCCACGCAGTCGTTTCTGCCGGCCAACCAGACGGCCTATCAGGGTCCGACCTACGATGTGGCGCCTCGTCTGGGGCTGAACTACGATCCCTTCGGACGCGGGAAGACTGTCATTCACGCCTACTATGGATTGTTCTTCAACCCGATGCACTTCGGGACGAACCTCGCGAGCAATAATCCCGCCTACGAGAGCTACTCGGTCAACGCCTTCCAGGTGGCGCTCGCCTATCCGATGAACAACCCGACTCTGCCCGCGGGTACGCAGAACGTTTACATCATTCCGCGCAGCATGCACGACCCGTATTCGCCGAACTGGCTGTTCGGCATCCAGCAGCAACTGCCTGCCAACTTCATCCTGACGGTCAATTACACCGGCAACCAGGATCATCGGCAGGATTCGGGCATCGATTTTGCAGCCGAAAACCTGAATGCGCCGAACTACCTCACCCAGACGTATCCCATGTCGGGATTTGCCAATGAGTACTACGAACCGGACGTGCTCCAGTCCAGCTACAACGCTCTGCAGGTGCAGTTGAAACACAATGTCGGCAGGCTCAACCTGGAGGCGAATTACACCTGGTCGCACGAGATCGACGACATGGTGAACGTCTTCAACAGCTTCTCCGATCCGTACAATCCGCGCGACGACATGGGCAATGGCGACTGGGACGTTCGCCACAACGCCACCGGCAGCGTGGTGTACAGCTTCACCGACCTGAGAGGGCACAGCGCGCTGATGCGCGAGGTTCTCGGCGGCTGGCAGACTTCCACTATCGTGCAAACGCGCACCGGCGATGCCATCAACGTGACGGACTCCGGCGGCGGCATCTTTGGCCTGTCGACGCGTCCGAATTACACCGGCCAGCCCGTGAAGCTCTCAAACTTCTCCTGGCCGTATCACACGTACAACATCAATGCCTATGCGGTCCCGGCGAACTTTAACGGCAATCCCGGCGATCCGTCGACCCTCGGCAACGTGGGGCGCAACAGCCTGCGGGGGCCAGGGTTCTTCCAGTGGGATTTCACCGGCATGAAGAATTTCCCGCTCACCGAGAAATCGCAGCTGCAGTTCCGCGGTGATCTGTTCAACATTCTGAATCACCCCAACTTCGGCAACCCTGGTGTCGGCGTCTGCAATTCGTTTTCAGTCTTCGGCTGCGTTCCCAATCCGACTTTCGGGGAAGTCGGGGCGACCATCGCCGACCAGGACGCAAGCCAGGTGGGCACCGGCACGGCTCGCCAGATTCAGCTCGCTCTGAAGGTCATCTTCTAGGCGCGGCGCAACCAGCAACGATAACCATACGGCGGGCGGAGCAAAGCCTCTGCTCGCCGATGCAGCCCTTCTCCTGCTCGAAACCCACGCGGCATCGCAATCGCACCGCACGAGGCGCCCATGCACATCAGGGGATCGATCGCAGTTTTCTCATCTCTGCTCGCCCTATTCCTTCCAGCCGCCTGCGGCGGCGGGGGATCGGGAATTCCGCCGGTGACGCCGCCCACGCTGACGGGCTCAAGCGGATACTTCCCGTACCAACAGGGCTGGCTCGGCGCCGATGGTGCGTATTCCATCCCCATCGCAACGAATCAGAGCCTCTGGATCTTCGCCGATACCTTCGTGGGCCCGTCGACCGCGACCAGCCGCACGCAGGCCAACGGATTTATTCACAACTCCACTGCCATCTCGACCTGCTCCAGCGGCAAGTGCAGCTTTCAGTACTACTGGCCGGGGATGGGAACCTCGACGCAGAGCGCCGTGTTCGCCGCGCCCGGCACAGACTGGTTCTGGCCCCTCGACGGCTTTACCTATAACGGCACGCTTTATCTGGCGCTGATGCAGATGCACGCGCAGGGCAGCGGCGCGTTCGGCTTCGCGTACAGCGGAGCACAATTGGCCAGCATCAGCAACTACACCGCGCCGCCCGCGCAGTGGAAGATCGCCTATCAGCAGCTGAATACCGGGGGCAGTGCGGTGCCCGGCATTTCCATCGTGGCGAATCAGGGGCCGAACGGCAATCCCGACCCATCGAACCCGCAGGGCGCGAACTACGCTTACTTCTTCACCGGCGTGGGATCCACGCCCTATCTCGCGCTGCTGCGCATTCCGCTCACAGACCTGAACACTCTGGCTCGCCCCAGCAACACCGACTGGCAATACCTGAACACCAGCGGAACCTGGGCATCCTGGTCCGACACCGCGACGACGCTGCCGGCAGACAATGCTCCCGTCATCAATCCTGGGGCGACGGAGATGACCGTTCGCTGGCACAGCTCCACGAACCAGTGGATCGCTGTGTATCCTTCGGGTCTGAAGGATTATGCGTACTATGCTCTCTCCTCGTCGCTGACCGGCGGATGGGGCTCGAAGGAGACTCTGTATACCTATCCCGAGATGCAACCCAGCAATGCGAACTACACGCCCAACGTCTTCTGCTATGCCGCCAAGGAACACGTGGAATTCGAGAGCGCAGGTCAGCTCTTTTTTACCTACGCGTGCAATTCCACCGTCGAGAGCGACGTAACGAATAACATGAATCTCTATCACCCGGTTGTGGTCACGCAGTCGCTGCCGAGCCAGTAGGAGTGGAATAGAAATGATGCTGCGCCTTCGCGCGATTGCCCTGTCCGC
>DATJTG010000106.1:0-8113 GCA_035503555.1 Acidobacteriaceae bacterium | reverse complement strand
TGCGGCGAAGCGGACATCATGGAGCATATTGACGGCGCCAACACGCCGTTCGGCGGCCCCGGCACCGGGGCGCTCCCGGGGTATGACTGGATCGCGGGCTCCGTGCATGGGGGAACGAGCAGCAGCGAGGCCAATGCCGGCACCGACTATCCGTCGGGCGCAGGCACCGGCTTCTCGGCAGCAGCGACGCATACCTACGGCATCATCTGGACGAAGGGGCAGATCCAGTACTACATCGACGATCCGTCGAACATCTACGCCACCGACAATTCGAACAGCGGCAACTTCAACGGAAGCTGGCCGTTCGATCAGGGCCCGATGTTCATCATTCTGAATTTGGCGGTAGGCGGCGACTGGCCGGGAAACGTCGACAACACGACGGTGTTTCCGTCGACGATGAACGTGCAGTACGTGAAGCTATATACGAACTAGGGAGGGGACATCAGAGGCCAGGGCGGCGCGGGCATCAGCCGCGCGTTATGGCCGCGCCGGTCTTCGGCATCATCCAGCGGTCCATGAGGGTGTGGACACAGCGCGAGCCGCAGAGGTGGCGCACGTCAGCGGAGTGCGCGAGAAAGCTGTTCCACGGCGTCACCTTGACCAGCCGCTGCTCGGGCTCGTGGGGAGCCGGCTTGAGGGTTTCGGTCATGGCGAGCCACCAGTCTCCAGCTTCTTCACTTTTTTCCTTGTTGCAAACGTCGCAGTGGAACGTTTCGGTCCACGCCATCGGGTAACACTCCATGCCCCGGCGGCCCACGAGACGACTCGGGGGAGAATTTGCGTCAATATTGCAGCAGGCCGTTGCTCAGGAAGGTAACATACTTCTATGTTTTTCCGGCACTGGCGGGGACGGAGCCCGGAACTCACGAATCTATTCGAAACGGGCGTACGGATGCGGCGCTCGCCGGGCGGCGTTGCGGCCTCGTGCGTGGCGCACGGCGCTGTGCTGGCCCTGGTGTATCTCGCGCTGCACAGCACACGAATCCATCCCATCGCGGCGGAGAGCCGATGCTGCTCGACGGCGATGTACTGGTCGCCGAGCGCGGCCCACAGCGGAGCGCAGCCGCAGAAGACGGAAAAGAAAACAGCGCAGAACCCTCGGCCCACCCCGAACTCCGCGGCGCAGGCGAAGCTGAATGCTCCTCAAAAGCCTGCTGCGGCGGCGAAGAAGAGCTCCACGCAAACGGGGATGGCCTCTCCTCAGCAGCTGGCTACGCTGGGGACGGGCGATGGATCGGACAACGCCGAGCCCGCGCTGCCGCTGTACTATCCGTCGCCGGGCATCACGGACCGCTCGCTGCTGCCGGCAGCGAAGCAGAACATCGTGGTGGATGTGAACATCAGCGCGATGGGCGACGTAACCGACGAGAAGCTGGTGCGCGGGCTGGGCAATGCACTCGATCAGCTGGTGCTGGCGGCCGTGAAGACCTGGCGCTTCCATCCCGCGACGCTGAACGGAACTGCCGTCGCATCGATGCAGGAGCTGGTCTTTCCCTTCGATAAGGACTGGGAGCCGAACCAAGCGGGGGCCAGCGGATAGAGCCGCTGCCGGCGGTCAGACTGTTCCGTTCCGGCAACAGCGGCTTGCAGCGATCTCGCTTTTTATCCGGCACTGGCGCCGTTGTGCCCCTACAATTCCCGGATGAACGTGAAACTGCATTCGTGCGGCCTTTGCAGCCTGGTCCTTGTGAGCCTCGCTGCGCTTTCGATCACGGCGGACGCCTCGGCACACGATCGAACTCATGCATCGCAGACGGCTCCCCAGGACCAAAATCCGCCAGCAGGAAAAGCGCAGGAAGTGTCTTCGTCAACCGAGGACACGCCCGCGGAAACGATGGCCCGAAGCTGGCAGATGTTGACGGACAGCGCGGGGGACGCAAAGCACGTGGACACGCGAACCCAGGCACTCCATGCCCTCAGCGGCCTGGGATCGAATCCTCGTGCCACCGGGCTCATCGCAGCGGCGATGAAGGATCCCAATCTGGATGTGCGCAGCGCCGCGATTCTGGCGGCGGGCGTGACGAGGGCCCGCTCGCTGGACGAGCCGATGCGCGCGCTGCTGGACGATCCCGAGCCGCAGGTGGTTTTTGCCGCAGCAACGACGTTGTGGAAGCAGTACAAGGATAAAAGCGGCGAGGACATTCTGGCAGCCATTGCCGCGGGGGACCGCAAGGCGAATCCGACGCTGATCCACGGGGCGGAGCACGACATGTCGCGAACCATGCACAGCCCGTCGGCCATGGCGAAGATCGGCATCGAGACCGGCGCGGGCATGGTGCTGGGACCGTTCGGGTTCTCGATTTCGGCGATTGAGTACGCGCGTAAAAACGGCGGCGACAGCGCGCGCGTGCAGGCCATCAACCTTCTCGGCGAAGAGCGCAGCCAGGGCGTGCGCGAGCAGATGCAAACCGCTCTGGACGATGACGACGCAGGCGTGCGCGCGGCTGCGGTCCGCGTGCTGGGCAGCTTTCATCGGGCAGAAGATGCGAAAAAAATCGCGCAGCTGCTGGAGGATGCGAAACTGCCGGTGCGTCTGGCCGCAGCCGCGGCGTATATCGACTGCCGGACCGGCACACCATCGGCCATGAAAACCGCGGCGCAGCTGCGGCGCCGATAGCGTTGATTCGGGCGAGCAGGGACTTTCGCCGCTCGCGGAACGATGCACGACCAGGCTAGCTGGGAAGGGCTCGCCGTTCCGCGCCTTCGCTACCGAATATCCGCTGGTACCGCTGGACCTCCGAACGCACGCCGAGCGCCTTTTCCGGATTGTCGGACAGTTTGACGGCGGGCCGGCCTGCGGCATCCTGCAGCTTGCAGACCAGGTGCGGCGGATCGAAGCTCGCATCACCGCGCGGATTGCAGTCGCGGAAATCGTTGGTGAGCAGCGTTCCCCACCCCGCCGAGAAGCGGATGCGCCGCTCGGGCGTCCACAGGCCGCTGTCGGTGAAGTCGGCTGCGCGCCGAAAATCAGCCGCGGCATGGCCGGGTTTGATCCTGCCCGCAAACTTCGCGTGCAGACGAAGAATGTCGTCGGCGTCGAGCGCATCGGAAGCGATGAAGAGCTTGTTGCGCGGATCGCGCCCGCGCGCTTCGAGCCACGCGATGTACTCCTCGCCTGCCACTTCCGGATCCTTGCTGTCGGCGCGCTGGCCTGTCCAGTCCGCGACCCAGTCCGGGGCGCTGCGCAGAAACTGCGTCGTCCCGAAAGTGTCGGGCAGCAGGATCAGCAGCTCTCCCTGATAGGTTTGCTGCCAGAGATCGAGCAGCCGGTACTGCGACTCCCGCAGCTCCTCGTCGCTGCCGGCCATGGCGGCCAGCGCCATGGGGAGCTCGTGCGCGTTGGTGCCGATCGCTTCCAGATCGTGCTTGTAGGCGAGGTAGGTGTTCGAAGTGCCGATAAAGCTGGGGCCGAGTATGTCGCTCATCGCGCGCACGACGTACTCCTGCCACAGAAAGCTGTGCCGCCGGCGCGTGCCGAAGTCGCTGATGCGCAGGCCAGGAACGCCGTTGAGGCGTTCCGTTTTATCCCACAGCCTGGCTTTGGCGCGGGCGTAGAGCATGTCGAGTTCCAGCTCTGTAAGGCGCTTGAGCGCGATGCGCGTCTTCAATTCGCTCAGGATCGAGAGCGCGTAGATCTCCCACAAAGTTGTGTTGGGCCATGCGCCGTGAAAGGAGAGGGAGAATTGCCCATCGCAAACGGAAAGCTCGTAATCGGAGAGGCGGAATTCGTGCTCGAGCCAGTCAAGAAAGGCCGACTCAAAGATGCCGCGGCGTCCATAAAACGTGTTGCCGGCCAGCCAGATGATTTCCGACTTGTGGAAGCGCAGGCTCTGCACGTGCTCGAGCTGGCACTGGAGCTCGTGGATGCTGATGTCGTCCGCGAGGCGCAGGCCGGTATCGCGATTCAGCAGAGAAAACGTGGTGGGCGTGCCGGCATAGTGCTTCCAGATGAACTGCAGCATCAGAAGCTTGTAGAAGTCCGTGTCCAGCAACGACCGGACGATCGGATCCAGTTCCCAGTTGTGGTTGTGCGCCCGCCGCGCCAGATTGATGATCACGGTAGGATCACTGTATCGCAACCACAATCCGAGGACGTGGCGGGGCAGGAAGGCTGATGACGCAAGCCAGACGAATCTTCTGGGACGTCGACACGCAGGTGGACTTTCTAAGTCCTGGGGGAAAGCTGTACGTGCCGGGTTCGGAGACGATCGTGCCGGCGCTCGAGCGGCTGACGCAGTGGGCCGGGGAACACGGGGTGCTGGTGGTAGCGTCGGCTGACGCTCATCATCCTGACGACACGGAGTTCGCAGAATATCCACCGCACTGTTTGGTGGGGACAGCGGGGCAGAAGAAGATTCCGGAGACGACGCTGCGGCAGCCGCTGGTGCTGCCGAATCGCCGTGTGGAGATTCCCGCGGAGCTGAGCGGCTGGCAGCAGGTGGTGCTGGAGAAGCAGCAACTCAATGTGTTTACGAATCCGAACACCGAAGCGCTGGTGGAACAACTGGGCCGCCCGGATGTGGTGCTCTACGGCGTGGTGACGGAGCTGTGCGTGGCGCAGGCGGCGCGGAACCTGCTGGAGCGTGGATGCCGGGTGACGCTGGTGGAGGACGCGATGGCGGCGCTGGATTCTGCGAAGGGACGCGCGGTGGTGGAAGGGTTCGTCGCGCAAGGTGCGCGAGTGGCGCGGATGGGGGAGATGGTTGGAGGGTAGGTCAGCTTGACGGCCCCACCCAGGCAACACCAGCCTGAATGGGGCACCCGGATTTGTTCAGGCCTCAGCCTAATCGCAGAGACAGGGCTCCTGGCCGCAATAGCTGCAACAGGAGCACTGGCCGGAAGCTGATTCCCACATCTGCGAAACCCGCGCAGATGCGGGGCACCCCGTGAAAGATCCCCCCGCGATGGAGGGGATCACGAGGACTTCGTCGCCGTCCTTGAAGTGGTATTTGTCGTTGCCGAGGAAGCGAATGTCTTCTTCGTTGACGTAGAAGTTGATGAAGCGGCGGACCTGCCCCTGCTCGTCGCGCAGGTGCGAACGAAGCGCGGGGAATTTGGTTTCGATTTCCGAGATGAGCTGCGGCAGGTTGCCGGCGCTGGACTGGATTTCGCGCGTGCCGTCGGTGTGCTTCTGAAATGCGTTGGGCAAAAGAACTCTAACGGACATACGATCCTCCCAGCTCCAGCGTTGTTTCTTCGTTGCGGTCTTCGAGGTAGGCTTCGAAATCGGTGAGGCGGGGGCGGATGGCGTCGTTCTGCTCGTACGCGCCCTGGAGGACATCGGTGGTCTTGAGGCCGTTGCCGGTGATGCAGGTAACGGTGAGGTCGTCGGGGTGAATGCGGCCGTGCGCGTAGAGGCGGGCGGTGACGGCGGTGGTGACGCCGCCGGCGGTCTCGGTGAAGATGCCCTCGGTTTCGGCAAGCTCCTGAATGGCGGAGACGATCTCGATGTCGGAGACGTCTTCAGCCCAGCCGCCGCTCTCGCGGATGGCGCGCGCGGCGTAGACGCCGTCGGCCGGATTGCCGATGGCGAGCGAGCGGGCGATAGTGTTGGGGCGCTGCGGGTCGATGTGGTCGGCGCCGTTCTTCACCGCAGTGCTGATCGGTGAGCATCCCGTAGCCTGGGCGCCGAAGAAGCGCACCGGCTTGTCTTCGACGAGGCCCAGCGCCACCAGCTCGCGGAAGCCCTTGCGGATTTTCGTGATCAGCGAACCGCCGGCCATGGGGACCACGACGTTGTCCGGGAGGCGCCAGCCGAGTTGCTCGGCGATTTCGTAGCCGACCGTCTTGGAGCCTTCGGAGTAGTAGGGGCGCAGGTTGACGTTGACGAATCCCCAACTGAAGCGGTCGGCAATTTGCGAGCACAGCCGATTGACGTGATCGTAGTTGCCGTCGATGCGAACGAGCGTCGCGCCGTACACCTGGGTGTTGAGGATTTTCGCGGCCTCGAGATCGGCGGGGACAAGGATGTACGTTTTCAGCCCCAGACGCGCGGCCTGCGAGGCCACGGCGTTCGCCAGGTTGCCGGTGGACGAGCAGCCCACGGTATCGAAGCCAAACGCCTGAGCGTTGGCGAGCGCGACGGCCACCACGCGGTCCTTGAAGCTGAGCGTCGGCAGGCAGACGGCGTCGTTCTTGATGTAGAGATTCTTCGCCCCAATGCGCTCCTGAAGGCGCGGCGCGCGCAGCAGGGGAGTCCATCCGGCGGGCGTCTGCGGCGTGTAATCGCCGGGCACGGGCAGCAGCGCCTGGTAGCGCCACATGCTGGAGGGTCCCTGAGCGATCGACTCGCGCGAGACGGTCCAGCGCGCCTGATCGAGGTCAACTTGCACTTCCAGCGGAGAAAAGCACTCATCGCAGATCGACAGCGGGGCGTTGTCATAACGCTTCCCGCATTCCCGACATCGCAGTTCGTAAGCAGCAGCCATTCGACCCTCGTGTGAATGCGGAGGGGCAAAGGGAAATACACCAGCACGGGCGCGTGACGCGACTTCTTCCTACGCTACTTCTGGCACTACCTTGGGATTCCGCGAGATGCGATACAGCCTGCACCCCGAATCTCATGTTCCCCACCTTGCGGTGAGCGAGAGTTGACACCGATGTCCTGAATTGCTCAGGCCGGTTGTCGTGGCGTCACAGGGCCCGTCCCTCAGCCACTCTGCATGAAATTCAGGCTCGCTCTTTAGGAGCAAACTTGAATACTGATTAGATATCACAGGGCGGGGTCCGGTTGCAAACTTGTGCGCCGGGAACCGCCCAAATCCGCCATCGAAGGCGCGGTTCGGAACATTGAATCGCGCTTGCAGGACCCCGAATCGGAAGAACGGCGGACGGCGGCTTTTGGCAGGCCGCTGCGGCTTATCTTAGTTTCTTCGGAGGCTTTCCGCATGATCACGATCCTTGGCGCCGGCGGCGTCATTGGCAATGGAGTTGTATCGATTCTCGCAGCGGAAAAGAAGCCGTTCCGGCTGGTAAGCCGCACGGGGCGCGCCGCATTCGGCGCAGCGGAGACGGTGGCCGCAGATCTTGCGGATCGCGAACAGACGATCCGCGCGGTAGCCGGGTCGGACACGGTGTTGCTGCTCGCCGGGCTGAAATACGACCACAAGGTTTGGGCTGATCTTTGGCCGAAGATCATGGCCAACACCATCGAAGCATGCCGGCGCGGCGGCGCGAAGCTGCTGTTCTTCGACAACGTGTACATGTACGGGCGGGTGAGCGGAGCGATGACGGAGGAAACGCCTTTCAATCCGTGCAGCCGCAAGGGCGAGATTCGCGCGCAGATCGCGACAACTCTGCTGGAAGCGATGCGCGCGGGCGGGTTGCAGGCGATGATCGCGCGGGCTCCGGATTTTTACGGTCCGCATACGCCGAACAGCGTGCCTCACAGCCTGGTGTTTGGGCCTTACAGCAAAGGGCAGAAAGCGCAGTGTCTGGTAAACGATGCCGTGGCGCATTCGCTCATCTACACGCCCGACGCCGCTCGCGGCGTGGTGACTCTGATGGAGAGCGAGGCGGCGTGGAATCAGACCTGGCATTTGCCGACGGCACCCCAGCCCCCAACCGGCGCGGAGTTCATCGCGATGGCAGCGGAGTCGATGGGCGTGGCGCCGCGGTATCGGGTGCTGTCACCGGCCATGGTGCGCATCTTCGGATGGGTCAATCCGACGGTGCGCGAAATCGGAGAGATGCTCTACCAGAACGACTCGCCGTATCTGTTCGACTCGTCGAAATATGCGCGAACCTTCGGCTTTGGCGGGATTCCCTACCGCGACGGCGTGCGAGCAACGGCGGCCTCGTACCGGCCGAGTGCATGAGAGCGCTTCGCTATTCCGCCTTCCACTGAAAGCAGAGCCCGAATCCATCCGGATCCTTGAAGTACATCTGCTTCATGCCGTAAGGCGCAACCTTCGGCGGCTTCGGAATGACGACGCCTTTCGCGGTTAGCTCTGTGTACGCCGCATCCACATCGGGGCAGCCAAAGAAGAGACACGTGTCGCGATGCCCGCGCTGGCGCAGATGCTCCTCGCGCGTGGGACGCTCGTCGTCGAATTCATAGCAGGTGTTCAGCATCAGATCCGCGGTCCCGCCCAGGCGCAGCCACACCCAGTGG
>DATJTG010000105.1:0-15363 GCA_035503555.1 Acidobacteriaceae bacterium | reverse complement strand
GCCGCGCTGGCGGTGTATTGGCTGACGCGGCCAGCCTCCGTTCCGGGCGCCTCGAATTACCTGCAGCTGACGCACGACGGTCAGCCCAAGGCGCTGATCGCCACCGACGGCTCGCGGCTCTACCTGGCCGTGGGATCGGAGCTGGCGCACACCGCCAGCGAGATCACGACGTCAGGCGGCGATCCGACGCCCATTGCCATGCCCGCGCCCAACATGGTGCCCGTGGCCTTGTCGGCGGACGACGGAGAATTTCTGCTGCGCGCTTCGAAGGGCGCCCCGCCGGCGGGGCCGTTCTGGATCATGCCGGTGCTGGGCGGCTCGCCGAGGAGACTGGGCGACGCTTCAGGAAGCATTGCGGCCTGGTCGCCCGACGGCAAGCTGCTGGCGTACGGCAACTACAGCGATCTGTTCGTGGCCAATGCCGATGGCAGCGCTCCGCGCAAGCTGACCACGCTGAAGAGCGGGGGCTTTATCGACGGGGTGGTCTGGTCGCCTGACGGCGGGCGTCTCCGCTTCGACGTGCACGAGCCCAGCCTGCGGCCGGCCAGCTCAATCTGGGAAGTCGCCGTCGACGGGAGCGACCTGCATCCTCTGTTTGGCCACTGGCGCCAGGCGCCTGCCGAGGTCTGTTGCGGACGCTGGACCGCGGACGGCCGGCAATTCATTTTTGTGGCGGGCGGGCAAATCTGGGCGCAGCCGCGCAAAGGCGGCCTGTTTCGATCGGAAACCGACCCGACGCCGATAACCTCCAGCCCCATGTCGCTCAGCTCTCCGGTGCCGTCGAAAGACGGGACAAAACTGTTTGTCGTGGGGCAGACCTTCCGTGGCCAGTCGGTCCGGTACGACGCGAAGTCCCGGCAGCTCGTGCCGTTTCTGGGCGGCATCTCGGCGGAGTTCATGGCGTTCTCCGCGGATCGCCAGTGGGTGGCGTATACGGCCTATCCCGAAGGCTATCTGTGGCGCGCCAAAGCCGACGGCAGCGAACCTTTGCAGCTGACCGGCGCTCCTGGGTACGCGGTGGCGCCTCGCTGGTCGCCCGACGGGAAGGAAATTCTCTTCTACGAGACGCGTCCCGACAAGCCATCGCGGCTTCTGGAGATATCGCCCGACGGCGGAACGGCGCGGGCGCTGTTGCCCGAGAGTGGCGGGGCGCAATCCGATCCAACCTGGTCGCCGGATGGAAACCGGATCACCTTTGCCAGCGGCCCGCTGAACGCAGGATCGGCGCTCTACGTTCTGGATGTCGCGACGCATCAGGTAACCCAGGTGCCGGGATCGCAGGGTTTATATTCGCCCCGGTGGTCGCCCAACGGCGAGTATCTGGCGGCCTTCCCGCAGGACGAATCGGAGCTGCACCTTTTCAACTTCCAGACGCAGAGATGGACGGTGTTCGCGACGGGCCTGGTCGCATGGCCGAATTTCTCCCGCGACAGCCAGTATGTCTATCTGCTCTCCGGCTCGAAGGCGGTGATCCGCGTTCACGTTACCGATGGGAAGACGGAGCCGGTGGCGGACCTGAAGAACTTCGTCTTCACGGGATACTTTGGCGACTCGTCGCTGGCGCTGACTCCAGGCGACGAGCCGCTGCTGATCCGCGACGCGGGAACGTCGGATGTTTACGCGCTCGACTGGCGGGAGCCGTAGTCACAGCCGGCAACGCGCTCGCGCGTGCCGATCCGGCACCCGACGGCGTCGGCTCAACCTCAGCTCAACCTCGGCTCATCCCCCGCTGGACGTTGACTTCGGGTGCGCGCCGGCCGTATTCGACCCAGCGCCCGCGAACGCGGCCCGAACCGTGCGTCTTGCCCACTCCAGCCACGCCGCGTATTCGTCGGGGTGCAACTCGTACGCGAAGACATACGGCACGTAGATCAGCACGGTCGCTGCGGTATTCACAAAGAGCCAGCACACGGCCACGAACATCCAGAATCCCGCGGGGATGGGGCGCTCGACGGGCGGCACGCCGATGCGGAGCACCAGCGTCAGGTGAGCCAGGCCCACGAGGGAAAAGATCGTCCAGAACGGCCGCAGCGCGTGACGCTTCATGGGGTAGCCGCAGTGGGCATCGAGGCAATTGCGGTCCTCGTCAACGGGTTGCAGACAACGCGGGCAGCGTGCCATGGGGTCCTCCTTTGAGTTCCGGGGAACATCCGCTCCTGGGGGAGCGTCGGATGTTCCTGAGAATCACAGGAGACGTATCGACCCGGCTGTAGCAACGATCACAGGGAATGGTTAATTTTTTGGGGATCCGAAGCGGAAGTCAGGGAGTGGCCACGCCTCCTGAATTCACTTGCTCAGTACCGGTCCCTTGCCGCTGCCCAGCGGAACTGCCGACTCGAGGGCGCGGCGAACGAAGTCTTTGGATCCGCGAACGGCGTCCGGGGGCGAATCGCCCGTCAGCAACCGGCAGAGCAGCGCCGAGGAGAAGACGCAGCCGGTTCCGTGGGTGGACGTGGTCTCGATCCTCGAGCCGGGAAACCAGGTTTCGGCTCCATCCGCGGTTCGCAGAAAGTCGTCGGGCGGGTTCAGATGGCCACCGGTGACGACGACATTGAGCCCAGGCGCCAGAGCTGCCACGCGGCCCGCTTCGTCGGGGATGTCCGCATGGAGATAGGCGTCCGACCCAGTCAGGGCCCCAAGCTCATCCATATTTGGTGTGATCCAGCCGACCCTGGGGAGCAAAGTTTTTTTCAACACATCGACCCCGGCTGGCTCCAAAAGGGCCGCGCCGGAGCTTGAAACCAGGACCGGATCGAGGACCACCCGGTCCCGGGGGATTCCGGCCTTGGTTAAGAACCTCGACACCTCCCCGGCGGCCTCGGCCGAGCCCAGCATGCCGATCTTCACGCCGGCGATGGGAAGGTCGGCGGCGAGGCATTCCAGCGTCTCCCGCAGAAGCCCCCCTGCAACAGGTTGGACCCGGCGCACTCCCTGGGTGGACTGAACGGTCAGGGCGGTGATCGCCGCGACACCGTAAATTCCATGATTCCAAAAGACTTTTAGGTCGGCAGTCACCCCGGCCCCGGACGACGGATCGAAACCTGCGATCGTCAGGGCAACCTTCCGGCCGGGCAACTCCTGACGGCTGTCGTTTTCGTTCGGATGCGGGGCAGCAAGCTCGTCCATGGTAACCATCGTATTGGATAGGTCGGCTTCCTCGAACGGCGGGTATCTCAGGGAAGGCGACCTGTTCGTAATCTGATAACCCTAACGGGGCGCCTCGAGCTATCACATGCGTGTGAGAGTTGGCAAGGTCGGCGACCCAAATAAAACAGAAATAAAGTTCGCTGTTTGTTTGACTTAGCGCAAGCCCATTCCTACAATTTTTAACAGGAGGTTTCAATGAACGTACTCCGACGATCCGAAGCACTGCCTCGTCCTCGACGTTCGCTCACCATCGCAGGCGCCCTGCTGACGATCCTTGTTGGAGTCGCGAGCGCGCAGACGGTGGCACCGGCGGATCACTTAAGTACCGCGAGCACCGCGACAACGGCTCCTGCGAATTCCGCGAAGCCTGCCGCGAAGCCCCGGCATCATTGGTATCAGTTTGGGGTAGCGTCCTGGTACGGGCGATTCTTCCAGGGAAAAACCACAGCGAGCGGCCAGCCCTACGATGAGAACGCCATGACGTGCGCGCACCGCACGCTGCCTCTGGGGTCCGTGCTGCGAGTGACAAACCTGCGCAACCATAAATCCGTTGTGGTTCGCGTCAATGACCGCGGTCCGATGCCCGAAAGCCGGGTTATCGACCTGTCGTACGCAGCGGCTTACACCCTGGGCTTCAGTGAGCGCGGCATCGCGCCCGTCAAAGTCGAGCTGCTTTCCGCTCCAACGACGGAAGTGGCACGACTCGACCAGCCTGACGAACCAGCGGCTTCCCGCTAATCCCCTTTACAGGCAGACCCCGGCATGTGCGCCTCGCGGCGCAGCGATGGCTATCGCCATTCCGGGGTCTGATGGGGCTGGTTTCAGCCAGCGGGGATGAAGTACGTCTCCACCGCGCTCATGAGCGAGTCGCGGTCGAGTTGCGGCGGCTTGTCGGCGTAGCGGGCTTCCCAGCAGACGTGGTTGACCAGGTCGCGAGGCTGGCAGCCGCGGAGTTCCTGATTGAGCGGCCCGCGAATGATGTTGGCCAGCTCGCGGACGATCTTCATGTCCACAGGAAGCTGCCGGGTATGGGCTACCCGGCGGAAAATTTCGCAGAACTGGTCTTCCGTGGCGATGCTGATCTTGATCTTGGTCTGCATACGGCGCAGGAAGGCCGCGTCGACCAGCTCGTCCGGTTCGAGGTTGGTGGCGAAGACCACCAGCATCTCGAAGGGAATCTCGATTTTCTTGCCGCCCACGAGGGTGAGGAAGTCGATGTGCCGATCGAGCGGCACAACCCAGCGGTTCAGCAGCTCATCGGGCCGGATGCGCTGGCGCCCGAAGTCGTCGACGATGAGCACGCCATTGTTGGCCTTCATCTGCACCGGTCCGGTGTAGAAGCCGGCAATGGCATTGAACTGCAGGTCGAGCATCTCGATGGTCAGCTCGCCGCCCACCAGGACCGAGGGCCGCTGGCAGCGAACCCATCGTTCGTCGTACTGCGAAAATTCGCTGCGGTCCACGCGCCGGTGGACGATGGGATCGAAGACCGAGACGATCTGCCCGTCGGTTTCCACCGCCCACGGCAGCCAAACGTCGTCGGCAGCCAGGGTGCGGGCCATGGTTTCGGCGATGGCCGACTTGCCCACGCCAGCCGGTCCGTGCAGGAAGATGGAGGAGCCCGAATTGAGCGAAACGCCGATCTGCCACAGCGTCTTGTCGTCGAGCACCATGTTTTCGAAGGCGCGCGCGACATCTTCCTTGTGCACCACGGCATGGCGGACGCTCTGCTGGCGCACCTGCTCGACGTAGGCGTCGAGCGCAACCGGGGCGGGACCGGTGTACTGGCTCACCGCCAGCAGTTCCAGCGCGCGGGCGCGGCCCTGCGTGGTGATGGCGATCTCGGGGATATTCCCCTTCATGCCGGTGACCTGGCAGAGGACGGCGGCGCGCATTTTGTTGAAGAGCTCGTTGGCGACGTCGTAGCTCAGGCGCGTCCGGCGCGCGAGCTCGTAGACCGAAAGGGAGCCCGCGGTGTACAGCGTCTTCAGGGCGAGGTCTTCCACCACGGAGGGACGGACGCCGAGTTCCTTGACGGTGCGGGGCCGCTGTTCCGGCGGCAGGATGGTATCCGTCGCCAGCAAATCGGCGTGTTTGTTCCCCAAAAGCAGATCCACTCCGCCGTCGCCCGCGATCGACTCTTTCAACGGCGGGGCCTGGGAGCGGCTTCTCAGCGTGCCATCCATCCCTGATACCTCAACACACCCATCCAGGCAATCGTAGCTCTTGCCGATCCTGATATTTCCTGGAAATGTGGGGGAAGTGTATCAGTTGCCAATAAATTTGCACGTGAAATTGTGGGCTCTGCGCAACACTTCCGCAACATCGGCTGACCCGAGAGTGGTATTGTTTTGCGCGCGGGCATGCCTGTCGTTTTTGGGTGCAGCGCAGAATCCACTTCTCCCTCGCGCGGCCCTGTGCAACTATGAAGAAAAGACTGTGGAGGGAAATCTCTGGACCCTCGGCTCATCGTAGCCCTCGATTACCCGGAAGGCGCGCCGGCCATCGGGATGGTGGAACGTCTGGAAGAGCTGTGCTGCTGGTATAAGGTCGGACTCGAACTGTATCTGGCCGAAGGCAACAATTTCATCCACGAGCTGCACCATCGGGGCTGCTCCGTCTTCCTCGATCTCAAGCTTTACGACATTCCCAACACCGTCGCCGGCGCCGTCCATTCGGTCTGCGAGACCGGCGCGGAGATGCTCACGATCCACGCTTCGGGAGGTCCCGCGATGCTGCGCGCCGCCGCGAAAGCCGCGTCGGAATGTGAGCATGCGCCCCAACTGCTGGCCGTTACCGTTCTTACGAGCATGGACGCGGAACAGCTCGCCGCCGTCGGCATCGGCCGCTCGGCGGGCGAGCAGGTGACGCGCCTGGCGGAGATGGCCGCCGCCGCCGGCATCACCGGCCTCGTTGCCAGCACGCACGAGACCGCCAGCCTGCGCCAGGCATTTCCCGGCGCGACGCTGGTGATTCCCGGGATCCGTCCGGCCGGCGCCGAGCTTGCCGACCAGAAGCGCGTGGCCACCCCTGCGGCCGCGCTGGCCGCGGGAGCCAGCTATCTCGTCGTCGGCCGCCCCATCACCCAGGCCAGCGATCCCGTCGCCGCCGCTCGCGCAATCATCGACGAGATGCAGGCAGCGACTGAAGTCGCGCACTGACTCCATAGCAGAAGGGGTTCACCCCATGGCACGATCTGCTCCATTTCTTGTTCGCCAGGCCACCCTTGCCGATGCGGAGGGAATCCTTGCCTGCCTCGCGGAGGCATTCGCGCCTTTTCGCGAGCAGTACACCCCTGGCGCTTTTGCCGACACCGTTCTTTCCGAAAAAATGCTGGCAGGGCGCTTTGCGTCGATGACCATCCTCGTGGCTGAAGGAACCGCGGGAGAATTCGCGGGAACCGTCGCGGCCAGCCTCGGGCGCGATCTGGAGGGCCATTTGCGCGGCATGGCGGTCCGCGCCGCGTGGCAGGGAAGCGGCGTCGCAGCGGAACTGCTCGCCGACGCCGAGTCGATGCTGTGGACGCGAGGCTGTCGCCGGATCACGCTCGACACGACGGCGCCGCTCGAGCGAGCCATCGCGTTCTACCGCAGGCATGGCTATGCGCCTACCGGACGAGTTCAGGATTTCTTCGGCATGCCTCTGTACGAGTACGCGAAAGAGATGGACGGCGAGTAGCGCAGTTCGGCTTGTACAATTCCCGCCATGTCTCTGCTTGTTCGCCGCCTCGCTCTGGTTTTGGCCGCACTCGGCCTGATTTCCGCAGCACATGCCCAAACTCCGCAGTCCGCGCCTGCCGCACCGGCCACGTGCCCGTCGACGGCGACCCTCGATCAGCTTGTCGCCGCTATCGATGCCGCGATCACCGGGCCCGCGAACCGGGACCGCACCTGCTTCCGCGCGCTGTTTCTGCCGGAAGTGCGTCTCATCCCGGTGAACGGGACGACCGGAACCAGACGCCTGCTCACCGTCGACGACTGGGTTACCGCGGTGGCCAAAAACGGCGACGAGGACGTGACGGAGAAGCAGCTGAAGTTTCAGTCGGAAACCTTCGGCCACATTGCCCATCTCTGGAGCACCTACCAGACCACGCTCGCGGGCAAGCCGGTTGCGCGCGGCATCAACAGCATCCAGGCGGTCTTCGATGGGCAGAACTGGCACATCATCGAGATCGTGTGGCAGGCCGAGAATCCGCAGACGCCGATCCCGGCGCAGTATTTGCCGTAAGGCAGGGGCCAGGGCCTTCGGCGCGTAGAACGGTGGACGCACAGGCGACCCTCCTGTAAACTGAATCCTGCTGTCTGCGCTGGGTTTCTCTCACCGGACGCCCGGTCGCGACGCAAGTTGAAGGACACCATGCCCAAACTCAAGACACACAGGGGCGCCGCGAAGCGCTTCAAAAAGACTGGCACGGGCAAAATCAAGCGCGGCCAGACGAAGATGCGGCACATCCTCACGTCGAAGGAAGTCAAAACCAAGCGGCACCTGCGCAAGGGCGTCCTGGTTTCTGACGCCGACCACGCGAAGGTCGCCCGCATGATTCCCTATGCCTGAGAATCTCAGGCGGGTCTGATTCAAATCGGGCTTCGGCTCCCTCGGTTCGCCGAGAGTGAATCAGGCATGCAGAGCGCGCGAAGAGGTGCTTCCCACCTTCAGCCGCTGAACGCAGTACTAAAAAAGGAGAAGACACCATGCCTCGCGTAAAACGTGGGACAAAACGCACCGACCGCCGCAAGAAAATCCTCAAGAGGGCGAGCGGCTACTTCCTCACCAAATCCAAGCTGTACCAGGCGGCGCAGGAAGCCGTCGAGCGCGGGCTGAAGTTCGCCTACAGCGGCCGCAAGGGCAAGAAGCGCCAGTACCGCTCCATCTGGATCGTGCGCATCAACGCCGCCGCCAAGGCCAACGGCATCTCGTACTCGCAGCTCATCAGCGGGCTGAAGAAGGCCGGCGTTGAGCTGGATCGCAAGATCCTCGCCGATCTGGCTGTGAACGACGCCGCCGGATTCACGGCGCTCGTGGGCACGGCGAAGGCCGCTCTGACCCAAGCCGCCGCGTAGCTTTCGTCGCAGAATCGAAGTCGAACAGGCCTCGCTCCGGCGGGGCCTGTGGACTTTCGTGCTCCGCGGGCGCAATAATTTCCTCAGAGGGCTTCATGCCATACGTCTTGCCGAAGGGCAGCTCGAAAAAACTGACGAACTACGCGGGAAAGCCAGGGAAGCGCCGCACCGACAGCGAAATCTCCGTGAAGCTGCCGGAGCCGGTGCGCATTCCGCCTCGCAACGACAGCGAAAGGTCCCCGAAGCCGTAGCTGCGGGCGGATACGACCGTGCCCACCAGTCTGGTAGCGCTCGAAATCTTCCTCATCCTGCTGCCGGGCTTTGCCGCGGCTTACGTCGTCCAGCAACTCGCCACGCGCCGGACCCAATCCGACCTCGAGCGCGTGATTGAGGCGCTCCTCTTCAGCTTCATCATTTATGTGTGCTTCGCGGCGGCGAGCCAGGGCAGGCTGCCGTTCACGCTCGAGAAGCAATCGGCGTCGCAGCCAGGTTCCGCCAGCGGCACGGCTCCAGCCGGAAGCAACGCAAAGGCTCCGGAGAAGGCAGCCGCCGATGACGACGACTCCAGCCAAACCATCGTCTGGAATCCGGGCAGTCTCGGCCTGCTGGCGGGAATCACGTTTGCCTTTGCGGTCCTCGCCATTCTCTACATCAATCACGACGGCAACCGGCTCTTCCGGCGTCTGCGGCTCACCGAGCGCACCACGCGCAGTTCCATCTGGACCGACATCTTCGAGAGCGAGGCCGGTCAGGAGCAGATCGTGCAGGTGGAGTTGCCGGGCAATCGCAGCATTCTGGGGGTGCTGCTCTACTACTCCGACGATCCGGACGAGAATTCGCTGTTCATTGCCAAAGCTTCCTGGGTCACGGCCGACGGCGACCAGATTCCCATTCCCGGCCAGGGCATTCTGCTGACGAAGCAGAGCGGAATCCTCAGCATCAGCCTGCTTTCACCCGCAGGACATGCCCGCGCGGAACGTCCACGGGAGCGCGACCGCGACGACGCCTGAGGAACAATGTTTTCCGCGGAACGCACGGTCCGCGAGCCTCCGGATGCTCTAAACTAGTTCCTTCCGGGAAACCTCCCACTGTCCATTCTCTTGCCTGAGCCAGCCGCCAAAGCGACCGCATCGTCCTCCGCACGAACGCCTGCACCGACCGGTGTCACGTATGCCGATTCCGGCGTCGACATTGCCGCAGGTGACCGCGCCAAGCAGCGCATCAAGTACCTGGCGCAGCGCACCTTCACCCGCAACGTGCTCGGTGAAATCGGCGGCTTTGGCGGCCTCTTCAAGCTCGACGGCAAATACGAGGAGCCGGTGCTGGTCTCCTCTGCCGACGGCGTCGGCACCAAGCTCAAGCTGGCGTTCCAGCTCGGCATTCACCACACGGTGGGCGCCGATCTGGTGAACCACTGCGTCAACGACATCGCGGTGCAGGGCGCCACGCCGCTCTTCTTCCTCGACTACCTCGCGACGGGCCGGCTCGACGGCGAGGTGGCCGAGAAGATTGTCTCGGGCCTCTCGGATGCATGCCGCGCGAACGGCTGCGCGCTCATTGGCGGCGAGACCGCGCAGATGCCCGGCTTCTACGCCGACGGCGAGTACGATCTGGCGGGCTTCATTGTGGGCGTGGTGGAGCGCGCGAAGCTGGTGACCGGCGCGAAGATTCGCCCCGGCGACGTGCTGCTCGGGTTCCCGTCAACCGGCCTGCACACCAACGGTTACTCGCTGGCACGCAAGCTCTTCTTCGAAGTGGCGAAGTACAAACCCGAGCAATACGTGAACGCGTTGAAGGAAAAAGCCGGCGCAGCGCTGATGAAGACGCACAAGAGCTACCTGAGCCTGATCAAAAAGCTCACCGCCAGCGACTACTCTGTGGGATTTGCGCACATTACCGGCGGCGGCATTACGGAAAACCTGCCGCGCATCCTGCCCAAGAACGTTTCCGCGCACATCGAGCTGGGAAGCTGGCCGGTGCTGCCCATCTTCGAGCACCTGCAGCAACTGGGCAACGTGGAGCAGGAAGAAATGCTGCGGACGTTCAACATGGGCATCGGGCTGATCGCCGTCGTCCCCGCCGAGCGGTTCAAGCGCTGCAAGAGCATGCTCGACCGCGCAGGAGAAAAATCCCACGTGATTGGCCGGATCGTGAAGGGCGATCGGCGCGTCATTTATGCGTAAAAGACAGCCAGGAGCGGTTAGCTGGTAGCCACCTGCTATCGACCATGCCCAACCTCGGAATCCTCCTCAGCGGACGCGGCTCCAACTTCCTCGCCATCGCTGACGCCATCGCCAGCGGCAAAATTCCCGGCGCTCGCATCGCTGTTGTCATTTCCAACATCGCCGACGCTCCTGGTCTCACCGCCGCGCGCACACGTGGTTTGACCGCCATCGCCATCGAAGCGAAGGGCCGCAAGCGGGCCGAGCACGACGCGGAGATCGTGGCCACGCTCCAGGAGCACCAGATTGACCTCGTCTGCCTCGCCGGCTACATGCGGCTGCTCTCTCCGGGATTCATCCAGGCCTTCCCGCAGCGCATCCTCAACATCCACCCCTCGCTGTTGCCGGCTTTTCCCGGCCTCGACGCGCAGACCCAGGCCTTCGAGTACGGCGTTCAGGTCGCCGGCTGCACGGTGCACTTTGTCGACGAGCAGCTCGACCACGGCGTCATCGTTCTGCAGAAGACGGTGCCAGTTCTCGAGGGCGACGACGCGCATGCGCTCGCCGAGCGCATCCTCGAGCAGGAGCACATTGCCTACGCTGAGGCGATTGCGCGGGTGGTGTCGGGGAAGTATGAGGTTGCCGGGCGGCGCTATGTGCGCAAGTCCTGACGGCCTTCGTGCGCAATCGCGGGGCGCGTGTAATCCATCAGCAGGCACACGGCAGGCACCGCGAGGATAAGCCAGGACAGCCAACCGTGGAGAAGCAAATTTCGTCCGATTGCGAACGAATCTGCCAGTCGGCAACCCGGTTCAGCACAATAGATTCGGAGTTCTCTCAGGAACAGTGCAATGTAGGTGCTTCCCGGGACGAGTCCGGACAGGAGCAGCCCTGTGCGTGGCAGCGGCAAATACACCCAAAACAGAAGAAATGAGAGCGAAGGAATGAGATAGGGCGACAGCCGCCCTCCATCGAAAAGCCACGCAAACAACCCGACACCCGAGCACACCGCGCTCGCCACAGCCCCCACCGTCAGCAACAGGATTCTGCGCCTGATCATAAGAATGTACCAGGATGTTATACCGTGGCGGCGCCTCGCTTTGGAGGTTTCGAAGCATCCTATGCAGCCACTGCCTTGGGCCGCGGTGCGAATTTGCGCTGGTAATACGCGGTCGTCGCGATGATGGCAGGCACGCCGATCGCGACCGGAGCGATCCAGATCCACCAGCCGAGGTGCAGCAGCGGGCCGATGGTCACCACGCAGAAGGCCGTCCACGCGGCGATATAGCTGCCGATCATGCCCTGCAGATGCGCATACCACCAGAACATCTTTTCGGTGGGCGGGTGCGTGAATCCCCACATGGCACGGCCAGCGATGCGCATGCCGATGAGGCCGAAGACGATGGCCGGGATGCCGAGGTTGCTGACGAGGTGGGGGCGAAAGGCGCCGAGCAGGACGAGCGCCCCGCAGGAGCCGAAGCAGAAGAGCGCGGCAACCCAGTCGAGCAGCCGCACGACCTGCGCGCCGGTGACGGCGGCCTTTTGCCCGAGCACGCGATACGCGACGAACGCGTTATAGAAGCTGAAGATGGCGACCAGCGCGAGGAAGAGCACCGGCCGGTATGAGGCCATCACAAACGCTGTCGCAGCGACGACGGCCATGGACCAGAAGTAGAATTTGCCCCAGCGCCGATGGGCCTGGCCGCCCTTCGCGGTCAGCAGCGCCAGCGGCGCCAGAACAAACGCGCCCGCGCCGGCCGCAACGTGCACCGCAAGAATAGCGCGCATCCACAGAGGATCGTGCAGGAGCCACCTCGCCCGATGGGTGCCAGTACGCAGGCGAGGCCGGCGCGGTTCCCGACCGCGGATCTGAGGCCCGGGCCATGCGCCCGCTGCGGAATCACATGGCTCCGGGCTTGCCGCCGCCTTCGGCGTCTCCGTCCTTTTTCTTCTTTTCGCGCGGCTCCTTCGTCTTCCAGAAGCTCTGCTGGTATTGCCGCTGGTCCCGCGTCGACCATTCCGTCAGCCGCCGCTCGGCTTCGTCGGGCGCAAGCTCTTCGACGCTCACCGCCTCCACGCGCTCGACGCGATGCCAGGGAATGATCTGGCTGCCGCGGACGAGGAAGCCGGACTTCGCCCACTCCTCCAGCAGATCGCTGACTTTGCTTTTCACATCTTTGCCATCGACAAAGGGCAGCAGCTCAAACGGCTCGCCATCGCGAAGGTGCACTCGCACCTCGGCCACCAGCACGGTGTCGCCTGCGGCCACAGTGATTTTCTCGGTCACGCGCGTCTCTCCTTATCCGTTGAGATGCGCGGCGGCGGAGACGCAGAGGATGCGCCGTTCCTTCCCGGCTTACATGGCGGGCCATTGATATGGAAACAGCTTGCCGGCTGCGGCCGGATCCAGCTTCCCACCGGCCATCTCCACACCGCGCGCCAGCACTGGATCGCGACGGGCAGCCAAGTCCGCACCGGTGGGCAGAAGAACTTCGTCCGGGGTCACGCCCATCTTTTCGAGGCTCTTGCCGTCGGTCATCAGCAGGTTCGCGTCCGTGATACTGAAGGCGTACTGGATCTGCGTGTCCGCCCCCTGGTGCACGGGATAATAGGTCGCCTCCATCACGGCGCCCTGCGTCTTGTCGCCGATGACGGTGCCGCGTTTCTCCAGCTGAATCACGCGCGCAAATAGCTCCGATGCCGACGCCGACTGGCCATCCACTAAAACCACCAGTTTGCCCGTGAACGTGCGGCCGTAGGGTTTGGCAATGAACGGCCTGGGATTATGCCGCCCCACGCGGTCGGCAATCTTCACCGGATGATCGAAAAAGGAGCCCAGCAGCCACTGGAGCGTATCGACGGACCCGCCCCCGTTGCCGCGCAAATCCAGAACCAGCGCGCTGTGCCTGCGCACGACATCCATATAGCGGTCGATATCGCTGCGATCGAGATCGAAGCCCTCCAGCTTGACGATCGTCACATCGCCAACCTCGACTGGCCGCGGGTGCGACTGAATGTCGTTCTCCTCCGCGCGACGCAACAGGTCCCAAAAATCGGAGGTGCTTTCGTCGGTCAGATCGACGACGCGTCGCGTGGGCACAACGTTGGCGTTGACCAGTTCGCGTCGCGTCGTGCCGTCAGGAGAGCGCAGATCCATCTGGACGGTCTGTTGCGGAGAAAGGAGATAGAAGTAGTAGCGAATATCGGAAAAGTCCTGGCGGTTGATCGCGTAACGATCGAAATGCTCGATCCGATCGCCGACATGGATCTTTTTATCCGCGTCCGTGCCGGGCCGGACCTGCGTTACATAGCAGTCATTGCCGATGACGCCCAGTTGATACCCAGGGTCGATGCGGAACGGGCGGAACGGAGGCATGAAGTAGGTGTGCGAATCGTTGAGACCGCTGAGAAACGATGCGATGACGCCAAAGCCTTCGCCGAGGTTATGAGCGGCGGCTATGTGGGCGTCGTGATCGCGAAAGCGTGCCTGCCAGTCGATGCCGCCGAGCTGCGGATCGTAGTAATGCTCTTTCAGAGCGTTGTAAGCGTCCACCAGCATCTGGTGGACCATTTCCTGATTCACTTTGCTCAGCGTGGGCTGAGCGGCGTTTGTTTGCGGAACGGCGGCAGGAAGGGCGACCAGGAATGCAGCGATTGCGAAGACACGGGTCCACGGTGAGCAGAACATCCAGCGCATAGAGTCTCCGGGTAATGCCGACCAGAATACCTGCAGGCGCACGGGGAGCCGCAGACATTCTGGTAACCGGGCCCGGTTCCGGAAGTAGGGTGCGGGGTGTCAAGACCCTGGATCGGGTCGGTGATGCGGGACGGCCCTCGATGAGCTCAACGTTCCCCGCATCACACAGTGAAGAGGGAGGGCTCTGACGATGAAGAATGTGTGGTTCTGGACGACGGTGGCGGCGGGTGCGCTGGCGGCCTATTTAATGTTTCGGCGCGGCGAGAGTCTCGGGACGATCGCGCGCGAAGCGGTGGCGCATCCGGTGGGATCGCTGGTAAAGGAAGCGCAGAACGCCACAAGCTGAGGAACGCGCGGCGGAGGGCAGCAGGAAGCGGACTGCGAAAGCGGCCGGCCACCAGCATCGGACTACCAGCTACCAGCTAAAATAAAGCTGATGGCCTCGCCCGTGGAACTCATCCAGATCGACCTCGCGCTGCGCCGCCCCGCGCCGAAGCCGGAGTGGCTGCGCGCCCGCGCGCCCATGGGCGACAACTATCACGATCTGAAGAAGCTGGCGCGGGACCTGAACCTGCACACCGTGTGCGAGTCAGCGCAATGCCCCAACATCGGCGAGTGCTGGCACCACAAGACCGCGACCTTCATGATGCTGGGCAACACCTGCACGCGCCGCTGCGGATTCTGCGCCGTGCCCAAGGGCCGCCCCGATCCCATCGACTTCGACGAGCCGCGCCGCGTGGCCGAAGCCGTTGCCGCGCTCGGGCTGAAGTTCGCGGTCATCACCAGCGTCAATCGCGACGACGATGTCATCGGAGGCGCGCGCGCCTTCGTGCTGGTGATTGACGAAATCCGCCGCCAGGCGCCCGGCTGCCAGGTCGAAGTGCTCATCCCCGACTTCCAGGGCAACGAAGAAGCGATCCGGTTAGTCGTGGAAGCGCGGCCGGAGATTCTGAACCACAACACCGAATCGGTCCCGCGGCTTTATCGGGCGGTGCGCTCGGGCGCGCGCTACGAGCGCACGCTGCGGCTGCTGGAATATGCGAAGAAGCTGTCGCCGAAGACGGTGACGAAATCCGGAGTAATGGTCGGGCTCGGCGAAGAGATGCACGAGTTGCTCGCGGTCTATCGCGATCTCGCCGCGGCCGGCGTCGACGTGCTGACCATCGGCCAGTACCTGCGGCCCTCGAAAGATCACCTGCCCATCGCGCGCTACTACACGCCCGACGAGTTCGCGTATATGAAGCGGGAAGCCCTCGCCATGGGCTTCCGCCACGTCGAATCCGGTCCGCTGGTGCGC
>DATJTG010000104.1:0-2848 GCA_035503555.1 Acidobacteriaceae bacterium | reverse complement strand
CTATGCCGCCGCCCTCGACGGCAATTTCTTCCGCATCTTCGGCCATCTCCACCCGCGGCGCAATTTCCCCGACGTGGCGCTGCTCGCACTCGGCGGCATGGCCATGATCTTCTGCTTCTTCCACCTCGCGCAGGTCATCGCCGCGCTGGTCGTCATCCGCATCGTCCTGCAATATCTCTTGCAACAGGTGGGCGTCATCGTCCTGCGCGTGCGCCGCCCGGAAATGCCGCGCCCCTTCCGCATCTGGCTTTATCCACTGCCGCCGCTGCTCGCGCTCGCCGGATTCCTCTTCATCCTCATCTCCCGCCCCGAATCGCGGCAGCAGCTCGTCTATGCGGCGATCATCGCCATCGCCGGTACGCTGCTGTACCTCGTCCGCGCGCGAGCGCGGCGCGAGTGGCCATTTAACATAAGCGCATCGTAAAACGAGGTGACCGATGGTCGACCTTTCCATTGCCGATGGCAAATTAACCCTGCACGTCCGCGGCATGGACCAGTTCTGGGCGCTGAAGAGCACGCTCGAAATTCCGCTGGAGCACGTCACCGGAATCCGCGCCGATCCCGAAGTCGCGCGCGGCTGGTATCACGGCGTCCGTATGCCCGGCACGCAAATTCCTGGCGTTCTCACCGCCGGCACCTTCTATCAGCACGGCCAGAAAATCTTCTGGGACGTCCACAATCCCGAGAACACCATCGTGATCGAGCTGACCCACGAAAAATACGGCGAGCTGATTGTCGAGGTCGCGGACTCCAGTGCCGCCGTCAGCCTCGTGCAATCCTGGCTGCCGCGAGCCTGACGCGTGGAAACCCGCATGGATGGTTGGGTGCTCGCTGGCGGAGCCAGCACGCGCATGGGCCGCGACAAAGCGCTGCTCGAGATCGACGGTCGCCCGCTTATCGCCCTCGCGCTCGACAAAATCCGCGCCCTTGGCTTCACGCCCCGCATTGCCGGATCGCGTCCCGATCTCGCAGCCTTCGCGCCCTTCGTTCCCGACAATTTCCCCGGCTGCGGTCCGCTCGGCGGGATCGAGGCCGCGCTCAGCGCATCCGATGCCGATCTGCACCTCTTTCTCCCGGTCGATCTCCCCAGTCTTCCCGTCCAATTCCTCCAGTGGATGATCCGCCGCGCCGAAGCAAGCCACGCCGCCGCGATCATCCCTGTCCTTGCCGGACGCCCTCAGCCGCTTTGCGCCGTCTACAACCGCCGCTTGCTGCCACGACTCCGCAAAGCTCTCGAAGCCGGCCGCTTCAAGGTGATGACGGCGGTTGAAGCCGCGGCCGCAGGCCAACCGATCGACGCCTTCGAGGTCGAGATCCTGGCCGCATCCCTCATCCCCGCATCCTGGCCCGCCGTTCCGCCCATCCAGGATTGGTTCCGCAATGTAAACACTCCCGACGAGTACGATCTCCTCCGCTCCACGCATTCCACTGGAGCAAAGCCGCGGAATCCAATAAGCTGAAGAGCAAGCCAACCGACCATGGGCGACGCGCCGGAAATCCCTATTGAAGTGAAGACCGAGAACGGCCGCGAGGACCGGCAGCCCTACATCGCCTTCGAAAACGTCTCCAAATCCTTCGGCTCGCTGGACGTGCTCAAGGACGTTAGCTTCTACGTCATGCCTGGCGAGACGCTGTGCATCCTCGGCCGCTCCGGCGTCGGCAAGTCCGTTTCCCTCCAGAACATCATGGGCTTCCTCAAGCCCGATGAGGGTCGCATCATTGTCGCCGGCGAAGACATCACCAACTTCAACGAGAAGCAGATGCAGGCGGTGCGCCACAAGGTCACCATGGTCTTCCAGAACGGCGCACTCTTCGATTCGCTCACTGTCGGCGAGAATGTCGCGTTTCCCCTGCGCGAAGGCCGAGGCCTCGCCGAAGATCAGATCCAGCAAATCGTCCGCGGCCTGCTCGAAATGGTCGGCGTCGCGCCCGACCTCATCGATCTGCTGCCCTCCGACCTCTCCACCGGCATGAAGCGCTCCGTCGCCATCGCCCGCGCTCTCGCCGCCGAGCCGGAAGCCATCCTCTACGACGAGCCGACGACCATGGTCGACCCGCTGATCGGAAAGCTCCTCGGCAATCTCATTCGCAAGCTCCGCAGCCAAATCAAGCTCACCAGCGTCGTGGTCACGCATGACATGCGCTTCGCCGAACGCCTCGCCGACCGCGTGCTCTTCCTCCATCAGGGCAAGGCACAATTCTTCGGCACCCTCGAGGAGATGAAGAAGTCCGACGACGAGGTGCTGCGGCAGTTCTTCGAGCTGGACGAACTGGTCCTCCCGCAGCTCTGAGTCGGCCCGCGCCCGGTTCGGCCTGCGCCTGTCTCAATGCGTCGAACTTGCCCGCTCGCGCTCAATCCGCAGGGCAATCCCATCCGCAAACTCCGGCGACCTCAGCGCGGTTGCGGTTCCGTCCGCCTTCACTTCCTGCGCACCCGTATCGGATCCGTCCATCACCGAGATCCACCGCGCCGTGTACACCCCCGACGGCAGCGCCAACTGCACCGTCACCGGCCCGCGCTCATCGAAATACACCGCGTACGTCTCCCCCGTCCACGCCAGCGCATGCGCCACCACGCCCGGAGCGCTCGCCACCACCGACGCATCCGCCCGCATGTGCGCGAGCGGCAGCCCATTCACAAACTCGCTCAGCACCCGCAGCTCTCGCCGCAGCTCCGGGCTTCCGCCGCCAGGCCCGTTCGGCGCGGTGTCCGTCCCGTCTTCGTGCCCCGGCGTGAACGAGTAGTCCAGCGCATCGAACGCCCCGCCGCCGCTCAGCATAAAGTTCCACGCCTGCCGCCGATACGCCGCGTCGTCGCGCCCCAGGAATCCCGTCTCGTCGTACGCGA
>DATJTG010000103.1:0-12150 GCA_035503555.1 Acidobacteriaceae bacterium | reverse complement strand
TGCCACACCGCGACCGACAGCGCCTCCATGCATGCTGAAGCCACAGTCGTGATCGGTTGCGCCGACTGCCACGGCGGCGATCCGAATGTGATGGTCTCCGGCTCGCCCGGTTCCGAGGCCTACAAGCAAGCGGAGCGGCGCGCGCACATTCAGCCGCGCTTTGCCGACGATCTTGCGCGCGGCGGCCATCCTGTTCGCGTGTACGCGCGGTGGCTGCAAGAAAGCCAGGAGTTCATCCGCTTTGTCAATCCCGGCGATCTGCGGGTCGCGCAGCAGACCTGCGGCTCCTCCGGTTGCCACACGCGCGAGGTCTTCGACGTTCGCAGCAGCATGATGACGCACGGAGCCATGCTGTGGGAAGCCGCGCTGTACAACAACGGCGCGTACCCCTACAAGAACGCGCACTTCGGCGAATCCTACGCGGCGGATGGAACGCCGGAACGCCTGCGCACCTTTCCGCCGCCCACGCCGGAGGAGACGCGAACCAAAGGCGTGCTTCCCTACCTCGATCCGCTGGAGCGCTGGGAAATCTCGCAGCCCGGCAATGTGCTGCGCGTCTTTGAGCGCGGCGGCGAGAAGAAGCCTGAGCCTGGGATTCCGAGCCCCGATGAAGACTCCGGCGCGCCCGACCTGAAGCTGAGCAGCCGCGGCTTCGGCACGCAGCTACGCACCGATCCCGTCTTCCTCGGCATTCAAAAGACGCGGCTCTTCGATCCTCTGCTGTCGTTCCCCGGCACTAACGAGCAGCCCGGCGACTATCGCGCCAGCGGCTGCTCCGGCTGCCACGTGATCTACGCGAACGATCGCTCGGTGGAGCACTCCGCGCAGTATGCGCAGTATGGACACGACGGCTTCAGCATCAGCGTCGATCCCACGATTCCGAAGAACGAATCCGGCCATCCGCTGCGCCACATCTTTACTCGCTCCATTCCATCGAGCCAGTGCATGGTGTGCCATGTGCATCCCGGCACCAACATGGAGACCACCTATTACGGCTACACGTGGTGGGACAACGAGGCCGACGGCGATGCGATGTATCCAAAGAAGCAGAAGAATCCGACGCCGCAGCAACTGCACGATGCGGAGGTGCGCGACCCGGAGGGCTCGACGGCGAAGGGCAACTGGAGCGACGTGGACTTCCTGAAGATGGTTGGGTCGCCGGAGTTCAACGAGCAGCTCAAAGACACGCAGTTTGCCGACTTCCACAGCCACGGCTGGATCTTTCGCGCGGTGTACAAGCGCGATCGCGAAGGCTATCTGCTGGACACGAATGGACAGCGGATCTCGGATGAGGATCCGCAGAAGCTCGCGAAGTCGGTCCATCTCGAGGACATCCATCTTGAAAAGGGCATGCATTGCGTCGATTGTCACTTCGTGCAGGACGTGCACGGCAATGGCAAGCTCTACGGCGAAACGCGCAACGCCATCGAGATTGGCTGCGAGGACTGCCACGGCACCGTGAGCCACAAGGCCACGCTCATCACCAGCGGTCCGGCGTCGGCGGGCGATCTCTCCAGCAATCTGCTGCACTACACCACGCCGTGGGGCCAGCCGCGGTTCTACTGGCGCGACGGGCGGCTTTACCAGCGATCGAATGTGGAAGAAGGCAAAGAGTGGGAGGTGGTGCAGGTGCTCGACACGATCACCCCCGGCAATCCCCACTACAGCGAGGCTTCGCGTCTCGCGAAGACCATTCAGGTGGATGGCGTCACCTGGGGCGCGGCGGCCGACGATCTCAAGCTCGCGCACAGCACCACGAAGATGACCTGCTACGCGTGCCACACTTCGTGGACCACGTCGTGCTTCGGCTGTCATTTGTCGATGACCGCGAATCAGCGCATGCCCATGCTGCACAACGAGGGCCTGACCACGCGCAACTGGACCGCCTACGACTTCATGGTGCTGCGCGACGACGTGTACATGCTCGGGATTGACGGCACGGTGACGGGCCATCGCGTGGCGCCCGTCCGCTCAGCGTGCGCGGTGGTGGTGAGTTCGCAGAATGCCAACCGCGACTGGCTCTACCAGCAGCAGCAGACCGTCTCCGCGCCAGGTTTCAGCGGCGAAGCATTCTCGACGTACGTGCCGCACACGGTGCGCGCGAAGGAGACGAAGCGCTGCACCGATTGCCACGTTGCGCGAGCCGGCGACAACAATGCGTGGATGGCTCAGGTGCTGGTGCAGGGGACAAACTTCCTCAACTTCATGGGCAAATACATCTACGTGGCGACGGGCCGCGCCGGATTCGAAGCTGTGCCGGTCGCGGAAAGCCAGGAGCCTCCGGCGATCCTCGGCAGCGACCTCGACCAGATGGCTTATCCGGACAACTATGCGAAGTTCGTTGACCACCAACGCGAGTTGCCCACGGCGTATCGGCATTCGGGCGATGCGGTTGAGGACCTGCAGCTCCGCGGCGAGTATCTTTACGCTGCGCTCGGACGCGGCGGCGTCCGCATCTACGATGTCGCCAACATCGACGTGAAAGATGTATCGGAGCGGATGATCACTGCGCCCGTTTCCCCGCTGGGGCAGCGTTTCTACGTGAAGACGAAAGACGCGGCGGCCATTGCCTCGCCGTCCACGCTCGCGCTCGATCCGCTGCGCACGCAGATCCCGGAGAATGAGGAACAGGCCATCGCGCCGATCTATGCCTTCCTTTACGTTGCCGATCGCGAGGAGGGGCTGATCGTCATTGGCGATCCGAAGAAAGGCGTAGGCACGCTCCTCGACGGCAATCCGCAGAATAACTTCCTCGGGCGCGCTGTGACCTTCAACCCCGACGGCCGGCTGCGCGGCGCGCATCGCATCACCATCGCGGGGAATTTCGCGTATATGCTTTGCGATCGCGGCCTCGAGGTCGTCGACCTGCACGATCCGCTGCATCCGCAGATCACCGCGGAGATCGGCGCGCCCACGCTCGACCAGCCGACAGGCATCGCTGTGCAGTTCCGTTATGCTTTCGTCACGGATCGCGCCGGGCTCAGGATTCTCGACATCACGGACCTCGCGCATCCGACGCGGGTCGCCAACGCTTTGGTTGCGATCGCAGACGCTCGCAATGTCTACGTCGCGCGCACCTGGGCGTATGTCTCCGCCGGACGCAACGGCATCGCCATCGTGAATGTTGAGAAGCCCGAGCAGCCAGAACTTCAGCAGACCTTCAACGCCAACGGCGTGCTCAGCGACGTCAACGACCTGAAGATCGGCATGGTTAGTTCGGAGCAGTTCGCGTTTGTGGCCGACGGCCGCAACGGCATGCGCATCGTGGAACTCTTCGGGCCGAAGGAGCAGCCGCATTTTTATGGATTCAGCCCGCAGCCCACGCCGAAGCTGATTGCCACGCGGCGCACCGCGGGGCCTGCGCTGGCCATTTCGAAGGGGATGGATCGCGATCGCGCGGTCGACGAGAGCGGCAACCAGATCGCGGTCTTCGGACGCCGCGGCGCGCGGCCCTTCACGCTCGAAGAAATGCAGCGGCTCTACCTGCGCGACGGCAAGCTGTACACGGTCACCGACGCGCCTCCGGGGCCGGCTTCAGGAGATTCGCCGCACATCGCGGCGAAGCCTTAAACCACGCGTCTAGCGCGGCAACAGGACGCCGAGTTCACGCAGGGTTTCGCCATTCACCGGCTGCGGCTCCTTCCCGTCCCACGCGTGATACTCGTGGCACAGGAAGCATCCGCTTTCGGCGTGGCCATAGCCGAGCGCCGGTCCCTGCGGGTGGCTCTCGCCGTTGTGGCAGCGGCGGCAGGTCGCAATCGACGGCAGAAGCACCTCGTTTGCATTCTGGCTGGCAGCCGCTTTGCTATGGCACTCTGCGCACGCCACGGCCTGATGCGACGCGTGGTCGAACACTGCGTGTGTCAGCCAGCGTACGGGCTGATGCGTCGGCGCGAGCTTCGGCAACGTTTCAGGATTTCCAAGCGCGGCCGCCAGTTCCGCGACCGTCGCATCGGCGTTGATATCCGGAATCTGCCCTTCATGGCACAGCCCGCAGGATTGGTGCCACAGGCGCTGCTCCGCTTCCGCCGTGCGCACGGTGACCCACTCGGCCGCGTTGTGCGGAACAGCCGTCAGGCGGGCGCGAGGGACGCGAGCCATCGGTTCCGGCGGCCAGTGCCGCAGCTCGGCAGCGACGACATCGGGATGCTTCGCAGCGAAGGCGCGAATCTTGGTCGCGACAAAAGCCCGCACCTCGGCGGGTTCCGCATGCGGCGCCTCGTCCGTCAGATGAACGTCGAACTTTAGCGCATGGCAGGCCTGGCATCCCGCCGCGTAGGTCACCGGCGCCTGGTAGGCGCGGCCACGATCACGATCGAGCATCTGCACGTCCGCCGCGTTCAGCGTGCGCCCGCCGGTCAGCGTGAATGCCGCCGTCCGCATCGCGGCTCCGTACGGCCAAGCCGTGCTCTGGTCGGCCACGGGGCGATGGCAATCCGCACACGCCATTTGCACCGGCCCGCGCGGCCCCAGCAGCCCCTTCTTCATGTGAGCGGCATGCGCAAAACGAATTCCGTTATCAAACGCAAAGCCGCCGCGCACCGGAGCAAACTCCGGATGGCCGTCGATGAACGAACGAATGCTCGAGGCGAATTGCGTCTGCGCGTTCACAGCCCGCAGATTCGCGTGACACGCCGTGCAATGCGAATCCGCGGTGTGCGCCAGCATCATCGATCCGGTGTGCTCCACATGACAGATTGAACAATTTGGCGGATTCTGCTGATTTGCATGGTGCGCCGGAACCGCATGGCAGGCGAGGCAGGCGCTGTCGGGTACTTCCTTGCGAAAGCCCGCGCGATGAAACAGATTTCCCGCCACCGGTTTGTGGCACGCCGCGCATTTTTCGCCGAACACTGCGTGCGACGAGGAGATCGGCCCGCTCGACAGCATCGTCGGCCCGTGCCAGGCAGCATTGCCGGCGAGCCATAGCGCGATGCACGCCAGCGCGGCGAGCGTCAGGATGCCCTGCCACCGGCGCAGCGGCGATCCCTTTTTGAAGTAGTTCAGATCGTGCCGTCCGGCCACCGATTTCGACGTGCGCTTGCGAATCTCCATCGATCAGTACCTGAGCGATCCGACCGCGTGCACGAAGCCCAGAACCAGCAACCCCACCGACAGGGGGATATGCACCAGGAGCCATCCGTGCAGAATGCGATGCAACACGATCTGGCGATCGAGCTGCCGCTTCTCTTCGCAAATTTCCTCGAGGGCGTCCACTGTCTTCCAGGCGCGCTCCGGCATCAGGCGGTGCAACCCTTCAAAAAGGCGTTCCGACTGGCCGCGATCGTTCAGCGGCGACTGGCGCGTTTTGTTTTCGAGCCACGGCTCAATCTGAGCGGCAAAGGTTTCGGTAAATTCCCTGAGCTCCAGATTGATCTCAGGAATCGCGCCGATGTAGGTCAGCACCACGGTCGCGCCCGCGCCGCGTCCGGGAGCCATCTCCTCGGCAATGCTCTGCACGCGCTCCCGCGCTTCGACGACGAGGCCGGCACGGATGTGATCGATCTGGTCGTAAATGGTTTCGAATTGCACATCGCGCATCATCTTCGTGGGCAGCACGTGCTGCAGGCAGGCGCCCAGCAGTCCGCTCAGCACCACGATGATGAGCAGGACCATCAGCGTCGACGTGAGCCATCCGCCGAAGTGAAAGCCGGCGTGCAGAAAAATGAGGGGCAATGCGAGGGAACCGAGCCAGAGATGCCCGCGCATCCAGGTCTGCGCGCGGCCGATGCGCCAGATGGGAAACCGCTTGCGAACGGCGAGCGCCGCGGCAAACAGCATGAAGCCGAAGCCGACGATGCCGAAGGTGAGCCCCACCGCCGTGCCGCCACCCACGCGCGGCGCGCGCAGGGCGTAGGCCACGTAAATCGCAATCGACACGCCGAGGATCAAGCAGCTCGCGGTCAGCCATGGCCGATGCGTGCGGTCAATGCGCATGAGGCTTCTCATCCTGCGAGCGCAGCAGATCGGCGAAGAAAACATCGGGCTGCACGCGATGCGCCGCATCGTGAGGGCATGCGTAGACGCAGCTGGGCTCGGGCAGATTGTGGCACAGGTCGCAACTGGTCGCCTTGCGCACTTTCGTGGTGTAGCCCGCGGCCTCGTTCACCAGTTCCTGCACGTTGATGTTGCCGTAGGGACAATTGGTGGCGCACAGGCCGCAGCCGACGCACCAGTCTTCGATGACGACTTCGAGCGAGTTCCTGCGCCGGATGGATCCGACCGGGCAGCCCACCATGCAGCGCGGATCGCGGCACTGGCGGCACGAAGTTGCGACCAGGTAATGGTCGAAGCGCAGGCCGTCGCGCAGCAGCCGCGTAACGCCGTCGTGGGCATCGGCGCAGGCACGCACGCACTGATCGCAGCGGGTGCATTTCTCCAGGTCCAGAACGAGCAGACTCTGGGCATCCACCAGCCCCTGCGCCAGATAATGATCGAGCGGCTGGCTGCGGTCCAAGCGCTGCCGCCGCGCCAGGTTCTCGGCCGCGCGCTGCCCGGCTACTTCTTCCAGCTTGCGTCGAACTTCAGGAAAGCGAAGCAGCATTCGCTGGAAATCGTCCGCCGCGATCCGGACCACCTCGACATGGTCGAGGGCGGTGCAGGTGGCATTGCGCCGCCCGCCGGTGAGCAGGCCCATTTCGCCGAAGTAGCCGCCGCGGGACAGATACGCCACCACCAGGTCGTCGCCGTCGCCGTGTTTCTGGCTCACTTTCACAAACCCGATGCGCACAAGGTAGAACGCGTCGGCGGCAGCGCCCTCCTCGGTGATCACCTGCCCGGGCGCGAAGCGCAACAGTTCCACCCGCTCCTGCATTTCAGCGATGAACTCGTCATCGAGATCGGCAAAGACCGGAACGCTGAGCAGATGCGTGCGCAGCGCGCGCTGGCGGTAATTGCGCTCCAGCTCCGCGCGGAAGTTCTTGTTCTTCTGCAGCACGTCGAGCACGTTGCGCAGCATCTCGAGCACCACGCAGTCAGTCTGCGCGCGCACCGTCGCCGAGCGGGGATAGAGACTCATGCAGGTCATCTCGCCGAACAGCTCGCCGGGGCCCAGCGTGGCGACCGGATTGTCGTAGGGCAGGTCGACCGGCGCATCGATGGGGATGAATTTTCGATCGCTAGCGTCTTCTTCGCGGGCGTGCTCCTTCTTCGAGCGCAGGCGGCTCGCAATGCGGCCGACGAGTCCGCACTTCTGCTCTGCGCTGGCGACGTGCGCGCGCGGCACGCTGATGAACACATCCACCGTGCCTTCGAGCAGGTAGAACGCCGTCGAACCGTTCTCGCCCTCGCGGACGATGTTCTCGCCAGCGGGGATGCGCCGCCGGATCACCGCGCCCTGATTCAGTTCAAGAAAGGTTCCCGAAACTCCCTGGAAGACTTTCATCGCCAGCAGTTCTTCCGGCGTGGGAATCTCCGAATCAGGATGGAGCGTCTGCAGAGTCTGGCCCACGACCCGGCGATTGGTGAGCGCGCCGGTCGGACACGACACCATGCACTCGCCGCAGGAGACGCAGCTCGAGTTCCCCATCGGGCGGTTGTCGTCGAATGCGATCGCCGCGTGATAGCCCTTGCCCTGGCGCGCGATGACGTCGTTGTGGCGAATCTCCGAGCAGCCGCGAATGCAGCGGTCGCACAGGATGCACGCCGCGTAGTCCACCGCGATCGACAGCGACGATTCGTCCGGCAGCATCACCGGGACGCTGCGCTGCGGGTAGCGCGGCTTCAGCAGGCCATCGGTCAGGCCGACGCCGGCGCGCGCAGCCTGCGACTCCAGTTCGCAGTCGCCGCTGTTTTGCTGGCGTTTGCACGGGGAGGGATGGTCGGCCATGAGCAGTTCGTACAGAGTCTTCCTGGCGCTGAGCACCCCCGGCGATGACGTTTCCACCTTCATGCCGGGCTCGCACTCGCGAATGCAGGCCGCCTGGTAGGCGCGCTCGCCGCAATCGACCACGCAGACGCGGCAGACGGCTACGGGGGTTTGATTCTGCTGGTGGCACAGGGTGGGAATCGCGATATTGTTCAGGCGCGCCGCGTCGAAGATCGTAGTTCCGTGGGGTACGGTCACGGACTGCCCATCGATGGTGAGCGTCAGGGGCTCCTGATGGCGAGGTTCGCTCATACGCTCCGTCCATGCGCAAAGCACACGCCCGCCCGGCACATCTTCTGCGTCAGGTGCTCCCTCACCACATCAGGAAAATGCTTCATCACGGACTGGATCGGCACTGGAGCGATCTGCCCCAATCCACAGATAGAAGTCTGCTTCATCGCATGGGAAAGCTCGTCGAGCAGCGTCGCGTCGCCGGCAGCGGCTGAACCGTGCATCCAGCCATCGAGCATCTCCACCATCTTCTGCGTGCCGATGCGGCATGGAACGCATTTGCCACAGCTCTCGTTACGAAAGAAGCGCACCGCGTTGAAAGCCATGTCGAGCATGCAGGCGCGATTGGAGCACACGACCACCGCTCCCGATCCCAGCATCGATCCCAGCTTCGCGAGCGTGCCCCAGTCCAGCGGCGTATCGAGCAGCGATGCCGGCAAGTAGCCGGACGATGGACCGGAGGGCGCAAAGCCGATCACTTCCTCGCCCGCAAAAGGGCCCCCCGCATAGTCGAAGATCAGGTCGCGGTAGGAAATGCCCATCGGCACTTCGAAGACGCCGGGGCGCTGCACGCGCCCGGTGACGCCGACAAACTTGATGCCGGGGCTAGCGTTGCGGCCCTGCGCCTTGTACCACTCCGCGCCGTGCGCCAGCGTGCTGGCCGCGAGCGCGAAGGTTTCCACGTTGTTGAGCGCGGTTGGCTTGCCCCAGAGTCCCTGATTCACCGTGCGCGGCGGCTTGTTGCGCGGCTCCGCGCGGTGTCCCTGGATCGCCTCCATCAGCGCGGTCTCTTCGCCGCAGATGTAACCGCCGGGGCTCACAAAAATTTCCAGCTCGAAATCGAGACCGCTGCCGAGAATATTGCGGCCGCACAAGCCGGCGGCATACAACCGGGCCAGCTCCGTGCGCAGAATCTCGATCTGCGTCTGGTATTCGTGCCGGACGTAAAGATAGCCGCGCTGCGCGCCGGTGGTGAGGCCGCACACGATCATCCCCTCCAGCACCAGGTGGGGCAGATACTGCAGGATGAACCGATCCTTGATGGTCCCCGGCTCGCTCTCGTCGGCATTGCAGATGACAAACTTCTCGCTGCTGCGCGCGGCGCGCACGGCTTCCCACTTGCGATAGGCAGGAAACCCCGCTCCGCCCATGCCGCGCACTTCGCAGTCCTGCATCACCGCCATCACGCGATCGAAGTCCTTATCGGCGGCGATGCGCCGAAGCGTGGGATAACGGTCTGCCTCGTTTTCGGCCGGATCGGTCTTCAGCGTCAGTCCGCGCTCTGCGAAGCTGGCGGGTTTGGGATCGGGGATCTCCTCGACGCCGCCGAGAATGTCGAGCACCATGCTCGAGGCCGAAGCCAAATTTGCGCCCTCGTGGACGTGCTCGTTGATGCTCACGACGCAGGGACGATCGCAGCGCCCGATGCAGGAGATGTCGCGCACCAGCACCTCGGGCCGCCCCGCGAAGCGCCGTTCCAGATCCTCGCGGAGCTGGTGCGATCCGAACAGATGGCACGTCATGTCGTCGCACACGCGCACATCGGCGCGCGCCAGGGGGCGCAACCGGAAATGAGGGTAGTAGGTCGCGATCGTGTGCACGTCGCGAATGTGCACGCCGCGCCGCTTCGCGACAGCTTCTATCTCCGGGAGCGGAATGTAGCCGTGCTCTTCCTGTAACTGGCGCAGCTCTTCGACGACCGCGCTGGTTTCACGGCCCTGGAGCACAACCGCGGGGACGAACTCAGACCGTGGGGAGCCCATGTGAAAAGGGGAACTGAGGTTGTTGCCGAGGTTAACAAAGCCCGGCGCGACGCGTCCACTGTCAACTTGCGCCCGCTGCGCATCCCGCGAACAGCGCTCAGGCATAGCCGCGCAAAGAAGAATTGCATTCGCGCGGGAGTTGCCGGTATAAGGCAGCATGCCCGTTGTACGATCGCTGCTCCCGGCCCTCGTGCTCCTCTCGGTCGCCGTGCCCGCTTTCGCGCAGAGTCCCATCCTCGCGGCCACGCTGCAGGAGTCGGCGCTGCCGGTCGCGCCTCAGGGAGCAAAATATCTCGGCCCCGGCTCCTGCGCGGCCGCTGCCTGCCACGGCGGCATTCAGGCGCGCGACGCCACCAAAGTTCTGCAAAACGAATACAGCACCTGGATCGTGCAGGATCGTCATGCGCGCGCTTACAACGTACTGCTGCAGCCAACCGCGCGGCGGATGGCGCAGATCCTGAACATCGGCGCGCCGGAAAAGTCGCAGAAGTGCCTGGTCTGCCATGCACTCGCCGTGCCCGACGCGCAGATCGGCCGGCCGTTCGACCTTTCTGAAGGAGTGAGCTGCGAAAGCTGCCACGGGCCCTCGTCGCTCTGGCTCGGCCCCCACGTCGAGGCCACGGCGCGCCACGCGGACATGGTGAAGCTCGGGCTCGTCGACAACAAAGACCTCATCGTGCGCGCGGAGAAATGCCTCACCTGTCATCTCGGCGCTCCGGGCATGCAGGTAGATCACGCGATGCTCGCGGCTGGCCACCCCGACCTCACCTTTGAGCTGGATTCATTCTCGTCGATCGAGCCTCCGCACTGGGTGGAGCGCGCGCCCGATCAAAAGCAGCCCATCGCCGATCCGCTCTTCGGCGTGCGCATCTGGAGTGTCGGCCAGGCCGTGCAGCTGCGCGAGAGCATGCTGCGTCTGGCGCGCGACGTTCGCGGCCCTGTGTGGCCCGAATACACCGAGATGGATTGCTACGCCTGCCACCACAGCCTCACCAAACCTGAAGACAGCTGGCGGCAAGCGGCTGGATATTCCGGGCGGCGTCCCGGCAATCCGCCGTACAACATGGCGCGTTATGTTGTGTTCCGGCATTTTGCGAAGAGCGTCGATCCTTCTGCTGCCGCTGAGCTGGACCGGGACCTTAGTGAGGTGTACGCGCTCGCGTCCGATCTGCAGCCAGACCGCGCGCGCCTCGCATCAGCCGCCGACACGGCAGCTCGCGCCGCATCGATGCTCGAAGGCGAAGTGAGGAGCGCGGCCTACGACGCAGCGCGCACTTCGGCTCTGATGAGCGCCATTGCCGGCGATGCCGACGCCATTTCTTTCTCAGGAGAACGCTCCGCCGAGCAGGCCACCATGGCCCTGGACTCGCTCTACATCGCGGAAACGAAGCAGTCCGCGCCGCAGCCAGCCGTGCGCTCGGCGATTGACGGCCTCTACAAGATGCTCGAGAATCCATCGGCGTACAACGCACCGGCCTTCGCCGCGCAGATGCACAGAGTGCGCGACGCGCTGGGCTCGAGTTAGTTTTCCGGATCGCGCGGGAACTTCTGGTACGGCATCGGAACGCCACGGACGCTGTAGTTGTCCGCGCGAATCGCTTGCGGCGCTGCGAAGCCGTTGGCTCCCGCCGCTGCGACAAAATCATCCTGATCGACGCCATCACCGGAGACGCCGATGCCTCCCACTAACTGGCTGCCGTGGTAGAGCGGCGCAGCGCCGGGGAAAAAGACCACGCCATTCTGATTGGGATTCGCGGCCTGGTGCCCCTGCGTGCAGGGATTGGCGAGGTCGTACTGGAAAAGACTGAAGAACGGCCCGGGCAGCGTTGCGTCGATTCCCGACGGGAAGAACGGCTGCGCGGCAAACCCGATGGTGCGATTCGTGACCGCCGTTCCCTGCGGCAGGGGAGACAGTTCATCCGGCGCCTGCGAAAAATAAATTACGTTCCGCGATTTCGCCACGGCCACATCGACGCTGAACATCGTGGCGTCGGGCATGCGGTAGAGCGCGAGCAGATGCCCGTCCAGGTCGGCCACTGCAATCACAAAACGCGCGCGTGAGCCTTCCGGCAGGCGCAGCACAGCGCGCGTCAGGTTCGCGGTTGCGATGGTGTTCTGGACAATTGCGTGCACTTCACTCTGCGTCAGTCCACCCTGCGTGCTGCCGGTTTCGGCAATCAGGTCGCCCTCAGGCGCCGGACCCGGGCTGGCCAGGGGGCCCAGGGTGTAGCTGCCGTTCGCCGTCCCCGGCTGCTCGCCCGCGGGAATCGTCGTCTGGTTCACAAACGG
>DATJTG010000102.1:0-43571 GCA_035503555.1 Acidobacteriaceae bacterium | reverse complement strand
TCACAACTGGCGCACCGACGTTGAAACGATCGGCGAGGTTCCGGCGGAGTTCATTCACGAGCAGTCGGAAGGGAAGCTGAGTTTCTCGTGGCCGGCGCAGGTGAATCGCATGATCGCTCACGGCGATTTCGATCTGATCCTCTCCATCGGGCAGGTCGTGCCGCACGAAGTGATCGGCATGGCGAATTACAACAAGAACATTCTCGTGGGGACGGGCGGGCGCGAAAGCATCAATCGCAGCCATTATCTCGGCGCGGTTTACGGGATGGAGCGCATCATGGGCCGGGCGGATAATCCTGTGCGCCGCGTGCTCAACTATGCGGCGGACCGATTTCTGGCGCACCTGCCGATTGTTTACGTGCATACAGTCGTGGGCCGCGCGGCTCAGGGCGGCCTGGCCACGCGCGGACTTTTCATCGGCAACGACGTGGAGTGCTTCAGTCGCGCCGCAGAGCTCAGCCTCGCCGTGAATTTCGAGATGCTCGACGAGCCACTGCGCAAGGCCATCGTCTATCTCGATCCGCACGAATTTCACAGCACATGGCTCGGCAATAAGGCTGTTTATCGCACCCGCATGGCTCTGGCTGACGGAGCGGATCTCATCATCCTCGCTCCGGCGGTGAAGGAGTTCGGCGAGGATCGGACTATCGACGCGCTCATTCGCAAATACGGCTATCACGGCACGCCGTCGACGCTCGACGCGGTTGCGAAGAATGCGGATCTGGCTGCGGATCTTAGCGCCGCCGCGCATCTCATCCATGGCTCGTCAGAAGGGCGTTTCACGATCACGTGGTGCCCCGGCCATCTGACGCGCGAGGAGGTCGAGGGCGTGGGCTTCCGTTACGGCGATTTGCGGCAGATGCTGCGCCGTTACGATCCGGCAAAGCTGGCGCACGGGTTCAACACGGTTGATGGTGAAGAGATATTCTTTGTCGCGAATCCCGGGCTCGGCCTCTGGGCGCATCGCGATCGCTTTCAGAATTGAGAGAGACATGAGCGGCACAGTGGAACTCGGCAGGTACTCCATCGGTGTGGGCGATCGCTTCGCCCATCAGGCGCGGGCGCAGTTGCAGGCCTGCATCGATGCTAGTTGGGCCGGTGTCGATCTGGAACCGGTCTGGAACAAATCGAATCGGGAGCACATCATCATCGGCTCCGAGCCGTCACAGACGCGTGCCGCTGCGGATGCTGCGGTGAAGGCTCTGGGATGGGGCCAGCCTTATTTCTGCGACGCGGACCATATCAACCTGAATACCGTCGACCGCTTTCTTGTGCCCTGCGATTTCTACACCATCGACGTCGCCGATTTCATCGGCAAGCCGGCTCGACCTGCAGCGGTCGCCGGTTTCCTGAAGCGCCGCGCCGATCTGGCCGGAGCCATCGGGTTCGAGGGCAGTGGCGAGGCAATTAAGATCACGTCGGCTCGGCTGCGAGCGACGGCCGAGAAATTCCTCTTCGCCGTGCAGGAAGCGGGGAAAGTCTATCGCAGGATCGAAAGCGCAAAGGGCAAAGGCAATTTCATCACTGAGATCTCGATGGACGAGACCGATGCCGCGCAAACGCCGGAAGAACTGCTCATCATTCTCGCCGCGATTGCCGATGAGGGCATCCCCATCCAGACGATCGCGCCCAAATTTACCGGCCGCTTCAACAAGGGCGTCGACTACGTGGGCGACGTAGCGCAGTTCCGCCGCGAGATCGGGCTGGATGTGGCCGCGATTGCGTGGGGGGTGCGCGAACTGGGGCTGCCGCAGAATCTGAAGCTCAGCATTCATTCCGGCAGCGACAAATTTTCCATTTATCCGGCGATTCACGAGGCCACGAAGGGTTCGGGGGTTCATTTGAAGACGGCGGGAACCACATGGCTCGAGGAAGTGATCGGCCTGGCGGAAGCGGGCGGCGACGGCTTCGCGCTGGCGAAGGAAATCTATGCCGAGGCGTTCGCGCATCGCGATGAGCTTTGTGGACCCTACGCCACCGTGATCGACATCGATCACGCAAAATTGCCTGCGCCAGCGACAGTCGCAGCGTGGTCGCCGGCGCAGTTTACCGCGGCGCTGCGGCACAACCCGCACGCGCCGGAATACAACCCCAGCTTTCGTCAGCTGCTCCACGTGGGATTTAAGATTGCAGCGAAGATGGGCAGCCGTTATCTCGATCTCCTGGATGCCAACGAGGCCGTGATCGCCAAAAACGTTACCGAAAACCTGTTCGATCGACATATCGGGCCGGTGTTCCTCGGCAAACCTTCGCCAGCCGATGCGCTTCAGGACGTGGAGGCGCGATGACCTTTAAGCCTCTGGATCTGACCGGCAGGATCGCTGTCGTCGTCGGGGGAACGTCGGGCATCGGCCGCGCCCTTAGCCTGGGGCTCGCCGAAGCCGGCGCGGATGTAATCCCCTCGGCGCGGCGCCAGCAGCAGGTGGATGAGACCGCTGCGGAGATCGAAGCGCGTGGACGCCAAACGCTGCGCCTCACCTGTGACATGCAGGATCGCGGATCGCTGGAGCGGCTGCTTGATGCAACGGTTGCCGGCTTCGGCAAGGCCGACATCCTCGTGAACTGCGCGGGCAAGATCAAGCGCGCGCCCACGCTCACCTTCCCTGAAGATGAGTGGCGGGACATCATCGACACGAATCTGAATGGCACGCTGCGCGCGTGCCAGGTGTTCGGTGCGCACATGCTCGAGCGCGGCTACGGCCGCATCATCAACATCGCGTCGCTCAACACCTTTGTGGCTCTCAGCGAGGTGGCGGCCTATGCGGCCAGCAAGGCGGCGGTTGCATCGCTCACGCGTTCGTTGGCTGTCGAGTGGTCGAAAAAGGGAGTGCTGGTCAACGCCATCGCGCCGGGCGTCTTTCGCACCGCTCTCAATGCCGACCTGCTTGACAACACCCCGCGCGGCAAGGAGCTGCTGATGCGCACCCCCATGGGGCGGTTCGGCAAAACGGAGGAGCTCGTGGGCGCCGCGATCTATCTCGCGTCGGATGCAGCCTCGTTTGTCGCCGGCCAGGTGCTGGTTGTGGATGGAGGATTCCTCGCGAGCGGCGTGAATCAGTAAAGCAGGAAACAGGCAAAAAGGAACAGGTAATAGAATTCCATCCTGTCGCTCGAACAACCGGCAACAAGGCTGGGGCGCCGGTTCAGTTTGGCTTCGGCCCCTGCGCCTGCGCGATGAGCTGCTCCACCTGGCTGCGCCCGGGGTAATTGGGGTCCGAGGCCAGCAGCTTCTTCCAGTCGGCAACCGCGCCCTCCGCGTCCTGCTTACCCTGCCACCGAACCACTCCGCGGTTGTAGAGCGTGTTCGCATTGTTTGGCTCAAAGGTGAGCGCCGTATCGAACTGCAGCAGCGCGGCGTCAGCATCGCCGGTGTACCAGAGCGCGGTTCCCATGTCGGTGCGCACCGCAACGTCGGAGGGTTTGGCTCTGAGCGCGCGGCCGTAATAATCCACGGCAGTCGAGTACTGCTGCGCGTCATAGTAAATGTTGCCGATGCGGGCCAGCAGGTCAGGATTACCCGGATCTGACTGCAGTTTCGCCACGAGCGGCGCGGCGTTGGAGTCGGCGAGGGTCTTTAGTTGCGCGGGATCGGTGGGCCGCGCTGCGGAAACGGGTGCCTGCGCAGGCGGTAGCGTTCGCGGGGCAGCGGTGGACGAGGGCGCCCGGCCCACGCGGATGAGATAGCCGCCGGCAATGCCCGCCATGAGGCACGCAGCCATCAGCACCATGGCGCTCTTCAGACTCCAACGCTCAGTCATTGCCTGCATGGTTTGCTGCTCCTTTTGCCGCGGGTTGACTGGCCGTGCTTTGCAGTACGTGCGCGACCAACTCCTGCACCGCCGCTTTGCGATCCGGGCTGAGCTGGGGATTCGTCTTGAGCAGCAACTGCCAGGCCGCCAGCGCGCCATGAGCGTCGCCCTTGCCCTGAAGGCGGATCATACCCAGATTGAAGAGGCAGTTCGCGTCCCTGGGGTCGTCGCTCAGGGCCTGATTCAGTTGCGCCAGCGCGCCGTCGACATCGCCGGAACGGTAGAGGCTGATGGCGTATTTGGTGCGGACCGGAACATTCTTCGGATCGGCCTGCGCCGCTCGACCGTAGTACACCGCCGCATCGCTGAACTGGTGACTGATGTGGTACATCGAGGCCACCTGGGTCAGCAGTGCGACATTGTTGGGATCGCTCTTCAGCTTGTCCAGCAGTGGAGCCGCCTGCATGTCGGCCATGTGCTTCATGTCGGCCATGGTGACGGGGTGACCGCCCATGGCTGCGGCTCCGCTGGTAGTGGTTGCTGCTGAACTCGCCGATGAGGTCGCCGCTGCGGGTATTCCCGTGAGCAGATAGCCCACGGCGAGGCCGGTGGCCAGAAAGACTACCGCCAGCAGGTAGACGGATTTGGCCGCAAAGGTGGGACTCGCGACGGAGTCCGCAGATGGTTCCAGTGCCATGCTGTTCTCCCTGCGCAAAGCCGGCCCAAAATCGGACATCGCCGGCATGCAGTTAGAGTCCGCAGGCCAATCCCCAGGGGAGCGGCGATGTCGCGCAGAAGCCTGTGCGCAAAGCCCGATTGCTATCCCAATCTAGCGGCTGCGAGGGGGTTCCGCGAACGCCTTCTGTCACAACAATGTGTGACATCGGTCACAGGAAGCCGTATGCCCGGAATGGTTGCATAAGGCTATGTTCGGGAGCACCGGGTGGTCAAGCAGTTCCGGGTGCTTTTCCGGAACAGATTCCCAGGCAGGGAACGAGGTCAGATTGGGAAACGTCACCACGCTCGCTCGATTGGAACGCTCCATTGCTGATGGTGCAGCCCAGACGCAGCACTTCGGTCCCGTGTCATGTTGTACCCCTGCCGCTCCTGGCGATCCGTTGTGGATGGGAGCGGAATTGAACCGGCCCCGAATCAATCAGCACGAGGAGTGCACAGATTCTGTTTTGAGGATTGGACTGAAAACCAGGCCGCCACGGTCAAAGTCGAAGTTCAGCCGAAAGCAGGAATTCGCATCATAAGGAGGCTTCACCTGATGAAGCGCATTGTTCTTTTATCTACGATGTTCCTGGCGGCTGCGAGTTTTGCAGTTGCCCAAGGTCCTGGCTACAACCCGGGGACTGACGTTCTCGGCGCGCACCTCAACTATGGCCGCGGCTGCGCGGCTTGTCATGCACCGCACAGCGGCGCCAGCGGCAACGGCATCAACAAATCCGGCGACACGACCACGGGCAACGTGGCTCTGTGGGGCGAGGATGTTGGCAACCTGTACGGCAAAACGATCGTCACCGGCCAGATGCTGGCCGAGGGCAGCGGCCCGGCGCCGACCTACTCCGAAACGCTGCCGACCAGCCTGACGGCGACCACGCCCGACGTGACCGGCGTCCTGATGTGCCTGAGCTGCCACGACGGCAACCTGGCCGAAGGCGCGATGATGAAGAACAAGGTCTATGAGACCCTTCCATCGACCTACGGTACATCCAACACCATTCCGACGCTGCTCGGCAACGACGGCACGGGAGCCGGCAACTATCTGAACGATCACCCGGTGGGCCTGAATGCCGTGATGAGCTGCACGGGCTCCTACAACTGGGATTGCACGATCAGCGCGACTGGCGCGGTGCAGATGACCGGAACGAACTCCTCACTGTTCGTGAAGAACTACGGCTTCTTCGTCAGCCCGGGCGCTTACAACAACCAGCCGGTGGTTCTGTGCACCACCTGCCACAACCAGCATGTGATGAACGTGGTGAACGTCAATGCCAAGAACTCCGGCATGGCGGCGGGCACCTACGCGACCATGTTCTTCCTGCGCGGACCCTACAACCCGGCCGATGCCAACACCGCCACCAACCAGACGGCGCAGTTCTGCCGGCAGTGCCATGGCGGCGAATCGAACGAAGCAAATGGCTCTTCTGCTGGAACCATCTTCTAGCCATTGACAACGCACGAGGGGAGGGGTGCGCAGAAATTCCCTCCCCGCTCTTTCGGTCCCCCCAACGTCACCCAGGACAGTCGTTATGAACAATAAAACTCTCCTTTGCGGAATATTTCTGCTGGGACCTGCCATGGCTGGCGCGCAAGTGGCTTCCCATGCGCCGACCGGGCTCAGTCCGGCTCCAGGAAACGGCGCGGCGGCCCCGATGGTCACCGCCACCGACAAGCCGGTGGCCATGGTCAATGGCTCGGTGCTGACGGGCGTGGACCTTCTCCGCGAGGAGTACGCAATCTTTCCTTATGCGCGCCAGCACAACGGCGCGATTCCCCAAGAGCTTGCGCAGCAGATTCGCGACGGCGCCATGAAGATGATGGTCTTTGAGGAGCTGGTGTACCAGGAGGCTCTTCGCCGTCACATGACCGTTGCGCCGGCGAAAATGGCTCGCGCCGAAGCGCAGTTCCGCAAGCAATTCGGCAGCCCCGACGAGTACAACGCCTTCGTGCAATCGGAATTTCACGGATCGCAGCAGGCACTTCAGGAGAAGATTCGCCGGTCTCTGCTGATTGATGCCCTCCTGCAATCCGAGGTAGAGAGCAAGAGCGTGGTCACGTTTGCCGAAGCACACGCCTACTACGCGAAGAATCCCGCCAAATACACGCATCCGGAGTCGTTTACGTTCCAGACGATCTCGGTTCTTCCGCCCGAGCACGCCACCCCTGACCAGTTGAAAGAGGGGCGCAAGCGCGCGGAGGACGATTTGCGCCAGGCGAAGCCGACGAAGACGGCAGAGGCCTTTGGACTCCTGGCGGAGAAGCTCTCCGACGACGATTACCGCGTGGTGATGGGCGAGCACAAGCCTTTGGCCGTCGATCAGATCGCGCCGCCGGTCCTGAAATGGATTCGCGCGGCAAAGATCGGAGATGTGAGCGATGTGATCCAGATCGATCAGGCGTACACGATCGTTCGCCTGAACGCGCACACGCTGGCGGGAGAGGCGAAATTTCAGGACGTGCGGGCCGGGCTCGAAAAACAGCTGCACGAGGCCAGGAGGAACCAACTGCGCGCCGCGCTCGACTCAAAACTGCGGCAAAACGCGAAGGTGCAGGAATTCTAGGGCGCACAAGACGCCGGAATCGAGGGTGTGAGATGTGTGACGAATGTCGCAGCGCTGCGAGGGCGTGAGCGGCGATATTCGTAACGAAAGTAACGAGCGTGAGCTTTGAAGTCACGCTGACGTTGAAGACAGGGATGGCGCACCGTGAAGGGTTGGCAGCGAATTGCGTGGCTGGTGCAGGTGGGAATCCTGCTGGCAGGCCCCTGTTTGACTGCCCAGGTGAAAGTCGGCGATTTCACGACCACGCTCACCGGCACTGTTGCTCCGGGCTATTCCGCCACGTATGGGAATGAGAGCAGTTCGAGCCACAGCTGGGCGCTGGCGGGGGCCGGCACGCTGGCGGGGAACTACTACAACCCCAACTTTGTTTCGTACAACAGCTCGTTTTATCTCAACCAGTCCCGCGCCAACTCCAACTTTCAATCGATATCCAACGCGAGCGGCGTCAACCTGACGACATCGATCTTCGGCGGCAGCCATTTTCCGGGATCCATCAGCTACTCCAACACGTGGAACAGCGACGGCAACTATGATGTTCCCGGCCTGGCAAATTATGTGACGCACGGCAACAGCGACACGTTCTCTGCGTCCTGGAGCGCGAACCTGGAGAATCTGCCCAGCCTTTCGGCGGGCTACCAGCGCGGCGGCAGCACCTACACGGTCTACGGGATTAACGACGAGGGCAGGAACAGTTTCGACTCCGCCAACGTGCGTTCCAGTTACCGCGTGGCTGGCTTCAACCTGGGCGCGTTTTATTCTGCAGGGGGATCGCACTCGCAGATTCCGTCGCTGGTCTCCGACGAAGGTCCGTCTCAAATTCAAGCCACCAACGACGCCATGGGGGCTAACGTTTCTCATGCGCTGCCCATGAATGGATCGGCCTCGGCCTCGTTCAATCGTTCGTATTGGGACAGCAACTATCTCGGTTCGACGACCAACGGGACCATCGACCTGGTCAACACGATCGCCACCGTGCGCCCCTCTCAGAAGCTGACGTTTACCGCGAGCCTGAACTATTCCGACAACCTGACCGGGCAGTTGCTGGAAGCGGTAGTGGCCGCCGGAGGCGCGGTAACGGGCGCGAATACCAGCCAGACGTCAAACTCTCTCGATTTTCTTTCGGTCGCAACGTACGCGATCACGCCGCGCCTTCAGACTTCCGTCTCGGCCGAGCACCGGAGCCAGACCTTCCTGGGCGAAAACTACGGTGACGATACATTTGCCGCGGGCGTGACCTATCTGCGCAACATCCTGGACGGAACATTCAACGGGTCCGTGTCTCTGACCGAGAATTCCGACGAGCAGGGGGGCGGCGACACGATGGGCTTTACGATCGCGCAGAACTATTCGCGCAAAGTCGAGGGCTGGCATGTGACCGAGTCGTTTGGGTACGCGCAGAATGCGGAGACGTTGCTGGTGACGTACATGAATTCGTTCTACAACTACTCCCTGAATGTGCGGCGTAACTGGGGAACGTTCAATTTGAGCTTCGGGGCCGGTGGGTCGCGCACGGCTCTCACGCAGAACGCGGGGACTACCAGCAGCAGCGAGAATTACAGCGCGGCGGTGGGATACGGACGCTGGATTTCGGTCAACGGCGGCTATTCCAAGGCCGACGGGCAGGCGCTCGAAACCGGTGCGGGGCTTGTCTCCGTGCCCATTCCTTCGCCGGTGCTGCCTTCGAGTGTGATCAGTCTCTACGGGGGTACCAGCTATTCCGTGGGACTCTCCAGCAGCCCGGTAAAGAACCTGATCCTCACGGCGGCGTATGCCAGGTCGACCACCAATATCACCAATGCCGGAATCACGTCGGGGAACGACAACGATGAGTTCAGCACGCTGATCCAGTATCAGACGCGCAAGCTCTCCTATAACAGTGGCTATGCCCGTCTGGGGCAGGGCTTTGGTGCCTCCGGTACGCCGGCGGCGACTGTTTCCACCTACTACGTGGGAGTTTCGCGGTGGTTCAACGTATTTTGAGCGGAATCCGATTGTGGTGTGCGAGCGCGGCCGCGGTTCTCGCCGGAATGGCTCTGCTGCCCGCACCGACGCAGGCTGCCAGCAAATCGACGGCGAGGACCGCCACGCCCGTCTGGGTGATGTCGCTCGATGGCGGCCGGAGTCTCACGTGGGAGCGGGATTTCCAGTCGGAGAAGGAAGTTCATGCCGATCGCCGCTTCTGGGCGAAGGTGGTGAACTTTATCGCGGGCGCGCCGGACTATCGCGTGATGCACCGGCCTTACAGCGTGGCTGCCGATTCGCATGGGCGAATCATCGTCACCGACCCTGGCGCTGCAGGCGTCCACATCTTCGATTTCGAACAGCACAAATATAAGTTCGTCGAGCGCACGGGGAAAAGCGATTCAATGCTGAACCCGCAGTGCGTAGCGGTCGATGCCCAGGACAACATCTACGTCACCGATTCCGAAGCAGGCGAAATATTCGTTTTCGAGCCGAGCGGGAAGCATCTGCGCACCATCGGCGCGCTAAAAGGCGGCGAAGGCTACTTCAAGCGGCCCACCGGCATTGCCGTCGATTCAGCGGCGCAGCGCATTTATGTTTCCGACACCTTGCGCAATAAGGTGTATGTGATGGACATGCAGGGCAACATCCTCGAGACCATCGGTAAGGAAGGCGAAGGCGACGGCGAATTCCGTTACCCCACCGAACTGCGTCTGACCGCCAACTCGCTGCTGGTGGTGGATTCGATGAACTTTCGGGTGCAGGCGTTCGACCGTTCGGGAACGTTCAAGTTCTCGATTGGAAAGATTGGCGACGCTCCGGGCGCTGTCTTCCGGCCTAAAGCGGTGGGCATGGACTCGGAAGGCGATGTCTATATTGTGGACAGTCTGTGGGGCGTGGTGCAGGTATTCAATCAGCAGGGCCAGTTGCTGTACTACTTTGGAGCGCGCGGCACGCACGCGGGCGAATTTCAGTTGCCAACCGGGTTGTTCATCGATGATAACGATCGTGTGTACGTCGTGGATTCGTTCAACCGGCGGGTGCAGGAGTTTCAATACGCCGGCCAGAAGCCGGAACCGGGAGAAGGGAAGTGAAACGGTCGGCCTGGTTTGTCGGGGCGCTGCTCGCTCTGACAGGATCACCCCTGGTGGCGCAGATCTCCACCGACGCGATGGGGATGCACAACTTCGGGCCGGGCAGCGCGTCACCGATCACGGGAGCGCGGCCTGATGCCTGCGCCTACTGCCATGCGCCGCATTCCGGGCTGAACACAGGGCTGTGGAACCAGAAGCTCACGACTCAGACGTACAACCTCTATTCGAGCGATACCGAGACGAATCAGGCGCGGCAGCCGACGCTGGGCTACTCCAGCAACCAATGCCTGAGCTGCCACGACGGCACCGTCGGCGTGGGAACCACCGTCGCATACGGCCAGGTGACCATGCACGGATCGATGTACACCCAGGACGTCTTCGGAGCCAATTTGCAGTCGTCGCACCCGTTCAGCATGCAGGTTCCGCTGAAGGACAACATCGATCTCGCGGCCACGCTGGCGACCAGCGGAAAGACTGCGGATCCTACGGGTGCGGTGCGGCTCATCGGCGGTGGTGTGGAGTGTATTTCCTGCCACAATCCGCACGTGCAGGCGCGCGATCTGGTGTCGCAGAACTTTCTGGTGCGCGACAGTTCAAGTGGCGCAATGTGCCTGGCATGCCATGATCCCACACGACAGATCAGCGGTCAGTTCAATCCGCTCACCGGCTGGGCCACGAGTGCGCATGCCTTATCCACCGCCAAGATTTCGGCGCAGGCGCAGTTGGGCAGCTACACAACGGTGGCGGCGGATGCCTGCATCGGCTGCCACGCCCCCCACAACGCCGCTTCGCCCACCCGCCTGCTGCGCGGCCAGAATGAGCAGGACTGCATCGGCTGTCACAACGGCGCCAACGTCTCACCGATGCCGAATTACGCCAACGTCTTCGCCGAGTATGCGACGCCGAAGGTTGGCCATCCGTTCCCCAATTCCGTCAATCCGCATGATGCGACCGAGAACACGCTTCTCAACAACAATCGTCACGCCACGTGCGTCGACTGCCACAGTGGGCACGGCTCGCAGATCGTCGGTGTCTTTCCACCGCCTCCGCTGATCCGCATTTCGCAGGCGCAGGTGGCCGGCATCAGCGCCAGCGACGGCATTACCGTCCTTACGCCGGCTGTCAATCAGTATGAGAATTGCCTGCGCTGCCACGGAACCAGCGCCGGCAAACAGATTCTGCCCATCTATGGATACTTCCCGGTGCGCGCTGTTTCCGCCGGAGATCCGCTCAATCTCATTCCGCAGTTTGCGGTCACATCCACATCGGGCCATCCCGTGATGCACACGAGCAACAGTCCGCTGCCGCAGCAAAGCCTGCGGCCGTACATGCTGAATCTCGACGGCGCCACACAGGGACGCGCCATGGGCAACCAGATTCTCTGCACCGACTGCCACAACAGCGACGACAATCGCGAGTTCGGAGGCACCGGCGCGAACGGGCCGCACGGTTCGAAGTGGACGCACATTTTGGAGCGCCGCTACGAGTTCAGCCAGACGACGTCGCCCGGCCAGCTGATCTCCAATCTCTTTCCGAATCCCGATCTGAGCGTAAACGGCCCGTATGCGCTGTGCGGCAAATGCCATGATCTGCAAAATCAAATCATGCAGAATACCAGTTGGAATCATCACAGCGACCACATCAATGCGGGCGTGACCTGCTCCACCTGCCACACAGCGCACGGCATGGGAGCGACCAGCGGAACCATTTCCGGGGAGCGCCTGGTCAATTTCGATGTGAATGTTGTGGCGCCCAACGCCGGCCTGCCCATCTCCTATAATCGGGCCGCCAACACCTGTGTTCTGACGTGCCACGCGGTGGCGCACAACCCCGACGGAAGCGTAACCGCGGCCGTGCCCCGCAGGCCCGGAACCATCCGGAGGTAACGGTTGACGGGCTGGCGGAGTGCACGAAGATCTCCGGCCGGTGGGCTGGCCCGGATCGGCGACTGCGGATCCAGGCGCAGGTCTGACTCAGAAAACCGTTCTCGCCGAGCTGCCGTTCATCTCGTTCGATTTGTCGGCGTGACATTGACGGCAGAACTGCGCGGTCTGATTGGACATGGGATTCGTGTCGTTGGGATTGTAGGGGCCGCGCAGGAAGAACATCGTCGCATAGGTGCCTGCCGGCAAGCCCGACGCAGACCCGCTGCCGATCGTGACTGTATTCATCGAGTGCGGTTCGTGGCAGGTGGTGCACATGATAACGGCTTTGTTGTTGTAGCTGGCGGGTTTCACGAAGAATCCGTAATTGGAGACGAAGCGGCTCGCGTTGGCGCCGTTCATGCGGATAACGCCGTCGCTCTCGGCGCAGTCCCACCCCGTCGATCCGCCGCAGGACACCACGGCGGAGAGGCCCATGGGGTGGTCGCTCAGATAGTCGCCGCTGCTGCCGTCCCGGGACCCGAACATGGTGGGCACGGTACCGCTCCCGTAGGTCGACGGCAGCGTTTCATACACCTTGTTCTTCATCATCGCGTTTTGGGCGTAGTTGCCGTCATGGCAGGTGAGGCAGGTGAGCATCCCGCCCACATCCGGAGTGCCGGCCGTCAGGCTGGTGGGCAGCGTCTCCTCATACTTGCCGCCGTCCGTAGAGATGGTCTTACCGTAGAGGCCCGAAGCATCCTCACCCCACAAAGCGACTTGCCCCGTCGCGGTATCGGCGCTGCGCTGGCTTCCGTTGCCGAGCGCGCCGCTGTGGGGAGCATGGCAGGCTGTGCAGCCTCTGCCGGAATTCAAATGGGCGCCGAGAACGTCGGTGGACTGAGAAACGATTTGAGCGCTGGCGAAGGGCGTGCCGGCGGCCAGAACAAGGCAAATCAATATAGTTCGATTCACTGAGGTCTCCTGATGCGCACTCAGTTCATCGGCCCTTTTTTACGGTCGGATTCCCGCGATGGTCTTCCTGGACCGTTTTTGGACAGGTCCTGCCAGTCGGTGCCTCCGCGGGCTCAAGCTGGCCGGAGCAAAGTTCCTGAGGTCCGGACTCGTGGCCTCCGGGAGATCGGGTTCGCTCCCGGCGGGAAACCTCGCCAACGTGACATATCTCACAGCCCGGAGGTAACGAGTACGGATGTAATGTTCCTTGCGGGGCGGAACGGCGAGCCGGTCTGCCCGCAAGATGTCCCCATGATGCAGCGGCTTATTGGCAATTCGATCGCGCTCCACGGCCGAGATTCGCGCGGCCGCCGGCGCGTCTCCGCGCGCTTGCGGGGAATCTCAATGCTCTTTGCGCTATTCATCGTGCTGGCGTCGCGTGCCTCGGCGCAGATTCACCCGGTTCCCCTTGACCCGAAAACCGACGCGTCGAAATGCGTTGAATGCCATACCGACAAAACCAAAGGGAAGTTTGTCCATTCGGCGATGGCGATGGGCTGCCTGAGCTGCCATGAAATCCGCGTCAACCGGGACATCACGCGTGTCAAGCTCATCACCGCGACACCGGTCTCTCTTTGCATCACCTGCCACGCGGATAAGAAGGCCGCTGACATCAAGGGCACGGTGCATCCGCCCGCGGTGCGCGACTGCCTGACGTGTCACGATCCGCATGAAAGCGATAACAAGAATCAACTGCTGAAACCAGCATCGGGTGGTGAAAAGGAGAACCTTTGCCTCTCCTGCCACGACACCGGCCTGCACGTTCCCGACAAGGGCAGCCGTCATGCGGCGCTCGACATGGGCTGCGACACCTGCCACACGACGCATAAGACCGGTCCCGACCCCACCGACGAGAACCGGTTCCACCTCACCAAGCCGGCGCCCGCGCTGTGCCTCGACTGTCACGACGCGAAGGACGCCGATCTGCAGAAGGCGCACAATAATCAACCGTTCGCGACCGCGAATTGCCTGGAATGCCACGATCCGCACCAATCGGCGCAGCCGAAGCTGATGGCGAAGTTCACGCATCCTCCTTTTGCGCCAGGCGGCTGCGATACCTGCCATGCCCCGGCGAAAGACGGGAAAGTCGTGCTGACAGCGGCGGACGTGAAAACGCTCTGCCTCACCTGCCACGACGACAAGGGCAAACTCATCGACTCCGCAAAAGTGCCGCATCCCGGAGCCGCCGGCGACTGCACCGACTGCCACAGCCCACATGCGTCACGAGAGCCCGGACTGCCCAAGTCCGACGGTGTAACGATCTGTGTCGGCTGCCACAGCGACATTGCCGATGAGGGGAAGAAAGCGATCCATCATCAGCCTGTATTCGGCCAGGCCTGCGGGATCTGCCACACGCCCCACGGCGGCGACATCGACCACCTGCTGCGCGCGAAAGGCAACGCGCTGTGCCTCGAGTGTCACGGTCCCGAATCCGCGCCGCAAAGGGCTGACGACGGCACGCTCACGATTTTCAGCGGCACGGTGAAGCTGCCGGGTGACTACTACCAAAAGAACAAGGTCCCCATACTGCCGCTGCGCTTCGGTCTCGGCCACCCGGTGGATTATCACCCGGTTTCCGACGTGATGGATCCCACCAACCAGAGCAAGGTGAAAACTCCGCTCAGCTGCCTCAGTTGCCACCAGCCGCATGCCTCCGCGCAGGCGGGGCTGCTGGTGCACGATCAGACGAACAACATGGCGTTCTGCGATATGTGCCACAAGAACCGGCTCAACATGAACGAAACCACCACCCCAGCTCCCCCTGCGAAATGACAGGAGTGATTATGACCGGCTTCCCCAACTCGTCCCCTCGCAGACGCGCCGCGATCGCGGCTGCGCTCCTCATGGTGCTGACCGCGACGTTCCCGTCTTCCGCGCGGGCCGACAACAAGAAGAAGAAAAATGCGAATGCAGCGGCGAGCGACGCAACCGGGCCGCGGAAGTTTGCGTTCGATCCTACCAAGCTGGTGTGGCCCAGCCCGCCCAACATTGCACGCGTGCGCTGGATGGACTACTTTGCCGGACAGAAGATCGACTACACTCCGGCGGCCAACGCCAAACCCAAGGCCACATGGATGGATCGTCTGGCAGGCGGCCAGTCCGACCAGGAAAAATTCAATCCGAAAACGTATCCCTGGCAGCTGATCGGGCCGTATGGCATTGCCGTCGATTCCAAAGGTTTCGCTTATGTGGCCGATCAGAAAGTTGGAGCCGTTTTCATCTTCAATCCGGAGACCCACGAAACCCAGCTCATCCGCAACGGATTTGAGGCGCACTTCGGATGGATCAACGGCCTCGCCATCGACGATGACGATCGCCTCTTCGTGTCCGATGGAAAACTGCATCACGTGCTCATCTTCAACGCGAAGCACGAACTCGACAGCCAGATTACGGAAGGCCTCGTCGATCCGGTCGGTCTCGCGATCGACACGAACAACCGCTTCCTCTATGTCGTCGACACGCAGCAGGATCAGGTGATCGTTTACGACGCCGACACGCTCAAACTGTTGCGCCGCATCGGGACCGCCGGCAAAAACCACTTCCTCACCAGCCCCGGCGATTTCGCGGCTCCTCAGGGCGTCGCAGTCGATAAGGACGGGAATGTCTACGTGACCGACACGCTTAACGACCGTGTGGAAGTTTTCGACGCCGACGGGGGTTTCATCAGCGCCTTCGGCAAAGCCGGAGATGGCCCGGGCTCATTCGCTCGCCCCAAGGGCATCGCCGTCGACAGCGACGGACACATCTGGGTTGCCGACGAGATGCAGGACCGCCTGCAGGTCTTTAATAAAGAGGGCCAGCTGCTTACGTGGATCGGCACAGGCCACGGAGAACTGCCGGGCCAGTTCAAGGCGCTCGTAGGTGTCGGGATCGATCAAAAAAACAATCGCATCTTTACGAGCGAGCAATATCCCGGCCGGGTGCAGATGTTTCGCTATGTGACCGACGAAGAAGCAGCCGCGGAAAAGACGAAGAAAGAAGAAGAGGCGAAGCAGGCCGCGGAGCGGCGTCATCAGGCTGCGGCCGCAGCGGCGGCCCCGGTTCAGCCCGCGCAGAAGCCGGCCGAGGTTCCGGCAGCGTCTGTCCCGGCAAGCGGCGCTGCGCCCGCGAAGCCACAACCCTAACGGGAACCGCATCCAGTCGAAACGAAAACGCCGCGCCCGCGGCGCGGCTGCCCGGCATGCGCTCGCGAAGGCGCTGCCGGGGCATATGATTGTGGGGCAGCGATCCGTGAAACCTCATGTTGGAACGGTCGCGCCGCGCCCATTCCAGGAGAAGTCCTTCGATTCCCGTGCCTATTCGAAGCAGATCCAGCCGTTTGTTCCTCTGCACAGCCGCCGCCATTGCGGCTGCCGCATGCCTGAACCCTGAAATGGTCCGTGGACAGGAGTTTTATCTTCACAACGGCGATCGCGTCGCTTTCTACGGCGACAGCATCACGGCGCAGCGCTTCTATACGCGCGACATCCAGGATTTCGCCGAGACGCGGTATCCCGCTCTGGACGCTGCGTGGCATAACGCGGGAGTTCCGGGCGACAAGGCTACCGGAGGATTTGCCGGTGACGCGGGAGTGCGCGTGAGTCGCGATGTCGAGCCATGGCACCCTACGGTCATTACCGTGATGCTGGGAATGAACGACGGCGATTACATGGCGCCGGATCACACCGTTTTCGCAGCCTATCAGTCCGCGTACGAGAAGCTGCTGAGCCTGCTGCGCACAGCCGCGCCCGGTGCGCGAATAACGCTGATCGAAAACACACCCTACGACGAAATCACGCACGGGACGGAATTCGCGGGCTACGAGGCAACCACAGAACAAAACGCGCGGGCCACGCCAGCGCTTGGCCGGCGCGAGAACTTGGCAGTAATCGATGACTGCGATCCGGTCAAAGATCTGCTGGAGCGGGCCAAAGCCACTGATCCTTCGCTGGCCGCGTTGCTGGTTCCCGATCGCATCCACCCGTCGGAGCCGCTGCACTGGATCATGGCCGAGGCTGTGATGCGAGCATGGCACGTCGACCCAGTCGTCACTTCAGTTGCGATCTCAGGCTCGCAAGGCGCCGTTGTTCGCAGCCAGCGCACCCGGGTTACTGCGGTCGCGCGGCACGGCGGCGTTCTCATGTGGGACCAGCTCGACGACGCCCTGCCTCTACCGCTCAATTTCGATAATCCGCTCATGGAGTTTGTGCTGCGCATCAGCGATCTGGCCGACTGGGACCAGGAGACGCTTCAGGTGACCGATCTGCGGCCGGGGCGTTACATCCTCGCGATCGATGGAAAGAACGTCGGAACGTTTGCGGACGGTGAGTTATCGCAGGGCATCAATCTGGCTCTCCGCAAGACGCCCATGTGGGATCAGGCGCGCGACTACGATGGCGAACTGGAGAAGCGGTCGCACCTGGAAGACGCGGCTCTGATCCTCTCTGCCGAAATGCATGCACCGGCGAACCCAGCCGCGGTCGAGGGCCTGCGCGCGGGCGAAAGCGAATCCGAGCAGGACGCGGAGAAGCAGCTGCGCAATGCCGCGCACCACTACCGACTCAGCCCCGCGCCCTGAAGGCTCTTCCAGGCGCTGCGAAGATCGCTGGCCGGCTCGCATATTCCCTCAGTCAGGGTCACTACGATCGGGTGGGACTCGAAAATCGTGAAGGTGGGCGCGAACACGCGAGTGCAAGAAATCGTTTACTCAAATTGCGACAGCTTCCAGAGCCTGGGATAGCTGTGGAAGTCGAGCCGCAGCGCGAGGCAAGCTCCAGGCGAAATCATTGTGCAAACGATTACATCAAGGGTTATCCAGTTAAGCATTGACAGTCGCTCCTGCTCGCACTTACCGTATTCGCTGCCTGAGAATTCGTTTACTCAATGTTGCCCGCGGACATTCCTCGTACTCCGTGGGCTTCCAGCAAGGGGAATTCTCGCGCAACAGTCTCCCGAGATTCACACAGTGGAGTGGATAAGACGATGAGAAGCACAATTTTGAAGATCTTTGGCCTGTGCGCAGTTCTCGGCGTATCCCTGTTCCTTGTTCCCCGGGCTTACGCTCAGGCGACCACTGGCGCCATCACCGGACTGGTGTCCGATCCAACCGGCGCTGTCGTCCCGCACGCTGACGTCGTCGCCACCGAAGTCGACAAGGGCGTCGCGTTTCGGGGCCGCAGCAACGAAGTCGGCGAATACGTTATCCTCAACGTCACGCCCGGCACCTATAAGGTCACCGCGTCGGCTCCTGGCTTTGCCACGGCGGAGGCCCTGAACGCGACCGTGGTCATCGATCAAAAACTGCTCATCAATTTCAAGCTGAAAGCGGGCGCAGCCACCACCACGGTAGTCGTCACGTCAGCCCCGAGCATGCTCCAGACGCAGACCGCCGAGCAAGGGACGACCATCGAATCCGAAGATATCGTCGACCTGCCTCTGCTGTCGCGCAACTTTTTTGCGCTGCCCATGCTCGTGCCCGGCGTTGTGACCGCGAACGGCAGCATCAACTCATTCTCCATCTCGTCGGATGGCACCCGCGAATACGGGAACTCCATCACCATCGACGGTGTGGAAGCTACGACCAATCGCACCCAGGACATCACCGTGGTTCCCAGCGTCGACTCCGTTCAGGAGTTCAAGGTCGCAACGTCTGCCTATAATGCAGAGTTCGGCTCTTCGGCCGGCGCCGTTGTCTCCATCGATACCAAGGCCGGCACCAATCAATACCACGGCGATGCCTATGAGTTTTTCCGCCCCAACTTCACGGCCGCGCGCCCATACGGCTTCGGGGCTCAGGAGCCGGGATCAGTTCTCAAGCAGCATAATTTTGGGGGGACCCTCGGCGGGCCCATCATCCACAATAAGTCATTCTTCTTCGGATCTTACGAAGGCACACGCCAGACCAACGCATACACCTATCTGTACAGCACGCCTCCCGTCAATCAGATCACATTTCCCGGAGACGGCTCAGCGGATCTGTCGCAGATGGTTGACCCCTATGCCGGCCTCACTCCCGTCGCCCAGGGTGGCGCGCCTGCCGGACTCAAGATCAATATTTTCGATCCCAATGTCTCCTATGCGTGCTATGGCGGGTGTTCCCAGCAGTTCGCAGGCAATATTATTCCCGCCGGCCGGGTGAGCACGGCGGGCAAGAACACGCTGCTCAACTTTTTCCCCACGCCTGATCTGCCGGGAACCCTGAACGGCTGGTTCGATAACTTCTTCGCCTATTCTCCGGTGACCTACCGTCAGAATCAGGTCGACTCCCGTTTCGACCAGAACATCACGGACAAGGATCGCGTCTATCTTACTTTCCACTACTTCAACTCGAACTCGTTGACCACCGATCCTTATTGGGGACACACGGTAGTCTCGGGCGCGGGCGATGCCGACCAGGCCAACAAGGAGGATGTGGAGGGCACGACCGTTTCTGCAACATACGCCCACGTATTCAGTGTGACCACGACCAATGAGCTGCGCGCCGGTTATTCCAGCTACCATGAAAATCTCTACAGCCTGCTCAACGACCACAACTACTCCCAGGAATTTGGACTGGGCAACATTTATGTGCCCGGCTTTCCTGTGACGGTTGGTTTTCCCTACATTTATCTGGGCACCGGCTATATTGCGGGCGGATCAACCTACAAGCCATATCACATCAACGACGACAATTATTCCATCGCCGACAACTTTATCTGGAGTTCGATCCAGCGGCATGAGTTCAAATTCGGCGAAGAGTTTCGCGGCCTGAATTCTCATCCCGTCTTTACTCTGTTTCCTACCGGATTTGAATACTACGGGAGCTATGGGTTCTCGCAGACTTCCGATCCCACCTACGGCTACTATGTGCAGGGCGCTGCCTTCTACAACGGCGGCGATGACATCGCGGACCTGCTTCTCGGTCTGCCCTTCGATGTCGACATCGGGCTCCAACTCACTCAGCCTCATACGCAGAGCTGGTATCTGGGGCTCTATGCGCAGGACACCTACAAAGCCTCGGACCGCCTCACTCTCAACTACGGTGTGCGCTGGGAATATTACGCTCCCTATCTGGAATCCCATAACTATGAATCGAATTTCGATGTCGCCAGCGGCGATATTCTGCTCGCCGGGCGCGGCACCAACTCGCGTTCACTCATGAACAGCCGTCTCGACGACTTTGCGCCGCGCGTCGGCTTCGATTATCTCTTCAACCGCAAAACGGTGATTCGCGGCGGGTACGGCATTTTCTACTCGCCGGAGAACGATGGCCGCGAAGACTTCCTGACTCAGAACGCCCCGTTTGCCGACCAGTTCGTGTACACCAATTACTGGTACGACGGGCCTCCTTACCAATACGTTCTCGATACCGGCGTGCCGCGTAACACGACGATCAACGCGCCTTCCAGCGGTGTCATCAATCCGGCGACGCTCGCGAACGGCAGTTTGGAAACGACCTACGCGGTTGACCCAAACCTGAAAACGGGATCTTCGCAGTTGTTCAACCTGGCCGTGCAGCGCGAGCTCACCAAAGACCTTTCGCTCGAGGTCTCATACGTTGGCACCCTGGCGCACAATCTTTCCTATCAGATCGGGGATATCAATGCGAATCCGTACGCAAGCGATCCGAGTCATCCCGACAATCTGATCACCCCGAACCTGGGCAAGATTCAATACCTGAGCGATTATGGAAGCGCCAGTTATAACTCGCTTCAGGTCAAGTTCACCAAACGGCAGTCGCGCAATCTGAGCTTCCTGCTCTCTTACACGTACGGTCATGATCTCGACAACGGCCCTGCGCCCTTCAACGTGGGCCACTACAACAACAATGAGCCGCAAAATCCCTACAACCTCCACGAGGAATGGGGAAACTCCGACAACGACGTTCGGCACAACTTTGTCTTCAGCGGTCTTTACCGTCTGCCCTTCGGGCAGGGCCAGCACTTTGGTTCGAACTGGAATTCCGCCGAGAATGCCATCCTCGGAGGTTGGCAGCTGAATTCCATCTACATGATGCGTACGGGTACACCGATCAACGTGGTGCGTGGCAACAACCCCACTTCCGTCTTCCCGGGGTTGCGTCCTGATGTGATTGGTAATCCCGTCCTGCCCCGCGGTCAGCGTCAACTGCTTCACTATTTCAATACCTCGGCGTTTACGAGCAAACCATTCGACTGCTCCACGTCCAACTCGGTGTCCTGCTACACGCCTGGCGATACCGCCCGCAATCTGCTGTATGGTCCGGGCTACATCAATCTGGATGCTTCGTTATTCAAGACGTTCCAGATGGCCGAACGCTATAACCTCGAGCTTCGTCTCGAGATGTTCAATACGTTCAATACTCCGCATTTCGACAATCCTGACGGGAACGAGGCCGACGGCACGTTCGGCCAGATCACCGGAACCTTCGGCAATCAGCGCATCGTCCAGATTGCCGGTAAGTTTATCTTCTGATGCTGTCGAAAAGAACGCTGCTCCTTCTGGCTACCCTGCTTGTTGCTGGATCGACAGGCAGGGCGCAGAATTCTTCGCCGTCCGGCTCCGGCCGCCATTTCTATCTCGATTGCAGCGCCGCGCAAGGCGGCGCTGGCGACTCTCAGGAATCCGCGTGGAACTCGGTCGCTCGTCTCAATGCTGAGGCTTTGCGGCCGGGCGACATCGTCGCTTTGCGCCGCGGGACGATCTGCCATGGCTCGCTCGCGCCCAGCGGTTCCGGCAGCGAAGGCGCGCCTATCCGCCTGACCGCATATGGCGAAGGATCTCGTCCGCGAATCGTCGCCGATTCCAATGCCGCCGAGGCGCTGCTCCTGTTCAACCAGCAGGAGTGGGACATCGATTCGCTCGATCTTTCGGGCGGCCGCACCAACGGAATCCTGATCAGCGGCGACAATGGCATGCTTCGCCACATCCATCTTGCCAATCTCGCCGTGCATGACGTTATGGGCGGTGCGATGAAGCACAAGGAATCGGGCCTGGTTGCAGTGTCTCCCGCGAACCAGAACTGCCACTTCGATGACGTCCTCATCGACAATGTCGTTGGCTGGAATACAAACCAATGGGTCGGCATCATGGTTGGTGGCGGCGATCTTGGCTACCCTCCCGAATCCGACTGGAGCAGCAACGTCACCATCCGCAACTCCGTCATCCACGATGTTCAGGGTGACGGCATCGTTCTCTTCCGTGTCCGCCACGGTGTCATCGAGTCCAGCGTCGCCTGGAATACCGGTATGCAGGGCACGGAATCCATCGGCACGCCCAACGCTATATGGACGTGGATGTGCGACGACTGCGTCGTCCGCAACAACGAGGCCTTCCTGACCGACAGTCCGGGGGTCGATGGCGGAGCCTACGACATCGACTACGGCAACACGAAGAACTCGGTCATCGACAACTATGGCCACGACACTCAGGGCTACTGCGTCGCGGTTTTCGGAGCCGGTTTCGTCACCCGGGAAAGCCTCGTGCGCGGCAACCTGTGCATCAACAACGGCCGCAGCCCGCGCATGGCGGACTACCAGGGCGCCATCTTTATCTACACGTGGAACGGCGGCTCCATCAACGGCCTGACCATCGATCACAACACGGTCGTCTGGAGCCCCTTCAATAATGCCCCCGCGCTGCTGAACAACGCAGACATTGCAGCCGGCTCCGCCACCTTCCGCGACAACCATATCGATTCCACCGCACCCTGGATGGTCGGAAGCAACACGTCGCTGTCGCTGTCACAAAATCATTACCGCTACTACGGTCTGGGCGGCCCGCAATTCCGATACGGCTCGCAAACGTTTGACAATCTCCGCAAGCTGCAGCTCGCCGTTCATCAGGAAGCTGGAAGCATCGAGATGCCGCTGGCGATGCGTCTGTGGCCGCCGGCGCAGCCGAAGGCCTCCGGCATCCGGAAGTTGAATTGCACGGTGCCCATCTCGCTCGACGACCACAGCCTCCTTGCCGGCGAGTCACTCAGCGAACTGGTTACGGTCCGCAGCCAGGCGCAGCAGTACTTCGCTTCGCGCCTTGAAGTGTCGCTCAACTTCACGTCGCCGGATGCCACGCTTCTCGAATCCCCGGCGTTTCGCAACGCTGTCGCCGATCTCGATCTGGACAAGATCACCGTAACCCATGCTGCCGTCCGTTCTGGCCCGCAATGCACATTGCTCGCGCCCAGCGGCGCCGCCGTAGCGCAATGGAACGCCATGATCGGCCCGGTTGCACTCGGTCGCAGCCTTCGCGACTCGCTCGGCGAGCCTTACTATGCACAAATGAATGCCATCCACGATGATCAATAAACCGGCTATCTTCTTCGGTCTGTTTCTGGCTGTCTCCTCAGTTGCCGGGCAGCAGCAGTACCAGCGATCCGCGCTCGCCTCGCCTTCGCTGCCCAATCCCATCTCCGTCTACGACAACTGGTCGACGTACGACGAGTTGTCTGACAACGTTCCACTGACCGAAGCCCTCACCATGCAGGAGCTCGACCAGATCCTCCGCCTCCGCCGAGCCGGCGCTCGCTTCGACTACTACGTGATGGACGCCTTCTGGTTCGCGCCTGACGGCGGCTATCGTACCTGGCGCAAACCCAACTTTCCTGACGGGCCCGATGCCTGGCTCGCGAAATGCAAACAAAATGGCATCCTGCCCGGACTTTGGTTCAGTACGAATACGCTCGTCCATCTCAATGCGGCGTCCGCCTGGCGCGACTCTCTGAACAAGCAGGGCAACGCCATGTCGATGTTCGAGGGCGGCTTCCTCCCCGACCTCATGGACGTGATGCAGTCCTGGTACGACCGCGGCGTGCGCATGTTCCTCTTCGATTTCGCCGATCTCACCGCGGCCACGCCGGCGAGTGAAGCAAAGCTCTCGAAAGAGGAAATCATTCGCCGCAACTCCGATGCTCTGCGCGAGGCGCTCGCCGCGTTCCGCCGCAAAAACCCCGATGTCGTCCTCGAAGCCTTCAACGGCTTCGGCGGCGTCATGGACTCCACCTACTACCCATTCCCCTTCAAAGATCCCATCGATCTCCGCTGGCTCCAGGTCTTTGACGCACTCTACTGCGGCGATCCGCGCCCCGGCGATGTGCCGGAGATGAACTTCTGGCGAACGCTCGAGATCTACAGCGATCATCAGGCGCGCCGCTACGAGCAGGCCGGCGTGCCGCTGGAGCGCATCGACACCACCAGCTTCATGCCCGGCAAGACCGGCACCATCTACCGCCGCGCTTTCGCGGAGTGGAAAGGCTCGCTGCTGCTCATGCTCGCCCGCGGCGGCTGGATCAACACCACCTATGGCAATCTCGAGCTGATGTCCGACGCGGATGTGCGCTGGTTCGCCCGCGCGCAGTCCCTCTTTCTCCACCTTCAGTCCATGGGTCGCATCCGCTCCTTCGGCGGCATTCCCGGCGACGATCAGACCTACGGCTTCGGAGCGCTCGACGGCGAGGGGAGCGTATACGTCGTCGTCAATCCACAGCAGAGCGTGGCTACGGTTCATCTGCCCCTGCTTGCGCCGGACCAGAAGCCACTCGCGCAGCCGCGTCTGCTGTTTCGAGACGCCGGATTCGCCCCGCATCTCGGGTCTGACTCCGTTGAACTCGGTCCCGGGCAGATGGCCATGATTGGCTACGGGAAATATGCCGGTGACCGTTACGATTTCGGCGTTCAGCAGGACATCGTTATTCCCCGAGCTATCCACGCGGTTGCGTCCGATTTCCGCACCATCGGCAAAGGCGTCATTCAAACGACGATTCCCGCGCCCGCAGATGGCGATCTTCGTATCGTGATGCAGCAGTATGGAGCGGATGGCTCGCTCCGCCGCACCTGGGCCGGTGACGCCAACATGGGACAAGTCTTCGTTCTTAAGGCCGAGCAGCAGGGCAGGGATCTGCCCGTCCAGGAGGAATACAATCGCACCGTTTGGGCTGGCCTCTCCTTCGCGGTGGGCGAGGTTGGGCAGAAGGAATTCACTCCCGGAGTTCCGATCACCATCACTCTCCAGTCGTCTGAAAGAGATCCGGTGAAGCTCAGCGGCCGAGTCTACTGGGTTCGCTACTGACTCGCCTGCAGACACCAGGTCTGAAAGACGCAATCCTGATTGCGTGTACTTTGGGGGTCAGTGCGATCCCTCTGCTCACTTCAGCTCGGTTGGCACTACAAAACGGTCGGGGAGAGAGGATTGCAATAGCGGACCTCTGGTTCCGAACCGCGCTTCCGAGTCGCCTGAGAACTGATGGCAACTGGAGTCTCGAATCGCTTCAAATGAATTAGCCTTCCGCCCTCTTGTCCCAAACTCTGTTGCCTGCCGCGGTTCGCTTTCACGCTGCCGCTTGGCGATGGATATCCGTCCCAAAGCGCCCAAGTCTCAATGCAACTCAGTTGTGTGCATCGATGATGCCGCGATGAATTGCAGATGTTGCGGCTTCGGTTCGATCGGAGACTTCCAGCTTCTCGATGATGCTGTTAACGTGATTCCGCACGGTGTTGCCGCTGATTTCAAGGGCCGAACCTATTTCCTTGTTCGTAAGGCCGCGCGCCAGCATGCGCAGGACTTCGAGCTCGCGGGCCGTGAGCTCGCTGCGGGTCATTCGCTCGGCAAGCCGCTCGGCAATGGGGCGCGGGAAATAGCGTTTCCCGGCGTGGACGGCGCGGATCGCCTCCACCATGTCGGCCTGCGGAGCATCTTTGAGCAGATATCCCTGAGCACCCGCCTGGACTGCGCGATAGATGTCTTCATCTGTTTCGTAGCTGGTGAGGATGATCGCACGAATGGAAATACCCGCGCGGTTGAGCGCATGCAGCGTATCAATTCCGTTCATCCCCGGCATGCGTAAATCCAGAAGCAGCAGATCCGCGCAGTCTGCGCGGAGCATCTCTACCGCTTCCTCGCCGCCCGCCGCCCATCCGGCGACGATCATCCCCGACTGCGTCCCGAGCATACTCGTGAGGCCGGCCACGACAACCGGGTGGTCATCCACGATAAAGATTCGAATTGGGTGTTCTCGCTGATCGTGCATGGTTCCATTGCTCACGGACCAATCTCCACAGGATTCGCGGCCATTCCGCCGGCGTGACGCGCGGCGGCAGCGGCGCATCCGCTCGTATTCTCGTTCCCGCTCCGGGCCGGCTCTCTACGTCGAACTCAGCCGATATCGTCTTCGCGCGGCGCCGCATTCCGCGAATTCCAAATCCTGTCTGACGCGCCGCCAGCTCAAACCCACTGCCGTTGTCTTCGATCTGGAGGCAAACATGATCGTCGGACCAGTTGACCTGAATGATCAGACGCGACGGGCTTGCGTGTCGAATGGCATTGGCGACAGCCTCCTGGCCGATGCGAAAAAGAGTGTCCGTAGTGCGCAGAGGAATCTGTCTTGGATCGCCCTTTGTCTCGGCAATCACTTCCAGCGCAGTGCCGCCAACCATGCGCTGCGCGCAGCTTTCGAGCGCAATCGCCAGATCTTCCGACTCCAGGGCCTCTGCACGCAGCGTGGCGATGCTGCGGCGCGCCTCCTCATGACTATGCCGAACCAGATCGCGCGCGAGGTCGAGTTGCTCATGGAGATCCCGCAGATTCGCAGGGACGCCATTGCTGATCGCCTGCAACTGGAATCCGATGCCGGCAAAGCTCTGGGCCAGCGTGTCGTGCATTTCGTGGGCCAGGCGCCCGCGCTCGTCGAGGATCGCGCGCAGCCGCCAGCTTTCGACGCGATGATAGAGAATCACTCCGATCATGGCGAGGAACGGGACTGCGATGATGAGGGCAATGATATGGCCAGTGCTCCACCAGGGGGGGCCCGCAATGACATCCAGATCCTCATTCGACGGCAGCAGCAGGACGAAAGGGGTGAGGTTGCGGGTCAGCGCAGGATCAACCACGCAGATGCCGCGCAACCGCAGCAGGCTGTTGATTTTCAATGCCGCGAGCAGGGAACCGCTGCGTCCCGGATTGAGCATCGCGCGAAACGACTGAGCGCCGTCGTCAAGATCGAGAATCAGGCTGTTGTGGGGGCCGCGCTCTTTCGCCGCCAGCGTGCCGCGCAACTCGATAAACGTTGCGTCGTAGCGTCCGGTGGCCGCCTGGGATGCGGTCACCGACAGAGGTGGCATTGGACTGCGAGCCCACAGAACCTGCGTTGTCGCGTGATCCATGACCGCGCTGAAGTCACCGGGGTGCGCCAGGCCCTTCACCTCCACCTCGTCGCCGACCTTCAGCAGCGGCCCTGTGTATTGCGCGACATATAACCCGCCGCTGGGATCCTGAACGTAGAGCCGCGGCGCGGTCAACACGACAACGCCTCGGACGGTCGCGCTGGCGGGTGTGGCATAGGAGCTGATGCGCAGGCTGCCGATGCTTTGGGTGCTCACGCCGGCGATGCTTTGCTCCGCGCGCGCTTCCTGCTCCTGTTCGCGCTCCATTCTCTGGCGCACCTCCGGCGACTCCGGCTCGAACGAGGCGGCGCGGCTGGGAACAGGGGTGCCGCGCCCGCTGCCTCGTTCGAGCATATTCATCAGATCCTGGCGGGTCGCGGCGCGGATCACCACGTTGCGCCAGATGCCGCCTGAAGAATAGGAACGGAGACCTGCACGTCCTTCAGCAATGCACTGGGGATCGTTGATTCCGACTGCGGCCTGGTCCGGTTCACTTCCGCTGCCCACGGAAGCAGCGATGTCGCAGTCGACCGCTACGATTTTGAGGTGATACCACTGAAAGGGCTGAATACCCCCGGGCAACGGATTCGGCTTAACGATCTCGCTCCATCCGTGATCGGCCCGGCCAAGAACCAGCGCGTTGTCGAGCGTGCGCACGCCCGCATAGTAGCCGCTGTATGCGTTCACGCCTTCTTCTTCCCGGCTCGAGCGAATCGTCAGTCCCGCGTCACCGCTGATTCCGAGGAGATAGACATCGGCTTCCACCGAATAATTTCGCCACCAGGGGGACCCGGAAAGCAGCTTCGCGCCCCGTTCGTCGGAATCGTTGCGCATGGTGCCGTTCACCAGTTCCCAGGTGCCGCCAAAAGCCCTCCATTCATCGGCTTTGCCCGCGGCAAAAGAGTCGCGATAGGGAAGGCCGCGATTCGGCCGGCGCAGCCACGCGCGATATCCGAATAAAGCGCCGGCAAGCAGCAGGCAGGCGATCGATCCGACTGCGAGGCACCGCACCTGGGGCCGGAGCGGGCTCATTGGATGGGACTCCAGAGATTGCGCCCCAGCGTCCAGTCCTGCGAGAGCATCCGCTGTATCTCGGCCGAATTCATATTTTCACGGGTGATCACGTGCGGTTCGATCATGGTTTGCGCGGGCGCGAAGCGGCCTGCCTGTCGAGCGAGGATCAGCTCCACCGCCTCTTCTCCCATCGATCTCGTGTCTTCCTGAATGAGACAGTCGAGGCTTGGATTGCGGTCGAACGGTGGCCAGTTCTCGATGTCAAATCCAATCACTTTGATTCTCTCGCTCTGAGGCACGGTATGAAGGGCCGACAAGGTACCTTCCACCGTCGGAGCCATGAGGGCGACAATCGCGTTGAGGTCAGGGTGTTTCCTCAAAGTGTCCTGCGCGATCTGCTGTTCGTGCGGAATATTGAAGGAACCCATCCGCCTGTCCACGACGTGAATTTCAGGATAGTTTTCGCTGAGATCCTCCTCGAACACCCGTGCGCGCGTCATGATTCCGGTCAGATCGGGATCGATGCCGAGTATGGCGACGTTGCCCGTCCCGTGAAGCAGTTCGCCAATGCGCTGCGCCGCCAGGCGGCCGCCGCGCTCATTGTCGTTCAGGATGTAGGAGAGATCTCTTCCGGGCGGCATCGCGAGCGGCGAGCCGATGACGACCGTTGGGATTCCCTCCGCCACGGCATGACGTACCGGCGTCATCAGTGCCAGCGCCTGGTCGGGTGCGAGCACAAGACCGTTGTATCCCTGGCCCACGACACGATCGACCACCGCAATCTGCGCCTCCACGTCGTCTTCCCGCGTGGGGGCGTTCCAATAGACATATGCATTGTGCCGCTGGGCCGCCTCCTCGGCTCCCACGTGCACAGATTCCCAGATCATCGTTCCTTCGGTCTGCGGGATCACCGCGATTCTTTCCGTGGCAGGGCCGCTGCATCCGCTCAGGCCGGCAGCGGCGACCGTGCAGGCGGCGAGCAGCGGGAACCAGCCCTGGCGCACCACGCTCCTTAAACGACTGCTCTGATTGTGGATTTCCATCACCGGGCAGGTTGGAGTCTACGCTTCCTGCCAACGCAGCTTCAACCGAATCAATCCTCGATAGTCCATATGAACTATTCGCCTCTGGTTCCAATGGCTCATGCGTCTGTCCATCGGCGTGAGTACTCTCACGGGTGTTCTGGGATAAGCATGTAAGCGGTTTCAAAACGCTGGAATTGACCATTTGACGGAGGCCGGGGTCATGACACGATTCGCAAGAGTGATTCTCCACGCTCTGGTATTGTGCTCGCTGCTCACAGGCGTGGCATGTTTCGCACAGTTCAATGCAAGCGTGCAGGGAACCGTGCAGGATCCGAAAGGAGCTGTCGTCGCCGGCGCTGCGGTCACGCTGACCAAAGTCGATACTGGCGTAACACAAAAATCCACAAGCGGCGCCGATGGGGTCTACCATTTCGACAGCCTTGCTCCTGGCAATTACACCGTTTCAGCCTCCGCGCAGGGGTTCTCACCGGCCCAGGTCTCCTTCGAACTCACTACCGATCAGGTGCGCGATGTTCCGCTCAGCCTCACCGTCGGCCAGGTCTCGTCAACCATCAACGTCACTACCCAGGCGCCGTTGCTGGATACCTCGGACAGCCGCTTCGAAGAAACACTGGGCACAACGGCGCTGCAGGATCTGCCCATGCCGGGGCGCAATCCTACCTCGGAGATTTACATCACGCCCGGCGTCACGGGCATCGGTTCCAGCGGCGCCCTCAACTTCAATCCTGAAAACTACATTTCCGTCAGCGCCAATGGTCAGGGTCAAAACGGAAACCAGTACGTCGTTGACGGGATGGACGTGACCAGCACGATCCGTCCCGGCGTTCTCAATCTAACTCCGAATGTCGACGTGGTTCAGGAAGAGACGGTGCAGACCAACACATACACCGTTGATTACGGTCGTGCTGGCTCGATTCAAACCGTGATGACCACCAAATCGGGTTCGAATGAGTTCCACGGACTGGCCAGCGACTATTACACCTATCAGGGGTTCACGGCGCGCGGCGAATTCGGTGTTCCCCAGCCCACACCGCTGAACCCCTATCACAGCGACAACATGTCGTTCGCGGTCGGCGGCCCGGTGATCCCCCACAAGCAGTTTTTCTTTTTCGCGGGATATGAACCGTATCTCTCGTTATCGTCGAACGGAACGTCGCTCGTGGGCTTTGAGGATCCGGCATTCGTGACATTCGCACAGGGAGCGGAGCCCAACAGTCCCGAGGTCGAGCTCATGACGAAGTATCCGGTTGCGCATGTGGTGAACGTCAAGGTGGCATCCACGGCTGGCCAACTCTGGGGCAACACGCTGTCGGGATCCTCGGCGCAGCAGGCATGTGCCCAGGGCACCGGCAATGTGACTGCCTACGACGGCGTCTCCATCCCCTGTTCCACGCCGGTTTTTGACTCCGGCAATTTCAACTCCTCCAGCTTTAACAACGCGAAGCAGTACAACATTCGCATTGACAAGTACTGGCACAACGATCGCGCTTACGGTCAGTTCTTTCGCGACACCATCAATTCGGGCGGCCCCGCGCTGCGGCCGGCCTTCAACGAGACTAACAACTACTACACGTTTTCCCTGCAGGGCAACGAGACCCACACGTTCTCTCCTTCTACCCTGAACGAAGCGATGTTTGGTTATAACCGGATTGAAGGGATCTCTCCCAAGACAGGTCTCTTCGATGTTCCCATCGTCGGAGTCAACCAACTCGGCACCGGATGGGGCGACGGATTTGCCGAGGGCGACTACATCCAGCACAGCTACCACTGGCGTGACGTTCTGACCCATGTGGTCAGATCGCACAGCGTCAAGGGAGGATTCGAAGCGTGGCGCAGCGATGACATCGCCCTGTTTGCCGGCGCCTACGACCAGCCGAATCTCTACTTCAACAACATGATCGACTTCATCGCCAACAACCCCTACGACGAGACAGGCGTATCGTACAACCCGGTCACCGGCGCCTACGATCCTGCCAATTACGGATATAAGGAGACGACTTTTGGCCTCTTCGCGGAAGATACCTGGAAGGCCAGTCGCAAGCTGACCGTCAACTACGGAATTCGCTACGACAACTTCGGCAATCCCTATGTTGCCCTGCAGGGAACGGTGCTCGCCAACTTCCACCTGGGCACGGGATCGAACTTTGCGCAGCAGGTTGCCAACGGCGCCATGACGCAGCAGAACAACGTCTTCAAAAACGACATCAACTGGGTCTTCAGCCCCCGTATGGGTGTCGCCTGGGATCCGGCCGGCAACGGCAAGTGGGTGGTGCGCGGCGGCGTCGGTCTGTTCCACAACGAATACACGCTGGGCAATGCTGAGAACGGCCTGAAGGGCAATCCGCCAGGGTACGTCGAACCGACTTTTTATAACAACGGGTCGACGGCTGCCCCTATCTTCAGCTATGGGACTTCGAACACGGTTCCCTTTGGTTTTACTGTGCCCGCGTTCGTCGGCGCGCCTCTCGATTCGAAGGGCGGCATCGCAGGTTCTCAAATCAGTGTTGGCGGAACGGCGGTGAACATGTCACCCCAGCCCACCATCACATGGTCGGCGGGCGTGGAGCGCCAGCTCACGGCAAGTCTGGTGGCCAGTTTCGGTTATTCGGGTACTCACTCCTGGGATCTGGTCCTTGGCGGCGAGAATCCCAATAACACCAGTTACGGCGTCGACATCAACATCTTTCCCGGCGATCTCGTGCAGCACCCGACTTTCAACTCCAGCGGGGTGTGGACGGGAACGGGGGCGCAAACACGCCTCAACACCAGCTTCGGCTCTATCACCTACGCATTCAACGGGGCTCGCGCTAACTACTACGCGTTCATTGCCGGAATCAAGGGACGCTTGGGCAAGCGCGGATTCCTCACGGCCTCGTATACGCGCTCGTCGGCGATGGACGACTGGGGAAACTATCCCGAGGGCTACGTCGCCAGCGGTGGCACATCCTTCGACGTCAATCAGTGGTACAGCCCGTCTGCTTTGAATGTGCCGAATCGCTTTTCGCTGGGCTGGAGCTACGACATCCCTGGTGTCAGCGGCTATAACGGGTTCGTCCGTCGTCTCACAAACGGCTTTAACCTGGCCGGAACGACGATTCTTGAATCCGGCACTCCGTTCTTTGTGGCCAACTACAACCCGCTCTCCCTGGTCGACACCACAGGCGTCACCGTTACACAGTCGAATTACCAGAGCGAGCTGAGCGCTGGAAATATCGCCTTCGCGCCCAGCAGCGGAAACTACGCGGCGGACGGCGACAACTTCAATATGCCCGACGCAAGCAGTTACAGCCAGAAAAAGAGCCGCAAAGCCTACGAGTACACCGGAGTCGTGGACAGCGGTACTGTTACCCACGGCCAGTTCGCTCAGCCTGCCTTCAGTCCCGGTGGCACGGAGGGCAACGAAAAACCGGATCAGTTCAGCAACCCTGGATACGCCGATACGGATTTCACCATCAAGAAGACGACTGCGATCACTGAGCGGCTCAGCTTCCAGCTGCGTCTCGACATTTTTAATCTGTTTAACCGTGTGAACCTGAACGGAGTCGACACCAACTACGGAGATGCAAGCGCGTACTTCGGGACAACGACCGGCAACCTGCCTCCTCGCAATCTGCTGCTGGGAGCGAGGTTCGACTTCTGAGCCTGCCGCTTTCACGCTCGCATCCTGGACCGGCAGCCGGGCGATCGTCGCTCCCGCCAATTTGATTTCGGAGTTCCATCAGACCCGGGGAATGAGGTCTGAACGAAAGCGGCAGATTTATCCTGTCGTGGCGCTGTGCAGAGGGATCAACCGCACAGACTGAACCAAGTGCGGATCCAGAGGTAGAGGCGCGGCTGAATGATGAGATCGCGTAGGTCACGGGCCAGGCGGCAAAACTCTCGCCGGGTCGTCATGCCGGTCTGCCGGTTTCCATGGGCTGGATTGTTTTTCCTTGCGTTCTGTCTTGCAGCGCCCGCGGCATTCCCGCAGGAGGCCGCGCAGGACGTCGTCGCGCCCATCATTGCCGCTCTTCGCGGTCATGATTTCTCTCAGGCGCGGGAGCTGAGCCGCTCCGCGCTCGCGGCGAATCCCGGCGACTATCGCATCTGGACGCTTTCCGGTATGGCCGCCGCCGGCACTCACGATCTGTCTGGAGCGCTTTCGTCCTATCAGCGCGCGCTCCAGCTGCAACCCACTTATCTGCCGGCTCTCGAAGGAGCGGCGCAGACGAAATTCCAATTGGGACAGGATGCCCGGCCGATCCTGGAGAAGATTCTCGTGCAAAGGCCCGAAGACCCGGTTTCGCATCTCTTGCTGGGGATTTTTGATTTCCGGAATCACGACTGCGCGAAAGCTCTGGACCACTTCAACCACGCCGCCCCTGTCATAACGCGGCAGCCTGAAGCGCTGACGGACGAGGGCACGTGTCTGGCTGCCAGCGGACAGGCGGGTGATGCCGTTACTGCCTTCACGCAGGTTCTTGCCATCGATCCGGCCAGTCCTGCCGCGCGCTACAACCTGGCCCTCGCGCAGCACAACGCACACGACCTCGAGGCAGCCTTGACTACGCTGCGGCCATTGACGGATGCCAGCCCTCCCCACCCCGACGCTCTCACCCTCGCTGCAGAAATCGCGGAGTCGGCAGGCGACACTGCTCAGGCAGTTACGCTGCTTCGAAGCGCGATTCTTGCCAAACCGAAGGACATCGAAGCCTACCTCCAGTTCGCCACGCTTTCCTTTGATCATGCTTCACCGCAGGTGGGCGTCGATATCGTGAGCGCCGGTATCGGTCAAATGCCTCGTGAGCCGCGCCTCTTTCTGGTGCGCGGCGTTTTGCTGGCGCAGATGGGAGAGTTCACTCGGGCAGCCGACGACTTCGACAGGGCGAACCAGCTCGATCCGAGTCTGCAGTTTCTTGGTGTCGCTCAGGGGCTGGTTCAGTCGCAGGAGCACAACTCGCAACAGGCGCTCGCGCACTTTCGCGCCGCGGTTAAGGCACATCCCAACGAAGCCTACGGTTGGTATTTGCTGGCCGAAGCGCTCGCAGGGGAAGGGAAACCCAGCGCGGGCTCCGATTATGCCGAGGAGATTCGCGCAGCCACCACCGCGGTGAAACTCGATCCAAAGCTTGTGGAGGCGCACGATCTATTGAGCTCGGCCTACTATTCCGCCGGTCGCATGCAGAACTCCATTGATCAGAGCCGCGCTGCGCTCGCAATCAACGCCAGCGACGAAGCGGCGCTTTACCACCTGATGCTGGCTTTGCGCAAAACCGGACAGGATGACGAAGCGCGCGGTCTGGTGAAGCAGCTGATGGAACTGCGCGCGCACTCAAGAGTGAACCAGCCACCAGCGCGCTACTACCACCTTTACGAACAGAAGGAGCCCGGCATTGCGCTCAGCTCGCCGGGCGGCCCGCATTAGCGCGTGAAGAAAGGGGCTTCGACGCCGGAGGCCCGAGATAGCTGCAGGGAAGACAAGCCGATGCCAATGTTGAATGGAAAGTTCGATCGCCGCAAATTTCTTCAGGGCGTCGCTTCTGCGGGCGCGCTGGAGTTCATTCGCCTTTCTCCCTTCGCCCATGCCCTTGCCGGTGACCGTCCGGCCGACAGCGGCTACTCGCCCGCGCGCATCGAGAACGAATACAGCCTGTTTTTGCCGGGTGAGCGGGAAGCGATCGCTCATCCGCCGCTCGTTGCCGATTTCTCCCGCGACGGCGCCGTACTCGCCGGCTCTGGCGCGGCACGCACCCTGAAAATCGGCGAAACGGAGAATGGCTGGAAGCTCCTGGCAGTCGCCGGTTTCAACGGCACAACGACCGCGGTTTTCGAGAAGCACGTAACCCATCGCGGCGCCATCGCTTACGTCACGGCCGATCGCGGAGTCATCGCCTGCATTCCGAAAATAGTCGGCAAGCTGTCGAGCATTCGACCGCGCCCCATCGCTGCGCCGCAGAATGTTCGCCTCGAGCGCGTCGCCCACTATGTGCCCGGGCCCGATGTTTCCGGCGATTACATCCTTCATTCCGGCGAGGATCCCTGCTACGAGAATGTCGCCGCACTCGGCGCGGAGTTCATCGGCTGGACTCTGGCTGGAAATGAGCAAGCTGGGCCCTTGAAGTCCATCTACCTCGGCGCCGACGGTCTGAGCCGGCAATTGAATACGAACGACGAATATCTGTGGGATCCGGACATCAACGGGGCACTTTTCGATCCGACGGACTTCCTCCCCGGCGAAGACTCAATCATTTATGAGTACTTGCCAGGCTACAGCAAGCGCACCCTCCTCGGCGGATATCTCCCGGTTGCTGATATTGCGGTCTGGAACCCTCACTACAAAGCGGGCTATGAGTGTATTGTTCTCGTCACCCCCGGTGAAGATGGCCGCGTAATCGGTCGCGTCCGGGCAACCATGGCATCGGACCGCGCCGAGGTCGAAGAGCACGATCGCTACATGAATACTTCTCCGGACGAGTTCTATGGCGCGCTGGCGGGGATCTGGAATCGCTGGCACGATTTCTATGAAACCGCGATGCCGGTGGAAATTCCGGATCCCTGGCTGCTCGATGCCGCTCGGGCGGGGATAACTCTGTCCCGCGTTAGTTACAGAGGGCTTCGGCCGACATATCAGATCGGGGAAGGCGCTTATACCAAGATTCCGGAGCGCAGCCATGCCCTGTTTCCTGTAGCCCACTATGAGTTTGTCTGGGCGCAGCAGTTATGGAATCTGACGCCCGAGGTCGAGCCGTATTTCCAGTATTACCTCGATCAGTACATCCTTTCCGACGGAAATTTTCTCTACAACACCCAGGATCAGGTCGAAGCTCCGCTGAATGCCGGTGTCTTTCTCGCAAACTCCGCCCGTGCCTACGACTACACCGGCGATCTGGCAGCTTTTTCCGCGCGTCTTCCGGTTCTGGAGCGCATGCTTTCCTTCGTCCTGGCGAGATACGAATACAGCAAGGCGCGATTTCCGGTCGACGATCCGCATTACGGCCTCATCTGGGGCTCGCCGGAAGCGGATCTCGGCGATCCGCAGAACGATTTCCCTGAGTCGCATCCGTACTACTTTCAAAATGCGGTGTGGGCCTGGCGCGGGCTGGCGGAACATACCCGCTGTCTTCATCGCGTGGCGCGCGAGCACAAGCGGAGCGATTGTCAGGCGCTTGGCGATCGCTACGCCGGCGTTGCTGAGGAGATGCGGGGCTACATTCAGCGTTCTCTGGCCACGACGCTGGCAGCCTGTTCACCAGAGATGAAAGCGGCTCGCATAACACCGTTCACGCCCGAAGATACGCATCACGATCCGCGACAACTGGAAAGCTATGAGAATCACCGTTTCATGATGGATTGGTTTACCGCCGACTGGGGCGACGAAGCCCTGGATCTCGGGCACTTGCGCCACCGCGAGCTGGCGGGCATGCAAATCGCGGGTCTCCACACTGATGGCGCTTCGCAACGCACTTCGAATTTCATGGAGCACGGAACTCTGGCCGTCCGCATTCGGCAGGAAGACTACCGGCCATTCCTGCTCACGCTCTACGCGCTCACCTGCTACGCGGCCGACTCCGGCAATCGCTACGCGCCCGAAGATGCCTGGATCCCAGGCGGCGCGCCCGGCCAGGGTAGCCGCTATGGCTGGTCGGCGGTCGTGAACAGCGTTTTGCAGCCAGCCCTGGGGTTGCGCTGGCTTCTTTGCTACGAAGAGAACAATCGCGAAGTCTGCCATTTGCAGAAGGCCGCGCCGAAGCACTGGTTCGCTGCCGGGCAGACGATCCGCGTCGGAAATTGTCCTACGCGCTTCGGACATGTTAGCTGGTCGACGGTGGCGCACGGTGACAGGTCCTGGGAGATCACCCTCGAGTTTCCGCAGCCGTTTACCGGCGACCTCCTGGTGCACATCCACCCGCCAGACGGTCAGCCCCTGCGACAGGCGTCGGCGGGCACCCTGGCCGGCGACGCGATTCACTTTTCTGCCGATGACCTGAGATCGAATCAACACCTGATCGTCACGGCCAGCTAGATCGTCGATAGCGCCGCTCCGGAAGAATGGCAGTCCAGTCTGTAAATGTCAGCGCTGAGCTGAAACTCATGGTGTCCATCAGATTGTCGAGATTGTCATCGGCGGCATCCTGCTGAAACGAAATGCTCTGGATGAGCCTGGCGAGAGAAGAGTAAGCTTCGGCCTGCGATCATCAGCCGGTTCACTGCGCGATTCGCGAGATTTGCGTTGCTCGTGTTGCCCTCCGGATTCCCGGCGATTGCGGTTTGGTGGTTCGTGAAGCCGGGGGCGACTTCGTTACGGGGTTGCCAGTATCTCAACGCAAAGCTTCTCGCGATCGCCGCGTGCTCGTGAAACGCCCTGCTCGTTCGTCGCACCATACCTGCAGAGGCTTTCACTGTGATCCCGACCGCTCTCCCAAAGGAACAGCCATGAAACCGGATTGCAAAGCGGCACATTCCGCTGGCGAAGCGCCGATGCGCCTCATCCACTGCTTTTGCTACTTTTTCCTGATTCTCTCGCTTCCCTGGTCTATATGGGGTACCAGCCGCTGGCTCGGTTTGCTCCTCCACTTCCAGGTTGCTTCGGGTGGCGCGTGGATGATCGAGAGAGTATTTCGTCGCCAGCGGATCCTGAGGAGAACAGCATGACTTGCGACATCCAGGCAACAGCACCTCGGGCGCGAACGCTTCCCGTACCCAGGCGATCGCGTCCGGCTTCGATCGATCACGGTCCGCACTCGACGCGCGCGAGCGCGGTACTATACATGCATACTCCAGCAGGGTTAGGGATCCACTTGCAGTTTCAGTCATTCGATGCCAGATACATCGAGGCTCTTTGCGGAGGAGACCTTCGCGTCCAGGAGCACTTTGTCGGCTACTTCTCGGAGCTGATCCGCCTGAAGGTCCGCTCCCGTCTGCAGTCGCCGCAGGCTCAGGATGATGTGCGCCAGGAGACCTTCGCTCGTGTCCTGAAAGCTCTTCGCAAGGAGAACGGCCTGCGCCAGCCCGATCGGCTGGGAGCATTTGTCAACACGGTCTGTAATAACGTTCTTCTGGAACATTACCGAGCATCCTCTCGCCAGCAGTCGCTCGATTCAGACGACCAGCCGGAACTTCCAGCTCCTCAGGCTGGCGTTGACGACGTCGTTGCCGCAAGGCAACTCAAAGACAAAGTCAGTGAAATCCTCGGCAGCCTGTCCCCGCGCGATTGCGCTTTGCTGAAGGCGGTATTTCTCGAGGAGAAAGATCGGGAAGAAGTTTGCCGCGAGATGGGAGTGGACGGGGAATATCTGCGCGTCCTTTTGTTTCGCGCGAAACGAAGCTTTAAGAGTGAATATCTGAAGCGCATGAGCAGAGGAAGGGCCTGAAACAGTGACGGTGGGAGAATTGCGATGCTGCGCGACGCGGCACAGGAGACGGGCCGATGGATCATAGCGAAGCAGTCCAAATGATGGCCACGGAACGCTACCTCCTCGGCGAGTTGTCCGCGGATATGCGGGATGCCTTTGAGGAGCATTTCTTTGAATGCCAGGAGTGCGCCGACGACGTGCGTGCGGCGGCGGCCTTCATCGATGAGGCGAAACATCAACTCGTTGCGCCAAGATCGGTTCCGGTGGGCGCTCCTCTCAGGACGGAGCCGTCGCGGCGCGATTGGTTTGCCTGGTTGAAGCCCGCATTCGCGGTGCCGACATTCGCGGCCCTGCTCCTCGTTATTGGATACCAGAACTTCAATACAATTCCTTCGCTAAGGTCCGCCGCCCGTCAGCCGCGCCTGGCTCCCCTGGCCATGCTGCATGTGGGAACTCGGGACGGCGCGCCCATGCCGCTCGTGGCCGATCACAATTCCGGGGCCACACTTTTCATCGATGTTCCCGCTCTGGCAACCTGGTCTTCCTTCGCTTTTTCCCTTACGGATCCACGGGGAAAGCAGTTCTGGACAAAGACCGTCGAAACGACAGCCATGCAAAATGGCCAGCAACCGCTCTCCCTTGTCATTCCAGGAGCAGGCTTGCAGATGGGAGCGTATACGCTTACCATCACGGGCATCACCGCACAGGGCGGCCGGACCCAGCTGGACCGGCGCGTATTGGATGTTCGCTTCAATGAGTAGTGCAACTCTCCCCGAAAGTGAGCCTACCTGTCGTGCCAGGCGATTCCTCACCCCGAGAACACGTTTATGATGCGCAGGCTTTTGCCCTCGAAGGCGATCTGCAGTTGCCTCTGCGCGCTGACATCAAACCGCAAGCCTTCGTCGATCTCCCCGCGGCGGGTGGTTATCTTTCTGAGCGGGCTCATGACTACCGTCTCGAAGGCGTAATTTCCTTTCGCTCGGCTTACACCCAGGTCGCCGGCAATCTCGACCGGAAGCCGGGCCACGGCTATGTGACCCTGGCAACGGCCGTGCTTGAGGACTTCAACATCCTGGATGTCGTGACCGCGGATCGTGTGGTGGCGCAGGTCTCCACGGAACACCCTCTGGATGGATCGATTCCCGACATCACCTTCCTGGGCACACGCTTTGACAACCTCCGCATCGCCGGCCACCCCGTGCGCCTCGATCTCGATCTCGACTGCTTCGGAGCAAAACCTGGCAACGACGCCCCATGGTCGAGCAAGAGGGACTTCCGTGACCGCGTGGCTGCGCAATACGACAACATCCGCCGGCAATCGAATCTTCCCGCGGAGATTGCCGAACGTTACAATCGACTTCCATCAGGTCCCAACTCCCAGGAGTCGATTGAATGTTCGCTGATTCAACGAGCGGAGGGTTCCTACCCTGGGCGGAGCTTCGGACACGTCATCCATATTCCTCACTTCGGCACGGTCTATCTGGCGACCGTGCGACTGGTGGAGACACCCGATCCAGTAACGGGCACGATCAGCACACTCTTCCGCCTGACGATGATCGAGGCAAAGATGGGCTGCATCGCCGGCGGATCGGCTTCGGGGGGCAACACGATCACCAACGGCGGCACCAAGGGCGGCGGTTAGCCGCGGCGGTTTTCTCCCTGTGTGTGGTCCTGCTTGCAACGGGGGATCGCGCGCTGACACCCGCACAGCAATATCAGAGAGCGGCGCTCCTGTTCGAGCACGGGAGTCTTGCTGCGAGCCAGACGACGGCGGCTCGTTTAGCGGAGCGCTATCGCCACAGCAACCCCGGATGGTCTGCCCGATTCCGCTTGCTCGAAGCGGAGTCCGCCTCATGGCGCGGGCGAAGGCAGGAGGAACGGCAAATCCTGCTGTCTGACTTTCCCGTCTCGCCCGGTGACGACGCAACGATCCGCAGATTGTCTCTCCTCGCCGGATCCAACATTTATTTGCATCGTTACGACGAGGCTGAACGCTACCTCGCGGCAGCCGATCGGCAGTGCGCGGCTCTCGATCGATCTGTTTGCAGTCACGTTCTGGATGCGCACGCCACCCTGGAGGCCGAACAAGGCAGAAACGATCAGGCTTACCGGTTCTATCAGCAGGAACTCGCCGTTGCCCGCAGGTTCAGCGACCGATTTGGCGAAGCAACCGCTCTCATGAATCTGGCAGGAACCTGCCTGCCCGAGGAGCGTTACGACGAAGCCATCGACTGGCTGAACGCCTCCAACGAGATTGCTCGATCGCTGCAGGCAGAAGACATTCTGCTGATGAACGACGGTAATCTGGGCTGGGCATACTACAGCCTTGGGGATCGAGCGCGCTCGCTCGGGCTTTTCCAGGCTGCCGAGCGCCGTGCCGCCACTCTGGGTGACACCGACGCCGAAATCCTCTGGTCGACGACCACTGGTTTCGTGCAGCAGGATTCCGGCGATTGGACCCGCGCAGACCTTTCCTATCGCCACGCTCTCGATCTCGCCGTGCAGATCAACAACACCGAAGAAATCGTCAACTCCCGCGAAGATCTCGCCCACATCTCCATTCAGCTCGGTCAGCTCGACCAGGCTGAAGCCTACCTCCGCCAGCTCGATCCGCTGGTCGCCGCCAGCGGCAATCGTCTCGATGCGCTCGATGTCCTGCTCGCCCGCGCTCGCGTCGCCGCCGCTCGCCGTCAGAATCCCCAGGCCGAGGCGCTCTTCCGCCAGGTCGAAAGCGACGCGGCCAGCCAGACCACGATGCGCCTCGGCGCTGAGCATGAGCTGGCCCGGCTCTTCGAATCCGAAGGCCGCATCGACGGCGCGCTGGCGATGTACTCCACCGCGCTCGCCCGATTCGAATCGGCTCGCGCGCAGATCAAAAATGAGGACTCGAAGCTTCCCTACTTCGCGAACGCCACACCGATCTACGACGACTACATCCGCCTCCTCCTTGCCCAGGGCAAAACCGAGGAAGCTCTCGCCGCCGCCGACCAGAGCCGTGCCCGTACCCTCGAGCAGGGACTGGGGCTCGACGCCGGTCAGCCGTCTCTTCATGCTGCCGCATTGAGGCCCGGTGAACTTGCTTCTCGTGCTGGAGCGACTCTGCTGTTTTACTGGCTGGGCGCACGGCAATCGTGGCTGTGGGTGATTACTCCGGCGAAGACCGCCGTCTTGCAATTGCCAGCGGAGGCGGAAATCGGCCGCCGCGTCGAGCGGTATCGCCGAGCCCTGCAGGGACCTGAGGATCCCATCGCATCCGGCAATGAGGATGGCCTCGCGCTTTATCGCATTCTCGTCGCGCCCGCTGAGCAATGGCTGCCGGCGGGCGGAAAAGTCGACATTCTCTGCGATGGAGTGCTGAGTGGGCTCAACTTCGAAACCCTCATCGTTTCCCGGCCTTCGCCGCATTACTGGATCGAAGACGCGGAAATTGTCTCCCTCCCATCGCTCCGGATGCTTGCCGCTTCCCAGCCAGCGGAAAATGGGACTCGCAACCTCTTACTGATCGGCAACGCGCTCTCGCCCGGACCGGATTATCCCGAGTTACCCAATGCGGGTTCTGAGATGCGGCAGATTCGCGGACATTTCGCGGCGCTGGAAGTGACCAGCTTCGAGGGACAGCGCGCAACCGCGGCCTCCTATTTGCAATCGGCTCCGCAGCGATTCGCCTATATCGACTTTGTCGCCCATGGCGTTGCCAGCCGTACCGACCCCATGGATTCCGCCATCATCCTTTCCACGGTTCCAGGCAGCGAGGATTCCTTCCGTCTTCGCGCGCGCGACATCATGCAGCACCCCATCCACGCCCGACTGGTTACGATTGCGGCCTGCTATGGAGGGGGCACGCGCGCATTTGCCGGAGAAGGACTGGTTGGCCTGTCGTGGGCCTTTCTCTATGCCGGCGCTCACAGTGTCATCGGCGCGCTCTGGGAGGTGAGCGACGAGTCGACGCCGCTTCTGATGGATGGGATGTATCAGGGTATTGAAAACGGTCTTGCGCCAGGAGCGGCGTTGCGCCGTGCCAAGCTAACCCTCCTGCACGGCCACTTTCAGCGCCCATTTTTCTGGGCGCCCTTCCAGCTCTACATCGGGAGCTAACGCTCCCCTGCATCTACCGCCGGCGATTTTCACCGCTTTCCGATACGGACGCGTGTCCCCCCACACTATCCTCCGAGACGGTAGCTCCCTTCAATCAACCAGAGCCTGCCGGAGGTGCAGCATTGACGACTCAGTCCCCCGTGCCTCTTCCCCCCACCCAACAGTTCATTTTTGACTGCGCAGATCTGGCGTCGAGCCTCGATAGTCTGCACACGCGAAACCATTGCTCTTATTTGCCCGATGCCGTTCTCAGCGGCCAGACACAATACGAAGCGCTCCTGCAACGCCGGCAAACTCTTTCTCCCACCATCGTCGAGGGCGCGTGGGTGGACTTCATACTCGACGGTCTGCTGATGCGACTCAGATTTCTCGAGAGCCAGATCGGCTTCAGAGCCTAAGGGGTTAGCAAGCTTTGAACCCCTGGGATAGGGATCGTCGCTGCAGAATCGACAACGTCGAAGCGCTCTCACCCATTCCGCCAGCCAATGGCGACCAGCGCCTGTGAATTCACGACTGCCATCTCGAGCGCTTCGAAAGCCCGCGTTTTTCGGTCCGCAAGGTTGAGGGTCGGAGCACCCGCGTGTTTACAGGCGTGCGGCTACTGGACTCTCTCGCTGCCCGCTCTGGAGGAGTGCCTGTCAGCGCTTCCTGAGCGCAAGCATGAGCTACAGCGGCTACATGGTTTTTAACTTATCGGGTTGACCCTTTCAGAAAAGCAACTAAAGGGTGGGAATCCAGTTGACAACCAGAGCCGCATAAAAGAGCCAGTCATATTTCGATCCGAGAAAGCTCCAGATGAAGAGGAGCCACGCAGTTTCAACCAGGGCTCCAACGAAAAGCTGAAGGTAAGTGGAGGGCCCGCCCTGAATCGGGATGGTTCCCAGCCAGAGCAGAAAGAGCGTCTGGGCCGCGGTGCCGAGCAGGAAAATTGCTGCCCAGGCATATTCGGTGGCCTGCCGCCGGAAGACAAACAGTCCCAGGCTGAAGAGTCCGATGACAACGGCCACCGCGCTGAGCAGC
>DATJTG010000101.1:0-20169 GCA_035503555.1 Acidobacteriaceae bacterium | reverse complement strand
AGGCCGTCGCAGTGATCGATGCGCAGCCCGGTCACATCGCGGCGGGCCAGCATTCTGCGAATGAGGCAATGGGTTGCGGCGAAAACCCGGGGGTTTTCCATGCGCAGACCGACGAGGTCATTGATGTCGAAAAAGCGGCGGTAGTTGATTTCCTCCGTGGAGACGCGCCAATACGCGAGCCGCCACGGCTGCTGTTCCAGCATGGCGTCGAGCCGATCGAAACTGTGCGGATCGCCCTCGATGCCGTTGATGCGTTGAATCGCTTTTTCGAGTGGCGCCCGCATCTCCTCGCTCTCGAGCGCGGCTCGCAGCCGAGGACGCAGCTCATCGAGTTGCTCTCGCCGCTGCGCGCCCAGCGCCTTATCGGTTGTGTCGTGAGGCGGGATATGAGCCATCTCGCGCAAGAGATCGCGGAAGTTCTGCGGCACGCCCATGTCGTCGAGCTCGCTCTCAGGAAACATGGCCGGAAGCGACCGCGGCGCCGCGGGAATGAGGTGATCGTAGTAGCGGATCCGGACCCGGCCCTGGTCCGCCACTACCTGAATGTGTCTGGATTCCAGTTCCTCACCATACTGGCGGCCGAGAATCGGCAGCAGCAGCCTGCCGCGCATGCGCGCATCCAGCGGATCCCAGTCGATATCGAAGAAGCTCGCGTACTCCGAGGCGCGGCCATTCTCGAGCACGTCCTGCCACCACACGGAGTCGTTGCCCACGCCCATGTGGTTGGGCACGATGTCGAGCAGCAAGCCCATCTCCAGGTCGCGCAGCCTGGCGGCCAGACGCGCGAAGCCTTCTTCCCCGCCCAGTTCAGGATTGACGCGGTCGTGCCGGGTGACATCGTAGCCGTGCTGGCTGCCGGGACGCGCTTCGAAGATGGGCGAGGCGTAACAGTCGCCAATGCCCAGTTCCTTCAGATACGGCAGTATCGCCTCAGCGTCTGCAAACGTAAATCCAGAGTGCAACTGCAGGCGGTAGGTCGAGAGCGGCGCACGCGCCACCAGGTTCGGTTCCCGTTCCGTGCAGTCCGATTGCAGTTTGCGATGCGGCGGGGTTTCAACTTGCAGCGTTTCCACTGGGCATTTAGATGCCCAAAATACGCTCTGGAGTTTGCAGGGAGAACCGAAAGATATTCACAAAAGCAAACAAAAATCCCCGCCGCGGCGAGGATTTTGCACATCGGCTGTTCTGTCCTCACACGAAGTGATCGCCGTCAGCGGCAGCATGCGCTTCGCGCTCGCGCCCCCGCATCACGCCAATGCCCGCGCGCAGACCATTCAGTACCGCGCTTACCTGCCGCCACGGCCCGGCCACGGCGCGCTGCCAGGTCGCAGTGGCATGAGCGATGGTGTCGAGCGTGCCCGTCACCATTTCGTCCACGCGTTCCGCCTGGGCCTCGGTCTTCTGCAGAATATCGTTCAGCGTTTCGCTCACGTGCACGGACTGTTCGCGCACGGTCTCAGAAACCGCCACCAGATTCTGGCTCGCATCGGACGCTTTCTGGCTGATCACCGAAACATGCTCGCTGATCTCGATCGCCTTCTGGGTGAGGGTTACGCTGTTCTCGGCCGCAGACTTTACCTTTGGCCCAACCTCATCCAGCAGCCGCTTCGCGGTGGCCATGGCCGGCACCACGTGCAGTTCCGCCGTCATCGAGATTTCTTTCACCTGCTTCACAACGCCCCGAATCGCAATCATGATCCCAAGCATCGCGATCGCCTGCAGGCCAACTCCGCAGGCGGTCACGATGAAAAAAGCGATGTAAAGCCATTCCGGTATCGAATTTGTCACGCGTTCCTGCCCTCAGCGCGCAGCCGCCCATCCGCGCGGCTCCGCGCAACGTTCTTTTTGGCGCTTCCGCCGCTTAGGCCGATTCGCCGTTGCTGCTGGTGCTCTGGTAGGCCTGCTTGCCGGCTTCGACGGCGGCGGAGACTTTGCCCGTCTGCTCGTTCACAAACTGGCGTCCCTGGTTCACAAACTCGTCCCACTGTGCGCGGCCGCGCTCCATGACTTCCTTGCCGCGGTCGACGTAATCGTTGACCTGCGTCTTGCCGCGATCGACCAGATCGCCTACCTGGTCGACGGCTTCTCGCCCGCGCTGCTTGAGATATTCCGTGCCCTCGCGCGCGCTGCTCAGCAGCTCTTCCCGGGTTTCCTTGCCGGCTTTGGGAGCATAGAGAACTCCGATCAGCGCCCCGATGCCCAGACCGGCCAGAAACCAGCTAAATCCGCTCGACTGCTTCTCTTCCGACATCGTAATTCTCTCCCGTATGAAATGAGTCCTTCAGACTCCCCATGGTAGTCGCAACAGGAGCCGGCGTAAATGACCATCCGCAGACTCCGGACTGATTTGTTCGAATGATGCAAGTTACTTCGGGAATTCTGGCGCCGCTCTCACTCCATCGGATGCCCCGCGGATGAGGTAGGGTGCCAGTCGCGCCCCACCGTTCGCGTCATCCGCCGAGATCCACCAGTTCCACGTGGTCGATCGTCCTTGAGAGAAAGCGGCTGCCCAGCGCACGAAACTTGCCCACGGAATCCGTGGCGAAAAAACGTGCGCGCGGATGCGCCTCGCCCGAAACTCCAACGCCCCAGGCCTGCGCGGCCTGTTCCGCCGTCACCGCGGCCGAATCGATCACGCGCATGTCCTGCGGCACGGCATGTTCAATCTGCGCTCGCAGCAATGGATAGTGCGTGCAGCCGAGCACCAGCGTGTCGGGATGCCGGCCTTCGATGCGCGCCTGCTCCATCAATTCCGAAAGGTAGATTCGCAGCACATCGGCCGTCACGGGATGCTCAATCCATCCCTCCTCCACCAGGGGCACGAGCAGCGGGCAAGCCTTCTCGATGGCCTGGAGGCCGCGTTCGGCGCAGGCCGTGGCATAGGCATGGCTTTCGACGGTCGCTGCGGTGGCGATCACCAGCACGTCGCGCGTGTGCGACGAAGCCTGCGCGGCGTTCGCGCCCGTCTCCACTACGCCGAGCACCGGCACAGGCACAGTCTCGCGAATTGCATCCAGGGCGAGCGCGCTGGCGGTGTTGCAGGCGATCACCAGATACTCTGCGCCTTCGGCCACGAGTAAACGCGCGCTCGAGACCGCATAGCGCGCGACCGTGGCTCGCGATTTTGCGCCGTAGGGGAGACGAGCGGTATCGCCAAGGTAGAGGTATTCGGCCGCGGGGATGCGCTCGAGCAGTGCACGCAGGACCGTCAGGCCCCCGAAGCCGGAATCGAAGACGCCGATCTTCATTGCGTCCCCGCCCCGGCCGGAATCGGCTCGGGATTCGCCTCGGAGGCAAGGTAGGTGCGGGTAAGGTCCGCGTGACCGGCGAGCGTGTCACGGGGCTGGCCATCCACCAGAAAGTGAACCTGCGTCACTTCCGGCAGATTCGCGTGGAGCGTGGCCATCATGGCCAGCAGCGTCAGGGTCTCCGGCTCGATGCCTGAGGGCTGAGCCGCGGCGAGCGCCCCGTTCAGGTCGACCACGGCCATTTGTCCCTCGCCACCGTTGTGGCCCGGCGTCGGCGGAACGGGCACGAAGTACACCTCGTTGATCCCCGAAGCCACGCCGATGGGGTGCGTCGATCCCTGTGCGTGAAAGGCCTCGATGAGGCTCTCCAACAGCACGCGCGCCTCGGAGTTCTTGTCCGCGGGCATAGGCATGCTTCGTTCGACCGAGGCCAGCGATCCGTCGAGATCGTTCGGAATGTAGAGCGTAACGGTGCGCGGCGGATTCCCCGTCTCCTGTGGAATGGCCGCCGGCGCTCCGGCGGCCTGATCCTGCAGCCGATCCTGGGCGCGGTTGCGGAGGCGAATGAGCACCGTGGCCATGATGACGCAGGCCAGCAGCATCACGAGGAAGAGGATTTTGTGGGCGCGCGAGATCATCAGTGCTTCCAGTCGCTCTGCCACGATTCAATCGCAGCGCTGAGAGCATCGACGACGGATTTCTGATATGCGGAGTCGCCAATATCGCGCGGTTTGGTCACGTGGCCGCCCACCAGCGGAGCCAGTTCGATGGCTACGGCCGGACATGCAAGGCTATCGATGGGCTGTACCGACGCGCGTCCCAGGGTGAGGGGAATCTGCGCATGCGCCAGGGCCGCATTGATTTCGGATTCCAGCTTCACGCTCTGCGTCACATAGGCAGACTGCGCGGATTGCCACGGCAGCGGCCGCGTCATGGGCCCCGGGGCCAGCGATGACGTGTACAGGTGCACGCCGCTGCCGGTAGCCGTGGCGTGGATCACCAGACAAGCCGCCGCCTGAGCGCGGTTCGCGCTCTCGGCGCGCGCGACCGGCGGGATGAGAACGTCGGCAGTGCGAGTGGTCACGACCGCGATCCCGCGCGCCAGCAATTCCGAGCGCAATCGGTCGGAAAGGGCCAGCGTGACTTCTTTCTCTTCGAGGTTGTTGCCAAGGTGCGCGCCGGTGTCGGATCCTCCGTGCGCCGGATCGAGCACTACGACGAACGCTGCCTGCAACGGCTTTGCCGCGGGCGCAGGCAACTGGAGCGCCGATGCTGGAGCCTGAGGTAAAGCCGGCGCCGGCGGGGCGCTCTGAGGCGTAGTTGCCGGCGAGGCCCGCTGCTGGGGCGCCTGCCCCAGGGCGCTCGCTGTCATCGCGATGAACAGGAGTGCGAGGGGCTCAGTCCAGGGCATAGATGGCCAGACCGCTCAGCAGCTTCGGATAGAAGTCGGTGGACTTCTGCGGCATCACCTCGCCCGCAAACGCGACCTCGCGCAACTGATCCATGGTGACGGGATTCATGAGGAACGTGACGTTGGCATCGCCGCGCGTGGCCTGTGCTACCGCCTCGCCCGCATCGCGCAGATAGCGCAGGCGCTTCTGATCCTGGATCGCCTCTGCCGAGATGCCGAGAAGCTTCTCCAATACCAGGCTGTGGAGTTGCACAACATCGAGTTGCCGCTGCCGTTGCGGAATTTCGTGGAGCGCAGCCGCCACGACGTCCGGCTTAGCGGTTAACAGATGCCAGCCGTCACCGGTTACGGCGACAAACGCGGTTTTCGGGCCGACGGCGGTCAGCCGCGCTATCGCTGCAGCGGCATCGTGTGCCGCGAGGCGTTCGATCTCAAAGTACGGCCGCGCGGCATCCAGCATCCGGGCCGGCGAAAAGCCTGTGAGCCCGAAGATTACGCGATGGGTGGGTAGTATGACCAGACCTTCGGAATCCATATTGATGAAGGTCATCATCGCCGCCGCTTCGGGATACGGCGGCTGCTGCAGCCCTCCGCCCTGGCGTTCGCAGCCCTCGGCCTGCCGCTCGCCCGCGCGCTCTTTCGCGTAATTTAGCGCAGTTTCGTAGCGATGGTGGCCGTCAGCGATGATCAGCTTCTTGTCTTCGAGCGATGTGGTCAGCAGGTTGATTTTGGCCGGATCGCTGACCTTCCAGACACGGTGCAGCACGCCGTACTCATCGGTCACTTCGATCTCGGGTAACACTTCGCCGGCTGCGCCATTGCCAAACAGCAACTCCTCGGCAGAGTGGGCGGGGTCGGAATAGAGCATGAAGATCTGGCCGAAGTGCGCCCGCGTGGCGCGCAACAGGTTCAGACGGTCCGTTTTCGGCTGCGAGAGGGTATGCTCGTGCCGGAAGACGACGCCCTGGCGGTAATCGTATAGCTCGCCGAGGGCGATGAAGCCGCGGCGCTCGCGCACGACGTCCGGCTGTCCGGGCACCGCAAAGCGCTGAGAATAGGCAAAGATGCAGGGCTGGCGCTCCTGGGCGAGGACGCCCGCTTTGCGCCAGGAGGCGAAGTCGCGGGCGGCGCCGGCATAAACATCGTTCTCGCCATCGAACAGCTCGGGCAAGCGCAGGATGATACGCACCAGATTGTAGACGCTTCGCTGGTAGTAGGCCTGCTGCATGGCCGGTGTGATCTTGTCATAAGGCTGGGTGACCACATCCTGGGCCGCTACCTGGGCGAGGTTATAGCGCAGTGCGCGAAAGGGATAAATGCGTGCCATGCAGGTCTTTCCCAGTTTAGCGCAGCGTTTGCGGAGGCCCCGGGGGCGCGACGGCTTCCCGAGTTGCTTCGCGCCATCAAATCTCTCTTACACACCCCATGGTCCCCGCATCGTAACAACTGGCAGCACGGTGCGGGAGCGGCTTTCGATCCTGGTTCCAGGAACCAGCTGTTCCGGAATTGGCTATTGCAGAACTCTCCGGCTCGTGCCAGGATTTCCACACACGAGGTACGGCCATGGCGTCCCCGATCGGGCGCGAACTCGTTGCCGCCGGCCGGACGGTATCACCAGGGCGCAAGCCATCGGCGCGCCGGAATTTTTTACCGCCGTCCCGCTCGACATCCGTTTTCGCCCGTCTGTTCCTGCTGCTCGTTCCGCTGTTTGCCCTTGCGGCCCTGGGTCAGGAAAGTCCGCTCGATCAGGTCCACGTGAATCCCCCGGTCCCGGCAACAACGGCCCGGGCGACCGACTCTTCCATACCCCTGACAGCCGGCGCTTCCCTGCGCTCCGGCATTCAGTTCCGAGTCGATACCAACCTGGTCCTTGTACCGCTCACCGTCACCGATCCCATGGATCGTCTGGTTACGGGCCTGGAGAAGCAGAATTTCACCATCCTTGAAGACAATCACCTCGAAAACATCCGTACTTTTGCCTGCGACGACGCCCCAGTTTCCATCGGCGTCATCCTCGACCTGAGTGGCAGCATGAGCAACAAGGTGGTCCGGGCGCGCGGTGCCATCCTGCAGTTTATGAAGACGTCGAACCCGCAGGACGAGTTCTTCGTGATCGGGTTCAACGACCGGCCCCAGCTCATCACAGACTTTACGTCCTCGGTCGACGACGTGGAAGCCCGGCTGGCCACGGTGGAAGCCGGCAAGCGCACGGCCCTGCTGGATGCGATCTACTTCGGCCTCGACAAAATGAAGCAGGCCAAATATCAACGCAAGGCTCTGCTCGTCGTCTCCGACGGCGGCGACAACAACAGCCGCTACACCGAAAATGAAGTGCGCGCCGCCGTGAAAGAGGCGGACGTCCAGATCTATTCGATTGGCATTTTCGACCCTGAGGCGGCCACCACAGAGGAGCGCAACGGGCCGATGCTGCTGAACGAGATCAGCGGCGATACCGGCGGGCGCCTGTTCCGCGTGGACGATCTCTCTGAAATGGGCGACATCGCCACGCGCATCAGCGCAGAACTGCGCAACGAGTACGTCCTGGGCTACAAGACCGACGATACAAAGATGGATGGCAAGTGGCGTAAGGTGAAAGTGAAGCTGGCGCCCCCTCCGGGACTTCCCCAGCTCACGGTTCACGCTCGGACCGGATACTATGCGCCTTTGCAGTAGGGGCTGCATCTCCCTTACTCTCGTTCTGTTCGTCGGCGCTTTCGGCCTTAAAGCCCAGTCGACTTCGTCTGCAAACGCGATCCAACCGCAAAGCCTTGCTGCAACGCCGGCCGCCGATTCGCGCGTCGTGTTCCTTCCAGTGCTTGTTGTCGACGAGTCGGGCCGCGCGGTTACTTCCCTGACCAGGGAGAACCTTTCGGTCGCCGAGGACGGCCGTCCCCAGGTCATCCGGAGTTTTACACACGATGACCCGCCCTACTCGATTGGGATTCTACTCGACCTCAGCGGCAGCATGGCGAGAAGACTGCCGCTGGAGCGAGCTGCCGTCCTGCAGTTCCTTCGCTTCTCGAATCCTCAGGACGAGTTTTTCCTGATGGGTTTCAGCGATCACCCGGAATTGCTCGTGAATTTCACCTCATCGCGGGAGACCATCGCGGCAGGGTTCGATCATCTCCACGTCGGTTTCCAAACCGCGCTCTACGACGCAATCTCCTCCGGTCTCAACAAGATGAAGGATGCTCGGTATCCGCGCCGGGCTCTGTTGCTCATTTCGGACGGAGGCGACAACGCCAGCCATCTCTCCGATTCCGAAATCCATCATGCCCTTCGCCAAAGCTCCGTGCAGGTTGAGACCGTCGGCATCTTCGACTTTCGTGCAGTCACGCTCGGGGAGCGCGACGGTCCTGACAACCTGAGTCGCATCAGCAGCAATTCCGGCGGACGTCTGCTGCCGGTCGAGGAGCCTGCTCAGGCGGGCCCGGCAGGCGCAGCCCTTAGCGCAGCCCTGCGCCTCAGTTACCTGCTCAGCTATACCTCCGACAATCCGACCGCCGCCGGTGAATGGCGTAAAGTGAAGGTAAAGTTGTCTCCCCCAAAGGGGATGTCTCATCTTACGGTTCACGCACGTGCCGGATATTATGCGCCTTCGCGGTAAACTCCGTTTGCTCACGGTTCTGTTTCTCGTCACAGGCTCGGCCGCCCTTCGCGCACAAACTGCGCAGGCAGCGCCGACTCCCGCTGCTCCCACACAGCCGGCACAGATGTCGCCGCAGCAGCCGGAGGCGCAGCCGTCCCTCGAGGTCGATCGCGATCCCATCGTCTCACCGGACGCTGCCGACAACCAGCCGGTAAGCCCCGGCCATCCGAACGGCGGCCAGACCGCCGAGCGCGAACACGGCGTGTTTACGCTGCGCCGCAATGTCGACGAAGTGGTCCTCAGCTGCACCGTGGTCGACAGCGACGGCCGACTCGTGCAGGACCTGACCCGGGACGATTTTCATGTCTTTGAGGACAATGTTCCGCAGTCCATCGTCTCGTTCCAGCACTCCGACATCCCGGTCTCGATGGGCATCCTCGTCGACAACTCGGGCTCGATGCGCGACAAGCGCGAGGCCGTGAACGAGGCTGCACTCGATCTGGTGCGCGCTTCCAATCCCAGCGATGAAGCCTTCATCGTGAACTTCTCCGACGAGGCCTTCCTCGACCAGGACTTCACTTCCGACATCAACAAGCTACGCGAAGGTCTCGCCCACATCGAGTCGCGCGGAGGCACGGCCCTCTACGATGCCGTGGTCGCCTCGGCCGATCAGCTTTCGCAGGGGGCGCGCCGGCCCAAGCAGGTGTTGCTCATCATCACCGACGGCGAAGACAACGCCTCGACCATGAACCTGGAAGAGACTATCCGGCGAATCCAGGATCTGCAGGGGCCTGTGGTGTACTCCATCGGCCTGCTTTTTGGCGACGATGCCAAAGGCGCTGAGGCGCGCCGCGCCAAACGCGCGCTGCAACTGCTTTCGGAGGAAACCGGCGGCATCGCGTTCTTCCCGCATGCGCTCTCCGATGTGGATTCAATCGCCGCCGAGGTGGCACGCGATATCCGCAACCAGTACACCATCGGCTACCACTCCACGAAGCCGATGAGCCAGGGCGGCTACCGTGTGGTTCACGTCGACGCCCGCGCACCCAACCATGGCAAGCTGATCGTGCGCACCAAGGCCGGTTATTATCCAAAGCCGGAGAAGCCTGCACAGCAGAAGGCCGCGGTCTCGCAGCCCAGTCAGCCGCAGCAATAGCGGCGCACTCACCGATCGGAATTGCCGCTCACGCGGCTATGCGCGGATGGTTGCATCCGCAACGACCACGCGATTGCGGCCCTTGTGCTTGGCCGCGTACATGGCGTGATCGGCACTGCGCAGCAGTTCATCAGCATCGTTGGAATTGTCGGGGAACATCGCCACGCCAATCGAGATCGTCACCTGGCGGAGAGGCTGTCCGTGATAGCGGAGGGCCAGATCGTTCACGAGGCGTCGCAGCAATTCCGCGCGCTCGATGGCGGCATTGGTCGAGATCTCGGGCATGATGACGATGAACTCCTCGCCTCCGTATCGACAAACGATGTCCTCTCCGCGGACGCCCAGCCGCATGGTTTCGGCTACTTCACGCAGCACCATGTCCCCGGCTTCATGGCCGAAGCTGTCGTTGAACGTCTTGAAATGATCGATGTCGATCATCATTACGGCGACTTGTTTGCCCTGGCGCGTTCCCCTGCTCATTTCGCGCTCCAGAGCCACTTCCATGAAGGTCCGGTTGAAGAGCCCCGTCAATCCATCGCGAATCGACTGGCTCTCGAGCTTGTGCCGGAGGCGGAGACCGGCGATCGCCATCGCCGCCATCTCGCCCAGCGACGACAGCGTGCTCTCGCGCAACTCCGCCTGCACAGCCACATCCTGGGCGGGGCACTCGACGGTAACGACGCCCAGAGTTTCGCCATGCGCCGTCAGCGGAAGACAAACATAGCATTCCGGCGGCTTGCCGGCGAAGTGGGTGCAATGCACCTCCGACCGCTCCGGCCGGCGCCAGCGCAGCCGTCCCGAGCGCACCGCGCAGCAACTCTCCGGCGCAAATCCGTCGAACGTGACCTTGTCGACGCCGCCCCACGTGGCCACGCTCTCCAGCGCCTGACGCGAGTTGTTGACGATGCTGACATTGCCGCCCGTCCCCGGCAGCAACTGCTCAAGATACCGCACCGTCACCTCTTCGGCCTGCTGCACGTCCAGGCAGAGCGAGACCTCGTCGCGCGCGGCGATCAGCAGGCGGGATTCCCAGGCCTGCTCCTCCAGGCGCTGCACCGTCAGGCGAAGCCGCTCGTTGGCGTCGGAAATCTGATCTTCGAAGCGTCCGCGCCGCACCACGTCACGAACCAGGAACCCGAACAGAACCAGGATCAGCACCGTTCCACTCACGATGACCGCAATGCGCCGAACCAGAACAAAAACATCCCGGCGCTGCTGGTCGACTTGCCTTCGCGTCAGAAGGGTATGCTCCTCGTCCTGCATCAGGGCAAGGGTGCGCCGGCACTCGACGACCTCGTCGCGCAGTGAGCCGCTTCTTGTGCCCAGCCGATCCACAGCGGCGGTCAGCTTGCCTTCCGCGGCGATCAGTTGCTTTGCGCGCTGCGCTTCCACAGGGTTGTCGCTAACCAGAGACTCCAGCCTCTGCAGCAGCGTATTCAGCGAGTTGGTGGCCAGTTGTGCCGCGCGCAGATGGTCCTCGTCGCCGGAGAACTTGTAGAGGCGCGCATCCAACTCGATGCGGTCAATCTGCTGGGACACGCCGGCCAGATTCAGCAGCACGTCCTGGGTGTGCTGCACGGTGTCATTCGGCTGCACGGAGTTGCGGGCGTCGGCGTAGATCACCCAGGCGATGACCGATCCAATGCCGATCAGAATTAAGACCACCGCCATGAGCACGCTTGCAACGCGGCGGTCGCCTGGCACCGAATTGGGCTTGGAGATGGGCACGAAGGTTTTCAGGTGGAAAAATCGGTGGGCCGCACGTCGCCGCCATTTTAGCAAAATCCCCCTTCATGAAGAAAAGAAAGCGGATAGGCCTTCGTTCCGGACCTGAATCTCACCTGGACCCCGCGCGATTCGACGAACATTTGAGTCGATGCGCGTCCCCAATTTCATCTCTGCGCTGATATAGACTAGGGAGTCCTTATGACGCTAACCGGCTCTGTGAGTCACCTTCGCGTTGCCTCCGATGTCACGGAGCTGATCGGCAACACCCCCCTGCTCCGCCTCCGCCGCATCGTTCCGGCTGATGCCGCTGAGATCTACGCCAAACTGGAATTTCTCAACCCCGGAGGCAGCGTGAAGGACCGCGCCGCGCTGGGAATGATTCTGGAAGCCGAGCGCCGCGGGCTGCTGCACAAGCGATCCGTGATTGTGGAAGCCACGGCCGGCAACACCGGCGTGGGCCTTGCCCTCGTTGGCGTTAACCGCGGCTATCGGGTTGTCCTGTTCGTGCCTGAGGGCTTCGCGGAGGAGAAGTGCATCCTGATGCGTGGCTTCGGCGCGGAAGTGCACCGCACGCCAGAAACTGAGGGTATGTCAGGGGCCATCCGGCGCGTGCTCGAACTGGCCAAGTCTGACCCGAACGTGTGGCCGGCGCTGCAATTCGACAACGCCGCCAATCCGCAGTTCCATCACGACACGACAGCGCGGGAGCTCTGGGAGCAGATGGAAGGACGCATCGACGCGTTTGTGGCCGGCGTGGGCACGGGCGGCACGTTTTCCGGCATCGCTCGCTTTCTCAAGGAGCAGAATCCGCACATCCATTGCGTCGCAGTCGAAACCCAGGGGTCGATCCTGCAAGGCGGCGAACCTGGACCGCACAAGGTTGAAGGCATTGGCGTTTCGTTTGTTCCCAAAACGCTCGATCGCGAAGTAGCGGACGAGATCGTGATGGTCCACGATGCGGAGGCATTTGCGATGCTGCGAGCGCTGGCGGCGCATGAGGGCGTGCTTGCCGGTTCCAGCGCGGGAGCCATGGTCCACGCAGCGGTGCAGGTGGCGCGGCGCCTCGGGGCGGGTAAGCGGGTGGCTACACTCGTCCCCGATTCGGCGGAACGGTATTTGTCCAAACGGGTATTCGACGAGGACTTGTGATCGCCGCTCTCGTCGTGGCTGCTCCTGATCACACCTCAGACTTCAGTTTTACGAACCGATAATTTCAGGAATTGCCTCGCTCCGGTATTCGAAGATCCTTTCCACCGAGCGACGCACCCACAATCGATGCGCAAGCGCGCCCAGCGGCCCCATGCCTAAGGCATACTCCACTCTGTCGCGCATCAGCGTGCCTCCGAGTGCATCCTCGAAGGTGTGCCGATGCACCCACCGCTGGTAAGGGCCCTTCAGCTGGGAATCAACAAAAGAGCGGGGCGGATCGAACTCCTCGATGCGCGTTTGCCACCGGAAGCGCACGCCGTAAAGCTGCAGCTGATATTCGATGAGTGTCCCGGCGCGCATGACAATCGGAGATGGTGTGAGAATGCGAAATCCCAGAAATGGAGGGGTAATTCGCTCGAGATTGAAGGCATCTGCGAAGAACGCGCAGACTTCTTCGCGGGACTTCGGAATTAGCTGAGCTCGCTCGAGGATGTAGGTCACATCAGGACTCCCGGAAGGCACCTGCAGCCAGGATGCGCCGCAAATGCACTCCGATGAAATCGGCTTTCTCTTCGTATATCAGGTTCGCCGTTCGATTGAGCGATCAGCGTATCTTTTCCGGGCTTCATTCAGGCAAACAGCCCTCTCACGCCGGCGGACGCGCGGACGCGGCGTTCAAAATGCTGACCCGATAAGATGGTTTTGACATGAGTTCTGCTCGCACTGGCTTTGCCACTCGCGCCATCCACGACGGCCAGGAACCCGATCCACGTACCGGCGCCGTCAATGTTCCCCTCTATCTCTCGTCGACCTATCAACTGGAAGGCATCGAGAAGCATCGCGGGTGGGAGTACTCGCGCGTGTCGAACCCGACGCGAGACGCGCTGGAGACTTGTCTGGCGTCGCTGGAAGGCGGCGCGAGCGGGCACGTTTTTGCGAGCGGCATGGCGGCAATCGCAGCGCTGGTGACGATGCTGCAAACCGGCGACCATGTGGTCTGCGGCGAGAACGTGTATGGAGGCACGACGCGGCTGTTCAGCGAGGTGATCGTGCGCCACGGCATCGAGTTCAGCTACGTCGACACCAGCGATCCCGAAAACGTCCTTCAGGCGATCAGGCCAAACACGAAGCTGGTGCACATTGAGACACCGACGAATCCGCTCATGATGCTGACGGATATCCGCGCCGTCGCCGATATCTGCCACAAGAACGGCATCGACATGAGCGTCGACAACACGTTTATGTCGCCGTATTTTCAGCGGCCGATCGAACTGGGCGCGGATATCGTAATGCACTCCACGACAAAGTTTCTGAACGGGCACAGCGACGGGCTGGGCGGCGCGCTGGTGGCGACGAAACCGAAGCATGCGGAGGATTTCCGCTTCGTGCAGAAATGCACAGGCGGGATTCTGTCGCCATTCGAGAGCTGGCTCATCTTGCGTGGCGTGAAGACGCTGGCGGTGCGTATGCGGCAGCACGACGCGAACGGACGCGCGGTTGCCGCATTCCTGGCCGAGCATCCGAAGGTGAGCCGCGTATCGTACCCAGGACTCGAGAGCCATCCGCAGCATGAACTGGCGAAACGACAGATGTCAGGTTTTGGATCGATGATGTCATTTGAAGTAGGTTCGCGCGAGAAGGCCGACAAGCTGCTGCAGGCTGTGCGTGTGTGCACCAATGGCGAATCGCTGGGAGGAGTGGAGACGCTGATCTCACACTCGGCGACGACGACGCACGCATCGCTGACGAACGAAGAGCGCGAGCGCATCGGGATCACCCAGAGCCTTGTGCGGATCTCCGTGGGCATTGAAGACATCGACGATATTCTGCGCGACCTCAACCAGGCGTTGGCGCAGCTATGAGACCTCTGGGTCTGGCGCTGCTGCTGGCGGTTAGCCTCGGCGGCGCTCAGGCACCGAATCCCGGCGCGACGGGGAACCGTTATTTTCGCGTGGGAGCGGCGCAGGATGTCCGTGTGCAGCCGCACGCCGGATACGCGCTGATGGGCGGCGGGACGGATCAGGAAGAGGCCTTCAGCTGGCTTTGCGATCACGCGGCGGCGGGCGATTTCCTGGTGCTGCGGGCGGCAGGGACGGATGCTTACAATCCGTGGCTTGCGAAACTGTGCAAACTGAACTCGGTTGCGACGCTGATTGTTCCCAGCCGTGAGGCAGCGAGCGAGCCGTTTGTCGGAAAGACGATTGCCGGAGCCTCGGCAATTTTTATCGCCGGGGGCGATCAGGCGCGGTACATCAGCTTCTGGGCGAGATCGCCGGTGGAGACGGCGCTGCGGGATGCCGTGAAGCGCGGGATTCCCATCGGTGGCACGAGCGCGGGACTGGCGGTGATGGGGCAATACATATACTCTGCGCAGAACGATCCGCCCGACGGGCCCGATCTGACCTCGGAGGTGGCCCTCGCCGATCCATATGCGAGGCAGGTGGTCATCGCGCCGGATTTGCTGGGGATCCCGCTGCTCCAGGGCGTGATCACCGACTCGCACTTCGATACGCGCCACCGCGAGGGGCGGTTGCTTGTCTTCATGGCACGCATTCTCGCGGACGGCAAGGCGAAGACGATACGCGGCATTGGCGTGGACGAGCGAACCGCGCTGCTGGTGGAGGCCGACGGAAAGGCGCGGGTCGTGGGGAAGGGGGCTGTGTCGTTTTACGTAGCTACGAGGAATCCCAGGGTCTGCAAAGCCGGCACGCCTCTGACCTTCAAAGCCATAAAGGAACTGCGCATCCTCCCGGGTGAGGCAGTGCATCTTCGCGAGTGGAACTCCAGCCCCGGAGTGTTCACGGGCGGCGTTCGCGGCGGGAAGGTTCGGGTTTCGGCTACAGTTAACTGAACAGTTACCGCACTTTACGGGCGGCAGCTTCCTGAATCAGCGTGATTTCTTCGGTTCTCCCGCACCAATTTTCCACATTGAGGCTGCCGTACAGTTACGCGACTTTGGTATCGTAACGGCCATGGAGGAGACACGCATGAAGGGACGTAACATCGTTTGGATTTCTTTGCTGGGACTGGGGCTCTTTGCGAGTGGCGTCGCGGTTGGGCAGGATCCGGGACTCTGGCAGCGACACCCCGTTTTGGCAGAAGCCGAGCATCATACTCACATCGCTCTCGACAAGTTGAATCAGGCTCAGGCAAACAGCGGTTGGGATGGAGCCGGGCACATTCAGCGCGCGAAAGATTTGCTGACGCGAGCGGACCAGGAAATCTGGGCAGGCGCGCGGGCCAACGATCCCCACTAGTCAGCCTAACGAGCCGGGCTGCTCTCAGCGCTTCTCTCCTGACCCGGCTTTTGCCTGATCTCTGTCACAGGAATGGGTTCGAGCGGGCCTGCGCCGGCAGGCTCTGACCTTGCCGCCATAATTGTGCGGGGCTGGAGGCCAGTCTTCAGACGCAATGAACTCCTCGGCACACTCTTCCGGTGCCGAAGCGCCGCAAACGAATAAGAGCTACGCGTTACTGATGCGGCCGCTGCTCCACCCCGGCTGCCGGTGGAGCGATGACGCCCGAATCCAGGACCGCGGTGGCTGGCTCCTCGTGGAGTTCGGGCAGCGGGCCTTCAAGCGCAAGTTTAAGGACCTCGTCCATCGTGTCGACAAAATTGAGCTTCATCGCATTCCGGAGATTCTCCGGAATGTCGGGCAGATCCTTGCGATTATCGGCTGGCAGGATCGCCTCGAAGATACCCGCGCGATGGGCTGCCAGCAGCTTTTCCTTGAGGCCGCCGATGGGCAGAACCTTGCCCCGGAGGGTGACTTCCCCGGTCATGGCCAGGTCGCGGCGCACAGGAATCCGCGCCAGGGCGCTGGCGAGGGCCGTTGCAAGGGTGATGCCGGCTGATGGGCCATCCTTGGGGATCGCTCCCTCGGGAACGTGGATGTGGATGTCGACATTGCGGTAGAAGTCGCGCGGCAGGCCCAGCAGATGAGCCCGGCTGCGGACGTACGAGAGTGCGGCCTGCGCCGACTCCGTCATAACGTCGCCAAGCTGACCGGTGGTCGTCAGCTTGCCTTTGCCGTCGAGCACCTGCACTTCGGTCTGCAGGATGCTGCCGCCCACTTCGGTCCAGGCGAGGCCGTTCACGAGGCCGATTTCGCTCTGCTCGTGAACCATCGAGTCACGGAATTTCGGCACACCGAGGAAGTCGGGCAGGTTCTCGGGTGTAATCGTCTCCTTGTGCTTCGCGCCGTTCTTCACGACCTTGCGGGCGACTTTGCGGCAAACGTTGCCAATTTCGCGCTCGAGGTTGCGGACCCCGGCTTCGCGCGTGTAGCTGCGGATCATCTCCGTCAGGGCGCCATCGGAGAAGATGACGTTCTTCTCGGTCAGGCCGGTGTAGTCGCGCTGCTTCTTCAGCAGATACTGCTTCGCGATTTCGAGCTTTTCCGTTTCGGTGTAGCCATGCAGACGCAGGATCTCCATGCGATCCTGCAGCGCGGCGGGAATGGTGTGGAGCACATTGGCTGTGGCGACGAAGAGGACCTGGGAAAGGTCGTACTCGACGTCGAGGTAGTGATCCTGGAAGCTGTGATTTTGCTCTGGGTCGAGCACTTCAAGCAGAGCCGAAGCGGGATCGCCGCGGAAGTCGGATGCCATCTTGTCGACTTCGTCGAGCATGAACACGGGATTGCGTGTGCCAGCCTTCTTCATCGACTGGATGATCTGGCCCGGGAGAGCGCCGATGTAGGTGCGGCGGTGGCCGCGAATCTCGGCCTCGTCGCGCACGCCGCCGAGCGACATGCGGACAAACTTGCGCCCCGTAGCCTTCGCGATCGACATGCCCAGTGACGTCTTGCCGACGCCCGGAGGCCCGACAAAGCACAGGATGGAGCCTTTGGGATTCTTAACGAGCTGGCGGACGGCTAGAAACTCGAGGATGCGCTCTTTGATCTTCTCGAGGCCGTAATGGTCGGCGTTCAGGACCTTTTCGGCATGATCGATGCTGCGGGTTTCCTTCGATCTTTTCTTCCACGGCACGGCCAGCAACCAGTCGAGGTAATTGCGCGAGACCGTCGACTCAGCCGACATGGGCGGCATGGCTTCGAGCTTCTTCAGTTCCTGCGTGGCCTTTTCGAGCACGTCCTTCGGCATGCCGGCAGATTCGATCTTTTTCTTCAGGTCGTCGAATTCGCTTTTTTCGCCGCGGCCCAGTTCCTTCTGGATGGCCTTGATCTTCTCGTTGAGGTAGTACTCTTTCTGCGCCCGCTCCATCTGCCGCTTCACGCGCGACTGGATGCTGCGATCCATGTTGAGCTTTTCGATTTCGATGTCGAGGACATCGGCGATCTTCACCAGCCGCTCGGGCAAATCGAAGATGTCGAGCAGTTCCTGCTTGTCGGGTACTTCGAGCTGGAGGTTGGCGGCGATGGTGTCGGCCAGTTTCGACGGCTCGTCGGTGCGGACGGCGGCGGCCACCGTCTCAACATTCAGCGACTGCTGCAGCTTCACGTACTGCTCAAAGAGCGAGGTGACCCGCTGAACGAGCTGCTCGATCTGCGGAGTGACTTCGGTCAGGGGCTTGGCGACTTTCACCGTCGCCACAAAAAACCCGTCGGCGTCGCTGATTTCGGTGGCGCGGGCGCGCTCAATGCCCTCCACGAGAACCTTGATGTTGCCGTCGGGCATGCGCACGCTTTGCACGATGTTACCGACCGTGCCGACCTGAAAGATCTCATCGGGGCGGGGCTCGTCAACGCGGGCGTCGTGCTGCGTGGCGAGGAAGATTTTGCGCTCGCCGTTCAGAGCCTCTTCCAGCGCGCGGACGCTTGACTCGCGGCCCACGACGAAGGGGGTCATCATGTGGGGAAAGATGACCATGTCCCGGATGGGCATCATGGGGTATTTGCGGAGATCGTTACGTTCCCGGCTCTCTTTAGACGGCTGGCTCACGGGATTCCTTTCGGGTTGGGGTCCCTGCGATCGAACAGGTCGCGCTCTTAAGAGAAGAGTAACCCATTCGGGGTGGGCCCGGGTTGGAGGAATTCCATCGGGCATTGGAATTCCGGGTACTCCCGGAATCCGCTTGTGCAATTGGGGGAAACAGGAACGCCGGCAGGTACCGGCTTCCTGCTGCTCTATCAGGGCTCAAGAAGCTCGAAATGACGTTTTCCCTGAGGTTATCTCGGGCCGCGCGTCAGCCTGCTTTATCGAGCAGCGTGATGGAGAGGTTGCGGTTGCGGACCATTTCCGCCTGAATCTCCATCTCTTTTACTTTCTTGTTGCTGGGCAGGTGGTACATCAGGTCGAGCATGAGCTCTTCGAGGATCATGCGCAGGCCGCGGGCGCCGACTTTGCGCATCAGGGCTTCCTGGGCCACGGCCTTCGTCGCTTCTTCGGTGAAGCCGAGCTTCACGCCCTCGTAGTCGAAGAGCTTCTGGTATTGCTTCAGGATCGCGTTGCGCGGTTTGGTGAGGATCTCGACCAGCGCGGCTTCGTCCAGCTCGTCGAGGATGCCGATGACGGGCAGGCGTCCGACGAATTCAGGAATGAGGCCGAAGCGGATGAGGTCCTGCGGTTCGGCCTGGCGCAGTAGCTCGCTGTCGCGCTGGGCCTTCACATCCGGCTGGCCTTCCTTCTCTGCCAGCGCCTTGAAGCCAAGAGCCTTCTTGCCGACACGGCGTCCGATCACGCGCTCGAGGCCAACAAACGCGCCGCCGCAGATGAAGAGGATGTTGGTGGTGTCGACGGGCGTGAATTCCTGGTGCGGATGCTTACGTCCGCCCTGCGGAGGCACATTGGCGACGGTGCCCTCGAGAATCTTGAGGAGCGCCTGCTGCACGCCCTCGCCGGAAACGTCGCGGGTGATGGAAGGATTCTCGTCCTTGCGGCCGATTTTGTCGATTTCGTCGATGTAGATGATGCCGGTCTGCGCGCGAGCCACATCGCCGTCGGCGGCCTGGAGCAGCTTGAGGATGATGTTCTCGACGTCTTCGCCGACATAGCCGGCTTCGGTGAGGGTGGTCGCATCGACGATCGCGAAGGGCACGTCGAGCATTTTGGCCAGAGTGTGCGCCAGCAGGGTTTTGCCACTGCCAGTGGGGCCGACGAGGAGGATGTTCGATTTCGACAGCTCGACATCGGTGCCGCGCGTGCGGTTCATCTGGACGCGCTTGTAGTGGTTGTAGACGGCGACGGCGAGCTTCTTCTTGGTCTGGTCCTGCCCGATAACGTACTCGTCGAGGAACGCTTTGACCTCGAGCGGCTTGGGGAGATGGGTCGGCGCGGCGCCAGCCTGGGTTTCGGTGCGGTCGTCCTCAAGGATGGAATTGCAGACAGCGACACACTCGTCGCAGATGTAGGCGCGCGGATAATCGCTTGGTGAGGAGATGAGTTTGGCGACCGCGTCCTGCGATTTATGGCAGAACGAACACCGTAGTGCTTCGTCCGATCCCGTGCGCGTCTTCATGTCCCAACAACTCCTTCAACGGTTCGGCAGTGGCGTTTCCGGTCTTCCCCACTCCGCTCAGTTTATTTGCTGGGCCGCGGGCGATCGATGATTTCATCGATGATCCCGTATTCCTTCGCCTGCGGCGCGTTCATGATGAAGTCCCGCTCCACGTCCCGCTCGATTTTATCGAGGCCCTGGCCCGTGTGCTTCGCCATCAGCTTGTTGGTGATTTCGCGAATGCGGATGATTTCGCGCGCGTGGATATCGATGTCCGTGGCCTGGCCCGCCAGACCGCCCATCGACGGCTGGTGGATCAGGATGCGCGAGTTGGGCAATCCAAAGCGTTTGCCTTTGGTGCCCGCCATCAGCAGAAAAGCTCCCATGCTGGCCGCCTGTCCGATGCAAAACGTGACCACATCGTTGCGGATGTACTGCATGGTGTCGTAAATCGCCAGGCCCGCGGTGATGGAGCCACCTGGCGAATTG
>DATJTG010000100.1:0-15077 GCA_035503555.1 Acidobacteriaceae bacterium | reverse complement strand
TGACGGCCATCGTCGACAATGGCCGAACCCCGAATTCCAATCCCAACCCCGAAGCGAGGAGCCATGGCCGACGACGTTGTGACCAACCAGAAGACGATTCTCGGCAACCAGAAGTCGATCCTGGCCAATCAGAAGACGATCGAGAAGAATCAGGCCGATATTAAGAAGAACCAGAAGGCGCTGAACGCGATCCTCGTCAATCAGAAAGAAATTCTGCGGAATCAGAAGGCGATTCTGGCAGCGCTGAAGAAGTAGGTGTGCTGGAATCCCAAAGCTGCCAACGTCACGCAGATGTGGAGCACCCGGCGTGTCTGAGATTAGTACTCCGCCAGTTCCCTGATCGCCTCGAAGATCGTCTCCGGCTGCGGCAGAATCGCGTCCTCGAGCAGCGGCTGGTACGCGACGAACGTGTCGAGCGCGCCAATGCGGCGGACCGGCGCATCGAGCGAGTCGAACAGTTCGTCGCCGATGCGCGCAGCGAGTTCCGCGCCGTAGCCCCAGCTCAGCATGTCCTCGTGCGCGACGATCACTTTGTTCGTCTTTGCCACCGACGCCGCAATGGCTTCCCAGTCATAGGGGCTGAGCGTGCGCAGATCGAGGATTTCCGTTTCGACGTTCAACTCACGAGCCGCCTTCTGTGCGGCCTGGAGTGCGCGCGGAACGATGGATCCGTAGGTAACGATGGTCAGGTGCTTGCCCTCGCGCACAGTCTTCGCTTTGCCGAACGGGATCATGTAGTCCGGCCCGGGATACGGCGCGCGTCCCCAGGTTTCGCGGTAGAGCCGCTTGTGTTCGAAGAAGAGCACGGGGTCGTCGCAGCGAATCGCGGTGCGCAGCAGTCCGTTCGCATCGAGCGCGTTCGAGGGGAATACGATGCGCATGCCGGGTGTGTGCGTGAAGAGGCTCTCGCCGGATTGCGAGTGGTAGATAGCGCCGCCGGTGAGATAGCCGCCGATGGGCACGCGGATCACGGCGGGTGCGGCGAAGCCGCCGTTAGAGCGCCAGCGCATGAGGGGCAGCTCGTTGCGAAGCTGATGCATCGCCGGCCAGATGTAGTCGAAGAACTGAATCTCCGCAACCGGCTTCAGTCCGCGAACTGCCAATCCGACGGCCCGGCCTACGATAGCGGCTTCCGCGAGTTGCGCGTTGAAGACGCGCGACGATCCGTATTCGCACTGCAGGCCTGCCGTGAGCTTGAAGACTCCGCCCTTGCCCTTTACCTGCTTCTGCGCGAGGTATTCTTCGCGGGAGCAGTCGGCCACGTCTTCGCCGAAGACGATGATGCGCGGATCGCGGCGCATTTCGTCGTGCAGGCAGGCGTTGATGAGGTCGGCCATCGTGCGGTCTTTACCACGCTCGCCGTTTTCAACGGTCGGCCTGGTGGCGAGGTCTGCGCGCGTGGGGTCGAAATCCTCGGAGTACTGATGGCGCAGGATCGCCGCCCGCTCCGTCGACGGCATGGGCGCTTTCAGCGCGCGCTCCGCGGCGATGCGCACTTCCTCGTCGACCTGCTTCTCCAGCGTTTCCAGGGCGGCACCGTCGAGGATGCCTTCGCGAAGCAGGAAGGTCTGGAAGTTGTGGAGCGGATCGCGCAGCGCATCTTCCTGGCGTTCGCTCTCCGGGCGATAGAGCTTCGCGTCGTCGGAATGGGAGTGCGCGTAAGGCCGCGTGACGTGGCCGTGCACGAGCGCCGGTCCTTTGCGCGCGCGGCAATGCGCGACCGCGGCTTCAAAAGCCTGGAGGCAGGCGATGGGATCGGTGCCGTCGACCTCAGCGAAGTGGAAGTTGGGGAAATTCGCCAGCAGCGGCGAAATGTTACCGCCGGGCGTGTTCACTTCCACCGGAACCGAGATCGCGTAGCCGTTGTCTTCCACGACGAAGAGAACGGGGAGCTTGCGATTCGAGGCGACGCTCACCGACTCCCAGAATTCTCCCTGACTGGTCGAGCCGTCGCCAATGGAGACGTAAACGACCTCGTCGCCGTGGAACTCAACGGGACGGTACTGGCGGTAATCGTTCTGGCTGGGCTCGCCAGGCTTCGTCGCGTCGGGATTGGCGGCGAAGTAGAGCGCGGCCTCGGCGCAACCCACCGCCTGCAGGCACTGCGTGGCCGTGGACGACGACGGGGTGACGATGTGCAGCTTCGGGCTGGTCCAGTGCGATGGCATCTGTCGTCCGCCGCTGGCCGGATCGGTCGCGGCGCCGACCCCCTGCAGAAACTGATCTTCGACGCTGGTACCAAGTGCCAGCGAAAGCCCGCGGTCGCGATAGTACGGGAAGAACCAGTCGTAGCCCGGGCGCAGGCTCACCCCTGCGGCGACCAGCAGGGCTTCATGGCCGGCGCCGGAAATCTGAAAGAAGATTTTCTGCTGATTCTTGAGGATGATCTCGCGGTCGTCGGTGCGCCGCGAAAGGTACATGAGCCGGTAGACCTCGATCAGCTTCTCGCGGGAAAAAGGGAGCGGCGACACGGATGCTGAGGTCTCCTTTGTTCCGTTCTGCGCGTGGGCGCTGCGGTCGTTAACAGATTTCAGGCCGGTATCAGCGCCGGGAACTGCGGTGCGCGCCATCAGGAACCCTCGTTCTTTGGTGAGATGGTGAACTTTCAGTGTAGAGTCGCCGGCTGCCCCTGGGGAACTTCCGAAAAGGCTGACCGACCGAAGATTGTAACAGCGGATTTTGTTGGGATGCCAACGGAATTCCCGCCAAAGGAATCGATGCCCGGAACGCGGCTGGGGATTCGCGGGGAGCCGTTCCGGCTCAGAGAATTGCGCTCCCGCGAGCGGAAGGTCATGGCGCAAGGTCGGCTGCGCTGATATGTTGGCAATCCATGATGGGATGGACGAGAAAAATCCTGTTGTACCGGTCGAAGAAGTGGCAGCCCTTCTGGGATACGCCCTGGAGCCGGCTCTGGCTGTTCTGCGCGGCCGTCCTCTTTATATTCTCGGTGATCGGGTTCTTCGACGACCTGATGAACCAGGGCACACATCCGTATGGCGTGGTGCTGATCGTCGCGGCCATTTGTGGGCTCAATGCGGTCCTGTGGATCGTGGCGATGGCGCGGCTGCCGCTCATCGTTGTTGCGCTCCTGGTTGCGTTTGAGTTCTATCTGGGACGACTGATTACAGAGGTCGCAACCTGGGCGGCCTACCGGTTCCACATGCAGCCGGTTCCTCCGGAGCAGGGCATCCACTTTTCGGCGTGGGCCGTCCTCATCGTCACGATCGCGGCCTACGCATTTTTTGTGTCGTATTTTCGAGCCGAGGGGATAGCCACGGGCAAAATTCGTGCCGAACTGGATATGGCGCACGGTATCCAGAAGACCCTGGTGCCGCCCATCTCGCTGCGCACCGATCTGTTCGAGGTGTATGGGCTGTCGCAGCCTAGCGACAAAGTCGGCGGCGATTTGGTCGACGCCGTGATCCTGCCAGGAGGCGACATCATTGCCTACGTTGCCGATATCGCGGGACATGGGCTGCCGGCCGGCATCCTGATGGGCATGCTGAAGACGGCGGCGCGCACGGCCTTGCTGGACGCGGCCGGTGGACATCCAGGGGAGTCGCTTCCGGCTTTGCTCGAGAAGCTGAATCGCGTGCTGCCGGATGTGAAGGAGCCGCAGATGTACGCGACGCTGACGGCGTTCCGCCTGAACGCGGACGGCAGCGCGTGGTATGCCATGGCAGCCAGTCCGCCGGTGCTTCACTGGAGCCCGCATCGCGACGATCTCGCGCTCGTGCAGGACGAGCAGTATCCGCTGGGACTGCTGCCAATCTCGGGATTTACCGGCCAGGCCATCGAACTCAAAGGCGGCGATCTGCTGGTGGTGGCGACGGATGGCATCCTCGAAGTGTGCGACAAGCGGGAAGAGGAATTCGGCTTGTCGCGGCTGGAGCAGGCGATCGAGGGACACGCGCGCAAACCTCTGTCCGAGCTGACCCAGGCCATTCTGGACAAAACCCGGGCCTTCGGGAAGCAAAGCGATGATCAGACGCTGCTGGTGATTCGGAGAGCGAGCTGAAAAGCGGATAGTTAGGAACTGGTCGGCTGAAGTCCGGTCAGCTTAGAACACGTCAGTTCAGGTTCGGCTTGCAGGAAACGGCTGCACCGTGCGCGCGTCGCTGACAACTGGCAACTGCCTTTACTGCTCGTCCTTCATCTTTTCTTTGACCGATTTGGCGAGCTTCTCTATCTCGCTTGCGGTGTTGATGACGTTGAGCGAAAGCTGATCCTGATCACTCTTATCGACGGCGGCTTTCAGCTGTTTCGCTAGGTCAAGCAATTGATTCGTGTCATCGACAATCTTGCGCTGACGGATGGCGTTGCGCTGCTTTGCCATCGAACGCAGCATATGCGCCTGGTTGGGATCGCTGGAAGACACCCATGCGCCGAGAGGCTGGGGCCCGGGCAGCGGTTCTGATACGCCGGTGGCCGAACTGCTGACGTGCGACTGAGCACGAGCCGGAAGCATGGCGGTACAGGCGATGGCCAGCGCTGCGAGCGCGGCGATCCGGATCAGGCGACGGGACGGAGCACCGGAACGCTGGGTATAGCAGGTCATACCACTCCTCCGGGTTGGGGGTGGGCGGGGAAAATACCGACCCATATACTGCGGGCATTGTGACAGGAAATGCAAGCGCCGTGCAGGTATCCTGACAGCCATGTGGACTGCACTGATGCTTCTGAGGCGCAGCGAATTGTTTGCAGGCCTTGGAGATAAGTATGTTGCGGACTTTCAGGATTTTTTGCATGTAAAGCTGCCGAAACTGATCGGGGTCGCGCTGCTTTCGTGGCTGCTGATGTGGCTGCTGCGGTTGATCACCCACCGTGTCGTCAAGCTCGCCGAGCGGCAGTCGAGCAGCTCGTTGCATCTGGCCCAGGTGAAAACGCTGACGTCGGTGATCCGGGCGACAGGCATCGGCGTGATCATCGTCATTGCCTCTCTGCAGATCCTCACCGTGTTCGACTTCAATCTGGGGCCGCTGCTCACCAGTGCCGGCGTGGCCGGCGTGGCCATCGGCCTTGCGGCGCAGAATATTGTGAAGGATTGCTTCAACGGGTTCCTGATTCTGGTGGAAGACCAGTACAACGTTGGTGACACGATCACGATTGCCGGCGTCAGCGGAGTGGTTGAGTCCATGACGCTGCGGCGGACGCAGATTCGCGGGGGCGACGGGACGCTTTTTGTCGTACCGAATTCGCAGATCACCACGGTGGCGAACCAGACCCGCGATTTCTCTATCGCAACCATCAACGTCAGCGTCGATTTCTCCGCCAATCCCGACGAGGTGCTGGCGCTGCTGAAGCAGGTGGCCATGGGAGTACGCACCGATCCCGCCTACAGCGACGTGTATCTGGCGGATCCCACGCTGCTGGGCGTGGATTCGATCAAAGGCTCGCAGGTGATCTACCCGGTGCAGCTCAAGACGAAGGCGAACAAGCAGTGGGCGGCCATGCGAGAGACACAGCGGCGCATCCGGCTGGCGCTCGACGAGCACGGCATGTTGCCGGGCGACCCGAATCGCGTCTTCAGCCGTGGCGGCGGACAGAGGATTGCGATGGGTGCGCAGGAGGCCGAGCCGCCGGCCGCACCCGATCCAACGACAGTCAGGTCGACTGAGGTAAACCCGTTTACGGGCGAGGGGATGTAGGCGCCGGCGGTCTTGCTGGCGGGTGGTTCTGATTGAGCGGCAGTAGCCGCTCAAAGGCCTGCCATAATGTGACGAGACGGCGGCGGCGCGGTGAAAAGCAACGTGCGGTCACGGTGAACCTCGCGGAAATGCTCCTGCGATGTGATCGGCAGTATTCGAGCGAGGCTTTAGCGGCTGGCGGTGGAAATTTCGGCAAACGTGAGGTTTTGCGCGGTGCTGCCCGTTTGCTCGCGCCACTGATCGAAAAGACGGCCGTAGCTCAGCGTGAGAAACTGCGCGTGATCCACGCCGAGTTGGTGGCCGGTGGCGTCGATCCAGTCCTCCGGACCCTCCAGTTCCGCGTAAACGCCGATCGGCGTCTCGTCGAGCACGCAGTGGCCGGTTCCGTCGGAAAATTCCGTGCGCCATTTTTCGTAGGCGAAGGAAGGCACGTAGCCGAGATGCGTGAAGATGTGCCCGATCGCTTCGCCATCGCGCACCGTTGTCTCCGTCTCCTCGCGATGCTTGTGGCGCGCGGCGGGATCGTTGTGGCGAGTGAGGCATTTGTGGGTGACCGTCCAGCGTTCGCCGTACTCTCGCACGCGCAGGATGGCCTGCTGAGCGCGCAGCCGGCGGTCGGGCGTGTCGTAAAGCACGTTGCGCTCGAAGGTGCGAGGCGTTTCCTCGCGGAAACCGGCGCCGGCGAGGCGGTTCTTCAGATCGGCGGCATCGGCGACGGCAAACTTCACCTCGATTTCCACGGTGCTCATAAGAACAGGGTACAGGGTGCAGGGAAGGCGCGGGCCGCAGGCCTCTTCGCCAGCGGCTACGGGTTCAGGTTCCCGCAGCAGGTAAGCTGATAGTGGTCCGCCATGAAGACGCTGAGGCTATTGGTAGATGCGAACGATCCGGAGACGCGGTCGTCGCGGGAGGCGATCGATCGCGCTGCGGAGATCCTGCGCGGCGGCGGCACGGTGGCGTTTCCCACGGAGACGGTGTACGGGCTGGGAGCACATGCGCTCGACGAAGAAGCGGTGGGCAGGATCTTTACCGCCAAGCAGCGGCCGGCGTGGGATCCGCTGATCGTGCATATCGGCGACCCGGCGCGTATCAGTCATCTCGCACGTGAAATTCCTGCCAATGCCCAGCGGCTGATGGATGTGTTCTGGCCCGGGCCGCTGACGCTTCTGCTGCCGAAGCGCGCCGAGGTGCCCAACCTGGTGACGGCGGGATTGCCGCGCGTGGGGCTGCGGATGCCGGCGCATCCTGTGGCCCAGGCGTTGCTGCGAGCGGCTGCGATTCCGGTAGCTGCACCCAGCGCGAACACCTTCGGCAGAACCAGCCCCACGCGCGCCGATCACGTCGCCGAGGATCTTGACGGGCGTATTGATGCCATCCTCGATGGCGGCGAGACGACGCACGGTGTGGAGTCGACCGTGGCCGACGTCAGCGATGAAGGCTGCGTGATCTATCGGCCCGGCGTAGTGACGCTGGAACAGATGCGGGCGGTGTGCCAGGGAACGGTGACGCTCCGCGGGCCAGACACTTCGTTGGATATGGCCGACGACAACGCCGCGGCGTCGCCCGGCATGTCTGTTCGCCACTACGCGCCCCGCGCGCGGTTGGTGCTCATCGAAGGCGATGGCGAGTTCCAGAAAGTCGCGTTCGGCGATGCGGCTCGCCAGTGCGAGGAATCCGGCCAATCCCTCGGCCTCATGCTTCCCGACGCCTTCCAGATGGCGGTCATCGGCCGCCGCGCGCGCGTCTATCGCTGGGGCAACTGGTCGGATCCTGAAGAACTGGCGCAGCGGCTCTACGCCGGCCTTCGCTGGCTCGATGCCGCCGGCGTGAGCACGATTCTATGTCCCGTGCCGCGGGGCGAGGGACTAGCGGTCGCGATCCGCGACCGTTTGCTGAAGGCGGCGGCGAAGGGCGGAAGTTAAAAGCGGGTCAGCAGAATATGCCAGCGGGGAACCGCTCAGTGAAACCGTAAAGGGCCGGAAGCTGCGGGCTGACCGCTAACCGCTCCTCACAGAATCTCCCGCAGCCTCACCGTAACCGTCCGCGTTTGGTTCCCATGCTGCACGGTCAGATGTACCGCGGTCCCCGGCTTCCGCAGGAACGCCGGGATCACCAGGTCATCCCCGGGTGCCTTGCCGTTGATCGCGGTGATCAGATCCCGCGCGGCGAGCCCTGCTTCCGCAGCGGGACTGCCCGGGAACACCGTCTCGATGCGCTGGCCGTGCGCCTCCGGTTCCGTGATGATCCCCGCGCGATTGAAGACTTCCGTCCTCCCCCATCGCGGCGTCTTTTCGAGGTACAGCGCGTGGTGCCTCACGTCCCAGGTAGACCGGAACTGCAACAGAATGCTCTGCCCCACATTGCCAGAAATGCCGCCGCCCGTTGGGTTCACCGTGGAAAGATCAGTGACGATGTGCCGGACCTCCGCGTCGCCGAGCTTCACCTGGTCCACGCGCGCGATCCACGCGTCAGAATATTTGCCGCCGTAGCTCGAGCCGGCGAAGCCGCGATAGTGCGCCCCTGTCGTTTCCACCAGATGATTCGGGCGGACGAAGGCGTCGTCGAGCTCGAAACAGAACTCATTGCCGGTATCGAGCACGAAGCGCCCGGGAATGCCGTTCACCGAGCCATCGGCCAACAGAACGAACCCTGCAATCGTGAGAGGGATCCGCGATGCGCGGGCGGGCGGGTGAAATGCAGCATCATCGGTGAACGTGATCTGGTTGCGCGCCGGGTCGACGGTGACGATGAGCCGCTGCAGCGTCTCATAGCCGAGGACGATGGATGGATCCTCATCGTCTTGCGCATCAGCGGGGCTGATCACATAGAAGGGCTGGTTGCTCAACGTGAGATCGCCCACCTCGAGCGTTTCGATCTGCGTTTTTTGCGCGGAGATCACCGCACTGCCGCCGCCAAAGGGCTGCGAGTTACCGCTGAGCTGGATGCCGAGACGGCGCGCGAGCGACGCGGTCATCAGATTGTCAGATCCGGTGTCGAACAGTGCGTGAAACGGTCCCTGCCCGTTGATGCGAACGTCAAACGTGAGGCCGTCTTTCGCCGCTACCGTCACCTGGCCCGAGGCCGGCATCGTGAAATCGCGCGGTGGTGTCTGCGCAGACGGCGCAGGGGCCTGCGCGACCGCGAGCGACGGAGCAAGCAGGGCGGCGGCGAGAGGAACAGCGCGCATCGCGGCTCTCAGTCTTCCAGTGCAACCGGCTCCGGCCCGCGTCGAGGCCGCGTGAAGAAGCGGAGGGTCCAAAGGCTGAAGCGGAAAGTCAGAAACAAAATGCCGCCGCCGAGCAGAAGGCAAATTGGGATCAGCCACAGGCCAATCGGGTCGTGGCCGGCGTGCGGGCCTGACCCGGCGCCGAAGCCGGCGGACAGGGAATGCCCCGGCGAGTAGTCGATATTCAGGCCAGCGCGTTTGGGCAGGAACGCTTTGAGCAGGCCCATCACGAAGATCACGCCGCCGAGGCAATAGCCGACTCCCGACAGCATGAAGACGGTGAGGCCGCCGAGGCCCAGCGAGGCTCCGCGCACAATGCTCCGCAGCAAAAGCCCTGGCGAGCGGCTGAGCTGCGCGCGCTCCAAAAGCTCGTCGGTGTGATAGCGCAAAGCAAGCTGCTGCGGCGAGCCAAGAGCGCCCAGCGCCGAGGCAATCTTCTCGGGCGACGGATCGCCCGAGGTCTTGTCGAGAATGTGCGCGTGAATCTCTTCAACGATGTCGCGGACGTCCTCGTCCATCAGGTCGCGCAGCTGGCGGCGCAGCGTGGCCAGGTAGTCGTCAATGGCTTTTTGCGATGCGGCTGTGTAGGTCATGACTTTCCCCCTGCGACTTCGTGGGGTGTGGGATTGTGACTGAGAGGCGCGAGCAGGGAAGTCATGCTCGCGGCGAACCGAGTCCAGATGCGCGCCATCGACAGCGCGCGCTGACGGCCGGCGTCGGTCAGGCGGTAGTACTTGCGCGGATGGCCCGAGTCCGACTCGACCCACTCCGCATCGACGAGACCGAGCGTGCGGAGGCGGGTGAGCAGCGGGTACACGGTGCCTTCCACCACCACCAGATCGGACCCGGACTCAAGGTTACGCAGGATCTCCAGGCCATACAGCGGACCTTCCCAAAGAGCGCACAGAATGGCCAGATCCAGCGAGCCTTTGCGGAGCTGGACCTCCCATTTCTCTGCGGCTTCGGGAGCTGATGGAGGGGGCAGAATCATAACAAGATACTATGCAAAACAATGTATTATGTCAATTAAAGCGCGGCAACCGGCCGCGATTTTTCAGAACTTCGGTTGCTCTTCTAGAGCTGTGGCTGGTTCTCGCCAGCCTTGTACAGGTACTTGATGCTCGATTTGTAGATGAGCGCCCGGGTCGCCGTATCGTAGGCACGCGAGCCATTCATGCGGACCGATGTACACCGCACCTTGATGGCGTTGCGATCGTACCACTCGATGCAGCCCTCGATGGTCTCGCCGTCTTCCAGCACGAACACCATCGGCGTCTGCGTCTGCATCTGCTTCTGGAAATAAAACGCCTCGGCGTGGGAGCTCTCATGGGCCGACGCGGAAACGGCGCTGCCGGTGATCCACTGGAGTACGGGCTCGTCGCGACGCGCGAAGCGACGGTCGCGCTGCGTACGACCAGGCAGCGTAGGCCGGACGAGCTTGCGCGGGCCGACAACGTTCAGTTCCTGCGGCTCATCGCCAGCGGGCCGAGGGGGCGCCGGTGCGGGCGGTTGAGCCGCGACGGGGCCCAGGGCAGCGCTGGCCCGTTCAAGGGGACTCTTGGCAGAACGCAGTGCACGCACCGCAGAACCAGGCACCTGGGGCATAGTACCTACGATCCTTTTCAGACGAAACTGCCTATCTGATGCGGAAAAACCGAGCCGCGTCGCATGGCAGAAGAAGATTCAGGAACAATGCAGCCATCGTAGCGTGAACCGGCTGTGGGAATCCAACGGCAAGCCCCGGCGTCCTGGATTCCGGACATTTAGCGCGGGTTTAAGTGCCGCTCAACTGCGCCGCGAAGCTGTCGAGCGAGAGCGAGCGCAGCAGGTTGCGGCGCATGCCCGATTCAACCTGACGCAGGCCACGCGCGGCCGCCTCGATCCAGTCGACGGAGACGGCGTCGGCCATCGAGGCCAGCTCCCGCTGCAGATCGATATTGCGCACCAGATGCGGCGTGTCCGATTTGAGCAGCAGCAGGTCCTCCAGCAGCGACGCCGCGGTGCGCAGCAGTCCTTCGGTTTTTTCCTGGCCTTCGGCGCCGGCCCGGTAGGCTTCGGTCGCCCGGAAAAGCGCAGAGTAGTCCGGCTCCTGCAACGAGGTCCGCAGCAGCAAAAGCGCATCGGCGCGGCTGGCCAGCCATGCCGGTAGATCGAAACCGAGGGCCCGACCGATGGCGCCTTCCGCCAGGCGAGCGACCAGCGCTCGTTCCGCGGGCTTCCACTGCGAACAGCGCTCGGCGAGCAGGCGTTCGATCTGCTCCACTGGAATCGCGCCGAGCCGGAAGATTCCCGCCCGCGAGCGGATGGTCGGCAGCAACTCGCCGGGGTTTTCCGCCAACAGAACGATGGTCGCGTGCGCTGGCGGCTCTTCCAGCACCTTGAGCAGAGAGTTCGCCGCCTCTTTCATGAACGCGGCGCTCGTAAAGATGTAAAACGCCCTTCGCGCTTCCGCCGGCATGCGATAGATTTCGCGGATCATCGTCCGCACCTGGCCCACCTTGATCAGTAGCTGCGGAGGATCGGGCGGGATCACCAGCACGTCCGGGTGCGTCTGGATAAGGATGCGGGTTTCCTTCTTGTCGGTCTCGCGAAGATCTTCGCGAGCGGCGATGGCTTCGGCGACACGCGCATCGAGGTCGGCGGCTTCGCCGATGCGCCGGCAGTTGCTGCATTCGCCGCAGAAGTCGGGCAGGCCATCGGTTTCGCGGGGGTCGAGGCAATTGGCGGCCTGCGCCAGCATCACGGCCAGCGTGAACTTGCCCGCACCGCGCGGTCCCGCGAGGATGAGCGCCTGGGGCAGACGCGACGCCGCGATCGACTCGCGCAGGTGGCGCACCGTCGCTTCATTGCCGAGCAGGTCGCGAAATCCCATAGGAACAGCGTATAGCGTCGAGCGGTTAGCGTGCAGGGCGCCGTCAGGCTGAGCGCCGCCGCCTTCCGCTCAGCAAATAGATCGCCGCCCGCAACTCCAGCAGCGGATCCGCCGAAGCTTCGATGCCATCGACGCGTGGAATGGGATCGAAGATGATGTGCTTCTGCTGCGCGACGGAGTCGGGCACGACCGCCGTCAGTTCGATCGTCCCCAGGTCCACCTGCTCGCGGCTCTCGGGCCAGTGGATGGTGGCGTCGTCGACGGTGTCGGTGGCGTCGGCAACCTGCACCAGAATCCGGAACCGCACCGGCTCTTTTGATACGCGTTGCGTAATCTCGTCGTAGTGATAGTTCTCAGAAATCCCCGCAACCTGTTCCTGGCTAAGGTAGTGGTTGCCTGATTCCGGAACGATGCGATAGCGCCCGAACTTCTTCTGTCCCGCGGCATTCGTGAACGCAAACGCAGTTACACCGAAGTACGTGTCGCGCGCGAAACTTGACGGAAATGGCTTGGGAGCCTGGACGAAGGCAAGCGCCGCCGGATGCGAGCCGAGAAACTGCTCGATGGGCTTCGGCGATGGCACATCGGGTCCGCTGGAAATCACGGCGCGCAGAAACTCGAGAAACTGATAACCATCGCGGGTGGGGAATGCATCGATCGAGTGGCTCACGATGTCGGTGTGCACGTGCTCGGCGAGGTTGAAGCGGATAGCGAAACCCCGCGGATTCGCATCGGGCACATTGTCAGGAATTTGCGGAATCCCCGTTGAGTTGGAGAAGCGCACGGTGACCGGCGTTGTTTCGCGCACGATATGCGGCGCTTTGGTGAGCGACTGCGCTCCGTGTGCCGGCCGGAAAGTACCGGTCAGCATCAGGCCCTTGGCGTGGGCCGCGCGAAAGCCGGGATGCAAACCAAAGATCTGATCGAAGACCTGGAGCAGATCGTTGGCAAGAGCAACGACGCGTTCATCCTGGGGAAGGGGCATTGCGAGAGACCTCCTGTCGGGTGACGACTACGGTATCAGAGCCGCATTAAACCTGTAGCCGGCAGCCAGGAGCGAAGAGCCTGTGGCCAGTGACCTTGCCTCTGCGGGCCCACTAACCACTGGCCACGGATCACTATCTTCCCTCACACCACCGCGTTCTTCGCGATCACGCTGCGATAGTAGTCCGAGGAAAGCTTGGGCGTGCGCTTCTGCGTCTTGTAATCGACGTAGGTGATGCCGAAGCGGCGGCTGAAGCCGGAGGACCACTCGAAGTTATCGAGCAGGCTCCAGAGGAAGTATCCGGCCATGGGAACGCCGTCGGCGACGGCGCGCTGCAGGTTTTCGAGATAGCTGCGCAGGTACTGGATGCGGTCCGAGTCGAGCACGCGGCCGTCCGGACGCAGCACGTCGTGAGAGTCGCAGCCGTTCTCCGTGATGTACATTTTTTTGATGTCCCACAGGCTGGTCATCAGTTTCGGCGTCCAGTAGAGCGCGGGCGGCGCGACGAAGAGCCAGGGAGAGCCCATGTGCGGATAGGTGTCAGGACGCGGCACCACGAGGTAGCCCTCGGGCGTGTCGGCGGGGACGACTTCCTGTGTGGTGTAGCAGTTGAGACCCCAGAAATCGAGCGGCGAAGAGATGATCTTCAGCTCTTCGGGCGTGAAATGCGGCGCGTCTGCGCCGAGCTTTTTGAGATAAGCATCGGTGTACCGGCCTTCGAGGAGGACCGTGGTGTACGCGGCGTTTTCTTCGCGCAGAGCCTTCTTTGCGGCTTCGATGTGCGCGTCGTCTTCGATCGCGGGCATAAAGCCGGAGACGTCTTCGGCGAGGCCGACCTGCACGGGACCCTTCGCCGCGGCGCGAATGGCCTGCACCGCGAGACCGTGGCCCAGAACAGCGTAGTGCTTCGTCTGCGCCAGGTCTTTGGCCGAGACCGTTCGCCCCGGCGCGCCCCACGGCGATCCGTAGCCGCCGTCGATGTACGAGCCGAACTCATTGATCGTCATCCAGTGGCTGATGCGGTCAGAAAGCTGGCCCACCGTGTACTTAACGTAGTCGGCGAAGGCATAGGCGGTATCGCGATTCGGCCAGCCGCCTTTGTCTTCGAGCGTCTGCGGCAGATCCCAGTGGTAGAGCGTGCAGAACGGCTCGATGCCAGCCTCGTGCAGCGAGTCGAGCAGCCGCTTGTAAAAATCCAGACCCTTCGGATTGGGCGTGCCCGTGCCCTGCGGAAATACACGCGGCCACGCGATGGAGAAGCGGAAGCCCTTGCAGCCGAGGCGCTGCATCAGGGCGACATCCGATTGATAGCGGTGGTAGAAGTCGTCGGCGACGTCGGCGTTCTCGTTCATGAACGTCTTGCCAGGCGTGTGCGAAAACGTGTCCCAGATGGAGGGACCGCGGCCGTCTTCGTGCACAGCGCCCTCCACCTGGTAGCTGGCTGTCGACGTGCCCCAGATGAAGTCCTGCGGGAAGCGATGTCGCGCGGGCGTGGCGAGGGATGACGTTTGCGCGCCTGCCGGGCGAGCGAGTGAGGCAAGCGCAGGCGTGGCGGCAAGGGCGGCGGCGGACTTCAGAAACATGCGACGTTGCATGGGACCTCGTGTGGCCGTCAGTGTATCAGCTCAAACGTTTGAGTGAGAAGCGAAACCTTCAACCTGAGAATCCTATTGCGGCAGCTCCACTTGTCCCGCAACCGTAAACTGTCCCGATTGCTCCTCCGCGAAATCGCCCGGCTGCGCGCCGCCGACCGACACCGTGTACCGGCCCGGCAGGATCACGCGGTTCCCCTGCTCGTCGACCTGGCCGAGCGAACGCGGCGAAAGCTGGAAGTGCGCGACGCCCGACTCGCCGGGCGCGAGATGCACGCGCGTGAATCCAGCGAGCACGCGGATAGGCGTTTCGAAGCCGTGAGGCTGCGTGAGGTAAAGCTCCACTACCTCGTCGCCCGCCACCGAGCCGGAATTTGTGACCGTGGCTTCGATGGAAGCGGATTGGCCGGCGGTGACGAGCGATGGGCCCTTCAGGTCGCTATAGCGGAAGGTCGTGTAGCTCAGCCCATAACCAAACCCGAAGAGCGGCTTGCCGGTGAAGTATTTGTAGGTCCGGTTCTTCATCGAGTAATCGGTGAAGGGCGGAAGCTGATCGAGGCCGGTGTAGAACGTCAGCGGCAGGCGTCCCGCGGGATTGTTCTCGCCCGCGAGAGTATCGGCAATCGCCGTGCCGCCCTCTTCGCCGGGATACCACGCCTCCAGAATGGCCTTCGCATTCTGCGCAGCCCAGTTCACCGCCAGTGCGCTGCCATTCTGCAGCACCACGATGAGCGGCTTGCCCGTCGCGGCGACG
>DATJTG010000099.1:0-6038 GCA_035503555.1 Acidobacteriaceae bacterium | reverse complement strand
AGGAGATCCTCGCCGGCCAGGAACTCGAGCTTATTTCACTGGAGGTCGATGCATGACGCGGCTCGTTGAAGTGCGCTCCGCGATTCTGAAGGAGAACGATTTGCTCGCACGCAAACTCCGCGAGCGCTTTCAGCAGGCGGGCGTTTGTGTGGTCAGCTTTGTTTCGAGCCCCGGCTCGGGCAAGACCACGTTTCTGGAAAAGCTGATGGGCCGGCTGGCTGCGAGACATCGCATCGCGGCGCTGGTGGGGGATCTGGCGACGGAGAACGACGCCGCGCGCCTCGCCCGCGCGTGCCCGCAGGTGCGGCAGATTACGACGGGGACGATCTGCCATCTGGACGCGAAGATGATCGAGAAGGCGCTGGATGGGTGGGATTTGGCGAACCTCGATTTTCTCTTCATCGAGAACGTCGGCAACCTGGTGTGCCCGTCGAGCTACGATCTGGGCGAGCAGATGCGCGTGGTGCTGCTGTCGGCGACCGAGGGCGAGGACAAGCCACTGAAATATCCAACGATCTTCCACACGGCCGACGTCGCCCTGATCACGAAGAGCGATCTGGCGCAGGCGGTTGAGTTCGATCGCGACGCCGCGCACCGCAGCATTCACAGCGTTGCGCCGGGCATGAAGATCCTCGAAGTCTCGGCGAAGACCGGCGCGGGAATGGAAGAGACGGAAGCGTTCTTCGAAGCGCTGCTGACGCCGGCGTAAGCCACGCCGGCGCTCGCAACTCCCGCAGCCTTACGGCGCGAAGCTCTCCGACGTGAAGGTCGACATCGGCAAGCCGGCGGCGTTGAAGATGTTGTCGGGCATCACGCCCATCCACCCATAACGCACGTACATCGGGTGCGGCACAGTGCCTGCGCTCACCACGACGGTCTCGCCTTCGATCTTTGCCTGCGCGGGCACAAACTGGTGGTCCTTACCGGCGACTTCAAACGCCGTGCTGGGGCCACCATGCGTCGTCAGCCCCTGCGCGTGATTGAACCAGACGCGGAGGGCGGTTGTCCCGTCCGGTTGCTGCTCGGTTGTCGTCTGGCGATAGAGGGGCGATGCGCAGGCGACATCTTCGCCGTAATCGAGATGCCGCGCGGCCAGCGCCAGGCGATGGCCGACGGTCTGCTTGTCGGGAGGATGCACGTTGTTGGGCGAGCCGACGTCGAGGGTGACGGCCATGGCGGTGTTCGCGATCTCGAGCGTGCGCCGCTGCGCATCGCGGACGCGGCCCCAGTCTTCGCCGGGTGAGTGGAAGCTCGAAATCTGGACGTAGTAGAAGGGCAGGTTGCCCTGCGCGAAATGCATGCGCCAGTCGCCGATGAGGCCGTTCATCAGGGTTTCGTAATACGGAGCGCGTTCGTGCGCCGAGTTCGTCTCGCCCTGGTACCAGATGAATCCGCGGACGGAGAGCGGCGTGAGCGGGGCGATCATGCCGTTGTAAAGGCCGGCCGGCGTCCATGAGGTTTCGTCGGGATGCCACGGGTGCTGGGGACGCGGCTTGCCGGCGGCTTCGGCTGCAGCATCCTCCTGTTTTTCGACGATGAGCTGGGCGTCGCGATCGTTTTGGCCGTCGGCAAACTGCGCGCGGGCGGCGAAGGCGGGGAGCAATTCGGGGTGAGTGCCGAGCGTGTCCAGCGAGACCCACGAGTCCGCCGGCGTTCCGCCCCAGGTGGAGTCGATGAGGCCGACGGGAACATTTTCCTTTGCGGCGATCTCGCGGCCAAAGAAGTACGCGACGGCGGAAAAATTCTGCGCTGTGTCGGGCGTACAGGTGGTCCACGTGTCGGGGACGTCATTCAACGGATAGCCTGCGCTCTTTTTTGTGACGACCAGGAGACGCAGCTGCGGATTCGTTGCGGCGGCGATCTCCTTGTCGCCGTCTTTCAGCACGGCGTTGCCGGGGAAGCCCTTCATCGGCATTTCCATATTCGACTGGCCCGACGCAACCCACACATCGCCGACGAGAAGATCGGTCACGGTCACGTCAGCCCCATCGCCGCCGATCGTCAGCGTGAAGGGACCTCCCGCGCGCTCAGGAGCGAGCCAGGCGCTCCAGCCGCCCATGGCATCGGCGACTGCGGCCACGTTTTGTGCGTGGAACTTCACGGTCAGGTGCGCCGACGGAGCAGCCCATCCCCATATATGGATAGGCCGGTCGCGCTGCAGCACGGCGTGATCGCTGAGCAGGTGCGGCAAACGCACTTCGGCGCGCACCGCAGCACAACAGGCCAAAACGCCGAACAGAACGGACATCAAACGGGAAGTTCTCATGGAAGGCCCCTTCGCCAGATCGGACAGCGCGATCCTGAACCGGAAAAATCGCGCGTACCGATGGTACAGGGTCAGGCTGCGCCGGCAGCATCCGGACGAGCGGAGGGTCCGCGACCTTCCTCAGCGCGGGCGCGGCACCGGATCGAACTCGGGAACGATCCTTTCGGTGTCGCGCTGGTACAGCAGGCGGTTCACTTCCGCGTGGAAGCGTTCGCCGACGGCCTGCGAAGCGACTTCGATCTGGTCTTCGGGCTCGTCTTCGCTGACGAAGGCTTTCAGATAGAGCGCATCCAGCAGAGGAGCGGAGCTATCCACCGACTCGAAGCGGCGCTTTTCTTCGCGGTAAAGGGCCAGGGCGAGGTCGGCCGCGCGATGAAACGCGTCGCGGTCCAGGCGGCTGCCGCTCTCGTAAGCGTCGTTCAGGGCCCGCGCCAGGACAGCCAGGGAAACGGCGTGGGTGGAGAGGTCGTCGGGATGATATTGAGCGAGAGTGCAAAGGTCTTCCATGGCTCCTCCTCCTTGGACTGGAGTTTCCGCCTACTGGAAGAAACAATGCCAGAGAACGAAAGTTGCGACCTGTGACATTTGTCACGCAGGTCGAACGTTAAAACAAATACAGCAACTTATTGAGATCGCGCGCATCACGACGCGGGCCGCGCGGCGCCAGCGGTTTACAATACGTGCGGCCTCTTCGCGTAACCTTCGCTGCGCTGAGGCGGAGCAAGACAGGTGCATCAAACCATCGACTTTCGCAGGCCTCCGCGGCGATCCAGCCGCATTCTTTTCGTCCTTATCGTTCTGATCGTTGCGGCGTTGCTGGGCAGCAGCTCGGCGCTTTCGTGGTATGTCGATTCGCTGTGGTTCGGCGGGCTCGGCTATCGCGCTGTCTTCTGGAAAAGCTGGAGCCTCGGCTGGATCGTCTTCGCAACTTTCTTTGCGGCGACTTTCCTTCTTCTTTACGGCTGGTTTCTGGCGCTGTGGCAGATGCACCAGCCCGATCTGCCGCACGACCGTTCGATTCAGGTTGGGCGTCAGCAGTTGAGCCTGCCGCTGCGCCGGGTTCTGCGGTTCCTCGGGCTGGGGGTAACCGCCGTCGCCGCGCTGATCAGCGGCAGTGCCATGATGGCCGAATGGCCGACCTTTGCGCTTTGGCATGCTGCGCCTGCAGGCGGAGCCGCCGATCCGGTCTTCGGCAAGCCGCTGAGCTTCTGGCTGTTTGCGCTGCCGGTGTGGCAACTGATCGCGGGATGGCTGCTCGCGCTCGCGGTCGTGGCCTGCGCCGGAGCGCTGGGCTTTCTGGTAGTCGCCGGGGGCGGTCGCGCATTCTCTCGCGACAAGGAGAGTCTGCGCCTGCCTCTGCCGTGGCGGGGAACCTCGATCGCCTTCGCATGTTTCCTGCTCGCGATGGCGGCGCAAACCTATCTGAGCCGGTTTGCCACGCTGCTCGAGGAGCACACCATCTTCAGCGGGGTGAACTACACCGACGCGCATGTGAATCTGTCGGGCTATCTGCTGATTGCGGCAGCGCTGATTGTGGGCGCGGCGCTCGCTCTGTTCAACGCGTTTCGCCAGCCGCGCGGCCGGCGCATCGTTACCGCGCTCGTTCCCGCGGTGCTGTGCTGGGTTTTGGTGCAGGTGGTGAGCTGGTACGTCACCAGCTTTGTGGTGAAGCCGAATCAGCTGGAGCGCGAGCGATCGTACATTGCGTGGAACATCGCAGGCACGCGCCAGGCGTGGGGACTGGCCGGCATTTCCCAGGAGGAGTTTCCTGCGAACGCGACGGTGCAGGCCGCCGACCCTGCGGGGAACCAGGCGACGCTGAGCAACATTCGCCTGTGGGACTGGCGCGCGCTGCAGGATACGCTGCGGCAGATCCAGGAGATCCGCACCTACTACGATTTCCCTGATATCGACATCGATCGCTATACGCTCAACGGCCAGCTGCGCGAAGTGCTGCTGGCTGCGCGCGAGCTGAATGTGGACAAGCTGCCGGACAGCAGCCGCAACTGGATCAACGAGAAGCTCATCTACACGCACGGTTACGGCATCACCATGAATCCGGTGAACGGATTCACCGCAGAGGGGCTGCCCACTCTGACGCTGAGCAACATGCCGGTGCAGAGCACAGTGCCGGGCCTGACGGTCAACCGGCCTGAGATTTACTTCGGGCAGTTGACCAACACCGACGTCTACGTGAAGACGCGACAGGCCGAATTCAACTACCCGCAGGGCCAGACAAATAACCTCACGACGTACGAAGGCACGGGCGGCATCCAACTGGGTGGCCTGCTGCGCCGTGTGCTTCTGGCTGCCGACCGGGGCGATTTGCTCAAGCTGCCGTTCAGCGACGATATCTCCTCGCAGAGCCGCCTGCTGATGCGCCGCAACATCCTGCAACGGGTGCAAACGCTGGCGCCGTTTCTCAACTGGGATGCCGATCCCTACATCGTGCTCGGCGATAACGGCCGGCTGTACTGGATGCTGGACGCATTCACCACTTCGGACGGATATCCCTATTCGAGCCACTACCCGCTGGGCGACGGCACCATCAACTACATGCGGAACAGCGTGAAGGTGGTGATCGACGCGTATAACGGCACGACGACGTTTTACGTCTTCGATCCGAGCGATCCAATCATCGGGGCCTGGCACAAAATCTTTCCGTCGCTCTTTCGCGACGCGGCGGAGATGCCGCCCGACCTGCGGCGGCACGTTCGCTACCCGCAGCTTCTGCTCGAGGAGCAGGCCTCGGTCTATGGGCTGTACCACATGAGCGATCCGGAGGTGTTCTACAACCGGGAAGACCTGTGGACGGTCGCGTCGGAGGTGGGGATGGGGAACTCCGGCGAGCAGCAGACGCTCACCATGGAGCCCAACTACATCCTGATCAAACTGCCGGGCGACACGGGCGTGGAGTTCGCGGAGATTCTGCCGTTCACGCCGGCCAACCGCAACAACCTCATCGGATGGATCGCGGGACGCAGCGACGGCGACCACTACGGGACCGCGATCGTCTACGACTTCCCGAAGACGAAGCTGATCGACGGGCCGATGCAGGTGGAAGCGCGCATCGATCAGAATGCGCAGCTCTCGGGCCAGCTGACGCTGTGGAATCAGCAGGGCTCGCACGTTCGCCGCGGCACGCTGCTGGTGATTCCGTGCGGCACGGCGCTGCTCTACGCCGAGCCGATTTATCTGCAGGCCGAGCGCAGCCCCATGCCGGAGCTGCGGCTGGTGGTTCTGGCGCTGCAGGACAAGCTGGCTTACGGACCGACGTTTGAGTCGGCCATGGCGTCGCTGTTCGGGGGCCAGCCGTCGTCGCTGACGGCAGTGGCTGCGGCCGCGCCTCCGGAGAGCGGACAGGCGTCGGCGAACGCGGCGCCCACGGCAGTCAAAGCCGATCGATCTACGCTGATTGCTGCCGCGGCGCAGGATCTTGCCGACTATCAAAGCCTGACGGCGGCCGGAAAACTGGCCGAAGCCGGGCAGAAGCTCGAGGACCTGAAGCGCAAGCTGGCGGAGTTGCAGACGCAGAAGTGAGAGATGGAGAGAGGAAAGCGATCGGGAATGGAGCCGACGACCGGACTTGAACCGGTGACCTGCCGATTACGAATCGGCTGCTCTACCAACTGAGCTACGTCGGCTTTCGCTCGTTTGATTTTATCGTCCCGCTGCGAGGATCGCCAAATCCGGCTATAGTGGCAGGCGATGAGACCGAATCCCGCGGAAGAGTGGCAGCGGCTGACGAAGCTCTACGGCGAGATGAGCGACG
>DATJTG010000098.1:0-15671 GCA_035503555.1 Acidobacteriaceae bacterium | reverse complement strand
GGCTCGAACAGCGAGAACGGCAGGCCGCTCGTGGTGCGGTTGATGCCCGACAACTGCCAGCCGCCGATGAAGAAATCCGTTAGCCGGTTGACGCCGCTCAGGTAATCACGGCCGCGCCCGAACGGAAGCTGATACACAGCGTCCACAGTCAGCAGTCGATGGGTATCGAAATCGGAAACTGCCCGGTTCAGATAAGGCTTCCAGGTGTTCAGAATGTCGCTGAACGAGCCTCCCGAGCCGCTGGTGCCGAATTCGGTGCTGCGCTCCGCATCGGATCCGTAGTCAATCGACTTCGAGAACGTCAGAGCCACGTCCATTTCCAGACCGTGTCCAACGGGATGCCGTACGACAATTTGCGCCGCGTTGTAGTAGCTCATGCCGATCGTCGTCAGAGCGTAGAGTGACGAGAACTGTCCCTGCCAGAAGCGCGGCTGATAGTTCGCCGGGGCGGGATAGAACCCGAAGATCGGGCCGTAGAAATCCAGATCGGAGAGAGCGGTCGTCGCGCCCAGATAGGAGCGGTACGGCGCCCACTCGTTCGTGTAAATCGCCTGCGTCGCGCTTTCGCCCGCGTAGTCGTAGCCGGCCATCCACGGGAACATGTCTTCCCAGTACTTGATGGGCGCAACCGCCGCTCCGGAGTTTCCGTTATTCGCATCCACCAGCTTCGTCAGCTTCGTACCGTTCGAGTAATAGTCGCCGCCGCCGCCCGGATCCACGAAGTCAACTGGCTCTGTCAGGTCCTGGCTCTGCAGCAGATGGCGTCCCATGTTGCCGACGTAGTCCGTCTCCACCGTCCATCCTTTGGGGAACTGGTGCTGGACCGAGAAGTTGAACGCCTCGGTGTACGGCGTCTTCATCTTGCTGTCGAGTCCCCACGTGATGGAGAATCCATCCGCTCCGCTGGGCGGCGCATAGGGGAACGTGGCTGTTTGCGGCGCCGTGCCCGTTGTGAACGGCAGCGTCGTTCGGTCCAGGAAGCGTGGAGACGTCTCCGGCGTAAACGTCCCGGCAGGATTCCCGATTGAACTGCTGATGCCGTAAGCGCCATGCTGATCGAAAGCATTCACGACGCCTTCGCCGTAGTGGTCGTAGTAAATGCCTGCGCCCATCCGGATCGACGTCTTGTCGTTCAGCGAGTAGGCCAGTGCGAGTCGCGGAGCAAAGTTGTCCTTCGATTTCGACCAGAATCCGGGCTTGCCGTAGTAAGGACCGGTCGGAGCAAAGTACAGGCTCGGCTCGTAAGCCTCGCCCTGCAGGGCCGCAGCTTCGCGCTCGAGGAACCACGTATGCGTATCGATGGTCGGAGCTACCTGCTGTCCACTGGTTTCCCAGGGAGTCTGCAGCAGACTCTGGCGCAGCCCTAAGGTCACAATCAGTTTGGGCGTCACATGCCATGCATCCTGCACGTACCACTCATACTCGTTGGATTTGAAGTGGCGCGCGATAAACGCCCCATCCGCCAGCAGCGACGCTGACGACGCGCTCGATACCTTGTAGTTGAACTGATCGCTGACCGAGGGCACCGTGCCTACCAGGTTGGCGTACGCGATCTGATAGGAACCGGCAAACCCCGCGCTCACCGCTGGTTCGCCGATCAACGTCGGTTGCGGAGTCGCTCCTCCCAGCCAATAAGGATTGGTGCTCGCGCTGTTGTAAGAGTTGTAATCGGACTCGCGATTCTGATGGATCAGCCGCCAGTTTCCGCCCACCTGGAAGGTGTGCTTGCCGCGCGTCCAGCTGAAGTTGTCCACGATGTTCGTCACCGGAACCGACTGGATCAGCGTGCGGGTTTCCGCGGTGGGCGTGGACATGAAGCGGAAGTCCACGTAGTCCGAGGTGCCCAGGCCGCTCAGGCTGTTGCCCTGCCGAATGTAGCCGAACCGCAGGTCATTGACGATATTCGGCGAAATCGACCAGGTCTCACCGGCGATGATTCCCTTCGTGTTGTCTTCGAACTTCTGCGACGGAGGCTGCCCGGGGAACTGCTCCGCGTAGCCAGTGGTGTCCTTCTGCAAACCGCCGCGCACGAAAATGCGATGCTTTTGGTTGGGCGTATAGTCGATGCGGCCGATGCTGGTGTTCAGCGTCACGGGATTCGGCGATGCGAAGGTGTAAGACCCGGTGTTCAACCCGTCGCCCTGCGTCGATCCATTGGCCGCCGGCATCGACTTGAAGTACGCGAGCGCATTGGGGTTCGGGCCCGGTCCTGCCATGTAGCTCGAGCCGTTCGCGCCATTGCACACCTTGCAGCCCGCATCCAGCTGCGTCACCTGCTGGGTCGTCAGCACCGTGTTGTCGTAGGACAGCTCACCGGACTGATACGCGGCGGTCGGCGTCGTCTCCGTCACCACCTCATCCTCCGCCTGCCGATTCCCTTCGTAGTTCCCGTAGAAAAACAGCTTGTCCTTCCAGATCGGTCCGCCAACGGCGCCGCCGAAAATGTTGCGAATGAGTTTCGGTGGAATGTTCGCCTCGCCGCTGTTCAGTTCCGCCTGCTTCACAAACCACTGGTTGGCGACAGTCAGGGTGGGACGGTTGTACTCATAGGCCGACCCATGGAACTTGTTCGTTCCCGACTTCGTAATCAGGCTCACCTGAGCGCCGGCGGAGCGACCCTCGTCGGAGTTCGTGTTCGACGTCGCCACGCGGAACTCATCCACCGCATCCTGCGTCTCGCGCAACACGCCGGTGAACGCGTAGCCGAATACCTGGTCGTTGTCGTCGACGCCGTCGATCGTCACGTTGCCCTGGTCCGACCGGATGCCGTTCACCGCGCCGCTCCGGCTGTCGCCGCCAGGATTCGATTCCGACGCGCCCATGGTCGGCAGGTAGAGCACGCCGGGCTCCAGCGAAAGCAGGTCGGGCACGTTGCGGGTTTCGCTCGGCAGCGCCTGAATCAGAGTGTTATCCATGGAGCCGCCCAGCGACGCATCGGTGGTATTGAGCGTCTGCGCCTCCGCGCTCACGTTCACCACGACCGCGGTGGACTTGACCGACATCTCGAAGTCGATCGTGGCCGGCTGATCCACGATGAGTTCCGCCGTCTTGATCTGCTCGCCAAACCCTGTCGCATCCGCTTTGATCGTGTAGTGCGCCGGCGTGAGCTGGGTGAATGCATACTCGCCCGCGGCATTCGACGTCGCCGTCAGGCTTTGCCCGTTGTTCGCGTTCGTCAGGGTGATCTGCGCGCCCGGAACCACGGCTCCGGCAGGATCTTTGATAACGCCGCGCAGAGAGGTTGTGGCGATTTGGGCCAGGATGGATCCGGGAAGGGAGAGCAACGACACAAATACGGCGACTGCGATGCAGCGTCTGGTCACAGTTTCCTCCAAAAAATAACGGCTCTGGCCAGGGCTAGTGCCCGGTCATGGTTTTCTGCTTTGTCTGGGTGTAGGCGTACGGGGCCTGGATGGAAGACAATTGTGTCCCAGGATGCATACGAATTCAAGGGGAAAGTTTTTCAGGCACGTCCGGTTTGCACTTTAGAGGCAGAATTGGTCATGGCTCGACCGGTCAACGGCGGGATTCAGAAAGCGCTCTGTCCGCGGCGACCCTGTTGACCATTTCTACATAGGTGTTGAGACCTCAGGCGAACGATAGTCACCCGATAGGCCGGGCTCTTGTCGCGCTTTCCTTGCACTTCAACGAATGACCGCTTGCTTTCGGCTCGCGTTCGCGTCGCAGGAATCCAATCGCGCCCGAGCCTGACTGACGACCAGGCGATGCACGGAGCATTCCGGCCGTGGGCCGGCAGCCTGATTGCTGCCGCATCCTTGCTCTCCGGACGCGGGCCTCACTCCACAAGCCGCAGAATCTCTCCGGCTGCATCGGCAGCGTCTCCGCGATAACCCTGCCAGCATCGGGCGCCGGCGGCTGCCTTTTGAAGAACTCCGAGCAACGCAGGCGATTCGGCGAGAACATGGGGCGTGTTTTGGAGCAGAATCATCACCCCGGCGCTTTGCGGAACCGGACGGATCCGCCAGCCCTCTTCCGGGTGAAACGCAAGCGCCATAATCGAACCCACCCTGGCCGGGGCCATGCTGGTATACGCCCCGTACGTCTCCGCAAGTTTTGGCACCTGCTCCGGCGTACCGTTGCGGACCAGCAGCGGTCGCGGATAAGGATGGACCAAGCCCTCTCCGTCGAGAACCGCATACTCGTCAGAAAAATACGTGGCGCCCCGCTCCAGCAGGGCGGCCACCAGGGAGGATTTACCCGCGTGGGTCATTCCCGGAAGCAGGATGGCGGACTCACCCACTTGCACGACACCCGCATGCACTGCGTACCGGCCGCGCATTGCGGCCACCACCGCTTCGTCGACGTGGTGGATCAGCTCGGGAACAAGTTCCTCCGGGCGGGTTGCGCTCGCCACGACAGCGCTCGCTCTCAGCAGATGAAATTCTGCCCCGTCTTCCTCAATGGCAATGTCTGCATCCGGTTTTTGGGGCCAGGAACTGGCCCTGGGTAGTCCCGGAAAAATGTAGCGATCCAGAACTCCTCGAGCCTGCTCGGACGATGACGACAGCTGGAGGACACACCCGAAGGCGTCGACCCAAAAGGAGAACCGATGGCTCATGACGGAAATAATACGAGCCGAGGCGATCCCGTGAGACGCGGTCACTCTCGGCTCCCAATCCTATAGATCCAATTCTTTGCAGTTATAGGTTAGAACGGCCACCACCACGGTGGAGGCGGCGGAGGCGGTGGCGGATTCCGCGGTCCCCCGACGGCTGACGATGAGGTTTTGGCATAAGCACGCTGCTCGTTCATCGTGAGCGCTGCTACCACGGGCAACGCCGCGGCTACGCCCATCTTGCCAAGAAACGAACGCCGCGACGAAATCGCTTCCGAGCCGCTGGTGCGTACAAGGTTATGCTCCTCCAGCTGCCGGACGGCATCGGATGTCCAATCTTCGCTTACATCCGGATTGACCGTGCGCTGCATCTCGGCCGTCATATGCTCCAGCGTGGTCGGAGTGCTGCAGGCTTCCCACGCCGCGCCGGCGGTTGCATTCAGCGCAATGACCTTCTGATTGCCGGCATCCACGAGGATTCTGGATCCGTCGGGCAGCCGGCTTTCGCTCAGTGCCTCATTATTAAGACGCTCAATCTGCATATCTCAACTCCTGGAGTGTTCGGCTGGGGAGGCCAGGATTGCCCTACATGCCAGCGACAATCAGAGCCAAAGTTTACTCTGGGAACGCCGAATTGAAGTGAACTCATTGGTCATCGCGGAGTAACCGAATTCGTACCTCATGGCAGCGTTACCATCGGTCCACCCGTCGATTCCCATCACCCGTCCACGGACAGCCCGAGAACTGCCCGCTGGCTTGAGCGCCTTTTCAACCTGAGGCGCGAGCTGGCTGCAGCCCGCATAGGAAAGCACGATCAGGTCCCACTTGTTCTCGCCCCAGTCGAACTGCTCGTCGGTTGTAACCTCGGTGTGAATCTTCACACCTAACTCTTCCGCTCTTTTCCTGGCTGCGGCGACTGCCTGGTCGGCCGGATCGAATCCGGTTGTGTCCCAACCTTGCTGTGCCAGCCAAATCGTATTGCGCCCTTCTCCCATTGAGACATCGAGGGCTTTTCCGGGCTTCCTTCCTTTGATCATCTCCACCAGAAAGCCATTCGGCTGCGAGTTCACCCAATCCCGTCTTTCGGTGACCAGATACTTATTCCAGAACTCGGCTACGTCGGAAGATCCCCGTCTCCTGACGAACGCGACCTGTTTGTCTACTTCGCCTGGCGTGAAACCGCCGCTGCCGAGCCACGCCGCGAATCCTGAGAGCAGTGCGTCCTGCCGGGCTTCTGCAGACAAACCCGCAGGAGGCAACTCCTCCTGGGACAGGCCTGACATCCAGAATCGGAACCGTTCGAAGGCCTGCTGGTCCTGAGGAAGAGAGGCGATGCGCTGTTCGTTCTCGGTCCGAGTTTCACTCTGACAAAGCCCAGTCTGCGCAGTGCATGCCAGAGCGGTGAAGAACAGCACTATCGCGACGCGAATCGAGATCCGGATGCGCACGCCTCACTCCCTGGGCAGAAAGCGCCTGTTCCCAAACTATGCTCCGACACTTTTCTGTCGGCAATGCGACAAAATGCCGCAGCTTCAGGAACGGCACTGAGCGTTTCTGCAATGTAAGTTTGGCTTGAGGCTCTCTCGCGATATCGCACCTCTGATCCCCACAGCGGATCATTTCGCCTGGTCGGATTGGTTCCTCCCACTGCTGGAGAAATGGCTGTTCCTTGTCTCCGCCGGCGATGAGACGGGCAGAGAAAAAGCGATGAATCAAAAAAACGGAGCACTCGATCGGCGACCGTAAACGAAAGGCTGGAATGAGAATCCCCTTAATGTATCCCCTGCTGGCAAACTGGAGGAACCGCCAGGCCAGATGGACGGCGCTGTCCGCGTTCTGCCTCCTCTGCGCCCTCCCGCTTTTCGCGCAGAGCTCCGGCTCGATCTCGGGAACCGTGGTCGACGCTACCGGCGCCGCGATTCGTGGCGCCAGCGTCACAGCCACTCAGGTCAGTACTGGCCTTCGGACCACCGTCACCACCAGCGGCTCCGGATACTACATCTTCCCCTCCCTGCCTCCGGCTCAATACAGCGTGAGGGTTGCCGCGCCGGGCTTCGCCACCTTCGAAGACTCGAGCATCGTCCTCGATGCCGGCCAATCGCTGAACGTGAACGCAAAACTGAAGGTGGGCTCCGCGAGCGAGACAATCCAGGTGGAAGCGGCCTCTGCCGCGTATGCCGCGTCCGAGACCAGCTCGGCCACCCGCACCAATACTCCGCTCATCGACATCCCGCAGTCGGTTGAAGCCGTCACACCTGCCCTGATCGCGGATCAGGATACTCATACCCTGGCCGAGGCGCTCGTCAACGTCTCCGGTGTTACCCCCGCTAAGCCGCAGGAGATCGGCTTCGTGTCGCCGCTCATCCATGGATTCCCCGCGGAAATCTACGAGGACGGGCTGCCCTCCTTCGGAGCGACCCAGTCATGGAACGATCCCGCCAGCCTCATCGGCGTCTCGCGCATCGACGTCCTCAAAGGACCATGCTCGGCCCTTTACGGCGGCGGGCTGGGCTCTCCATTGGGCGGCCTCATCAATATTGTTTCCGAGCGCCCGGAAACGAGTTCGCTGAGCGGCGAGCTGGCGATGCGGGGAGGCAGTTATTCCGCGGTCGATCCATATGCGGACGTGAACATACCCGTATCGAAAATGGTTGGCGCTCGCATTGCGGGCGAATATTTAAACAACGGCAGCTGGATCGACGAGGTCGGCGCCGACCGATGGGCCGCACAGCCGACGCTCGTCGTCGCATTCGATCCGAAAACCAGCTTGCTCGTACAGGGCCAGTTCGAACACCGATACCAGCTTGAGTATTCCGGCCTGCCTGCGGCCCAGGCCCTTGCCGGGGAGCTTGATCGCAACGCATTCCCCGGAGCGCCCATCGGTCAGCCTCACACCAGAACGGATAATCGCACAGCCACCGCAACCTTCGACCATGCCTTCACGGATAATCTGCAATGGCACAGCAGCGGACGTTACTACTACGGTCAGTTTGGCGAGTATGGCAGCTTTGTCTATCCGGCACTCTACCCCCCGGAGCCAGCAACGCCCACGGTCTACTCCATCCTCACGATGGACATGCCGCGGAATCCGGTGCACGAAGAGGTCATCGACACCAACTTAGCGGCAAACCTCCGTGGTCTCGGCGGCCGGCACGAACTGCTCGCCGGCGCGAGCTACGACCACACCAACTTCGCCTCCTACATGGGCTTCTCTGGTATTCCGGTGGGCGAAATCGATCTCGCCCATCCGGTGTACGACCTCTCCTTCGGCCCTCTGACCCCAATCAACCTCACCCAGACGGATCGCTACGCCACGACTGCACTTTATGGGCAGGACCAGGCCACCTACGCCCGGCTGCACCTCATGGGATCGCTCCGCTACACCCAGCTTGAGTTTCGCGAGCGTGAACAGGCCACCGACCAGACCTATCACCACGCTTCGCCTCACGTTGGGGCCACCCTCGATGTCGCTCATGGAGTCGCACTCTACGCCGGCTACGCCACCGCCTTCCGCGGCTCGTTCGGCTTCATCGGTTCGGCGCCACCGAAGCCCGAAACCTCGCAGAACTTCGAAGGTGGCGTGAAACTGGCGCTTGCAAGGTACGGTCTCTCCGGCACCATCTCCGGCTTTGACCAGACGCGCAACAACGTCGCGACGCCTGACCCGAACAACCCCTTCCTCTCCGTTCAGACGGGCCAGCAAAGAGCGTTCGGCGCGGAAACGGACCTCACCTGGGAGCCGACACTCGCATTCTCGCTGCTGGCAAACTATGCTTACACCGAAGCAACCGTTACCCAGGACAACGCGATTCCCATCGGCAACGATCTCGCGCGCGTTCCTCGTAACAGCGGGCGCGTGGCCGCGCGCTATCGCTTCCAAAACGGACCTGCCGCCGGCCTCGCATTCGGCGCCGGTGTAACCGCCTTTGGCGCGCGCCAGGACACGCTGCCCAACACCGTCACGGTACCGGGGTATGCCGCGGTGGATGCACAGGCCGCTTACGACTTCGGCCGCCGCTATACGATCGAGGGTTCAGCCGTGAACCTGACGGATCGGCGCGCCTATGATCCCTACGAATACTTCGGGTTCGCGGTCGTTATGCCCACCCAGCCGATATCCGCTTATGTAACGCTGAAGATCCACCTGAACAGGGAGTGAGTTCGATGACAGGAAAAGCAGGAATCTCCATCAACAGAAGAGAGCTTTTGAAACAGTCTGCGGCGGCTGGTCTTGCTGCCGGACTGGGTTCGATTTGCGGCAGAAAAGCGACGGCACAGGCTTCGACATCGGGGCCGGCTGCAGATACGATCTCGCGGCTTCCCGTTCCTTCGGGAGGAAAGCTGCCCGCTGCGTTTGTGCTCGGCAAAGATGCGGAGGTCCTGGATTTCTGCGGCCCGCTGGAGGTCTTTGCCGGCGCAGCAACGAAGGATGGAACGCCACTGTTTGCGCCCTACACGGTGGCGGCGACATCGGCTCCCGTGATCGTTCGCGGGAACATGAAGGTTGTGCCCGATTACGACTTTAAAAGTGCGCCTCAGCCGAAAGTAATTGTGATTCCGGCCATGGACGACGATAGCGCTCCCGAAGAGATGTACGAGTGGATTCGTTTGGCGTCAAAGGACGCGGACGTGACGATGTCGGTTTGTACCGGCGCCTTTGTACTGGCCAAAACAGGTTTGCTGAATGGAAAGTCCGCGACCACGCATCACTCAGGCTATTTTATGCTGGCAGCCAACTATCCCCAGGTGCATTTGGTGCGCGGTGCCCGATTCGTCGAACAGGGCGATCTCGCTACCGCCGGAGGGGTTTCATCGGGCATCGACCTCGCCATTCGAGTCGTCGAGCGATATGTGGGCCGCGAGGCTACCGACGAGCTGATCGACATGCTTGAATATCAGGGCAAAGGCTGGCAGAATTCCGGCTCGAACCGGGCCTTCGCCACCATGCCTGAACTGACGGGGCTGAAGCCGCTCTGCCCTGTCTGCTTCATGGGCGCGGATCGATCCATCAGCGCCCGCTACAGGGGTAAGACGTACGACTTCTGCATGGAGAGTCACAAAGCCCTTTTCGAGCAACATAAGGACATTTTTGGTCGATTCCTTGCGGAAGACGCAGCGGCCGGTTCGAGGTTCAACATCTGAGCCGGTACCGCATGAGTGGGCGAGCGGTTTTCCGCCTGAATTTAGCGGAACACTCCCGGATGTCAGGCTGGCTGGGCAGATTTCAGGCTACCTCTTCGGGCATGACGGGCCGCTCCGGAAAGTCGCGCGGCAAAGGCGCGTCTGCGTCGGCATACAGTTTCACCGAGCTCATTACCCAATTCAGGGATCCAAAGAATGCGAGGCTGACCGCCGCCGCAATCGCGACCCTGCGTGACAAAGGCACGAGGAGAATCGTGCTTGTGAGCTCAGCAGCGATCAATGTCAGCAGCACGCCAACGATGGCGCGGCGGCTCATGCGAGAGCAAATGATGGCGCCGAGAGGCGCTCCTGCCGCCACAATCGGCACCGCGGCCAGCCAGTAGCCGGTCACTGTGCGATCGAAGTCACGAATCGCGAAGACATGCAGCAGAAACCCGCCGATCGTCACGATGGTCATGAGGATGACGGTTGTGGGTGTGGCGACCTTCTCGCTGATGCGGAAGAGCAGCACCATCAGCATGAAGACGACAATGTTTTCGCCACAGCCGGCAAGGGCGCTCATCATGCCGCCAACGAATCCCGCGGACAACAACAGGGCGCGTTCGCGCGAGCCAAAGAGCGGAAACCGCTCGTGGCGACTGACTGTCGAGGTCCTGTTCAGGATGAGCAGCGCAATGCCCAGGCTTGAGACCATGACGGTAAAGGCAACTCTGACCAGCGCAGGAGCGATATAGGGCTCAATCAAATAACTGCTGACCAGCAAACCGCTCAACCCACCGATACCGCCCCATAAAAGAGCTCTGTGTTCGATGGCGATGCGGTGATACAGGATGCTGAGGGAGGCCGCGCCCATGCCCACGCTCTGAATGGCAAAAGCGAACAGGCACGCCCGATGCGATGCGATGTGGAGGACCTTAGTGAATACCGGGAAAGCTATGGCTCCGCCGCCCTCGCTGGTGCCGCCACCGACCAGGGAGCCAAATACCATGGTGAGGGCGATTCGCCAGTTGGCGACGAGGCTATGCCAGGCAAAAGCTCCACCTAAGAGAATCCACACCGCCCACACCAGCGCTGCAATTCCGAAGTTAAAACGAGCCCAGTGCGTATGTGACAAGGGGTCTCGAGCGTGGCCCCGCCGTGAGATCTCAATCGCCATGAAGTTTTAATTACCAGAAAGAAGTTCGGACGCCGAGGCCCGGGGATTCGTGACGAAGAACACCCTATCGCATCTCACGGTAAAAATCTCGCACAGACGGATGGAATTTCGGGTCATCCTTTCGAGGGATGCGACTTGCCGTCACTTTCGGTGCAGATACGCGATCAGGTCAGCGATCTGCGCCTCGCTCAGGCGCCCATTGAAGGCCGGCATCGTCCCTTTGCCGTAGATGACCACTTGCCGGACCTCCGCGTCGGTCGCGGGTGTTGAGCCGTCGGACAGATAATGGTGCGAAAAGATGCTGTGGAGCTTCGGAGGAACCTTCTTAAGCCCAAGCTGATTCTCCTCGTGACACTCGTAGCAATTGAGTTCGTAGAGGGCCTTCCCGCTTTCCTGCGCTTCGGTGAGAGGCTTCGAGCAGCTGGTGGTCCAGAACAGGAGCGCTGTCCCGGCAGCCACGCAGACGACTGCAGCAGGGACTCTCCACCTCACCATCGATTTTCCGATCATCCCTGCTTACCTTGCTGCCTTCATCGCCGCCGCCTCCACCGCGCTCGCGATGTCAGCCGGATTCCAGCCGCTGCCGGGCCATTGCTCCGCCACTCTGTTGTCCTTGTCAAGCAGCGTGGTCTGCATCGTGTGGGTAATCTGGTTGTCCTCTTCGGTGTACTGCAGACCGAACGCCTGGGCGAGTCTCTTCAGATCAGCAGGTGTAGTCACGGCGAACTCCCAGTGTCCGAAGGCTGCGGCATTGTCGTCCAGGTAGGCTAATCCGTATTGCCGGAGTACTGGCGGCTTGTCGTAGCTCGGATCGAGGCTGACACTGATGAGCTGACTTGCGGTATAGGCTGCCGGTGTCTTTTCGAGCAGATCGTTCACTTTGGCAAAATGGCTCGTGATTAGCGGGCATGCCGTTGGCATGGGGCAGCGTGTGTAAATGAAGGTGACCAGAACCGCCTTCCCGAGATAGTCCCTCAGATGGATCGCCTTGCCATCCTGATTGACAAGAGGCACATCGGGAACCTTCTCTCCAACCATGAGCTGGTGCGCCGGAAGCATCGAGGGAGGCAATGCTCGTCCCTTTTCGCTTGTAATCACCACCTGGTCCAGCAGGTAATTATCGGAATTTGAGGGAGCCAGGATATCCGCCGTAATCTCATCGCCGGGCCTCAGCTTCTGGACATCGGAGGGGTTCTTCACCTTGTAGACCATCGTCATCGCCGGCATGAAACCGGGAATGTCTCCGTGCTGAACGGTGATCTCATCGGTAGCGACGCTGGTCGCCAGGACCATGCCATGAAGGCGATAGTGCCTGATGGTAACGGGTACCGGATGCAGTTCCGCGCCGGAAGAACTATCGCCTTGCCTGCGACAACCGGAAGGCATCCCGACCAGTACGCCAAAAAGGACGAGAAGCAAAACCCGGCGGTGGAGATTCAACATCATTACGTTTCCTCGGTTCTGGAGAGTCGAGCCCGTCCGGGCTCATCCACGCCGTGCGGTTCGTGCATCCGCGTATTGCCCGCTCACGTATTCCCAGTTCACGATGTGAAAGAAAGCCCCGACGTACTCCGGCCTGCGATTTTGATACTTGAGGTAATAGGCGTGTTCCCACACATCCAACCCAAGGATGGGCATGCGGCCACTGCTCAGGGGGCTGTCCTGGTTTGCGCTTGTTTCGATCTGCAGCCCGCCGTCGCCGCTCAGCGTGAGCCAGGCCCAGCCGCTGCCGAAAACGCCTCCGGCTGCCTTCGCGAATTGTTGCTGAAACTGGCTGAAACTGCCGAAGTGTCCATCGATATCCTTTGCAAGTTCAGCCTTCGGCGCATCGCCACCGCCGCGGGACAGCGTCGGCCACCAGAAGGAGTGATTGGCATCTCCGCCGCCCTGGTTGCGGATCGCGGCGCGGATGGATTCGGGGACCGCATCCAGATGCGCCACCAGCTCCTCCACGCTCTTTCCCGCAAGTTCCGGGTGGCCGGCCACAGCTGCGTTCAGATGTTCAACATAGCTGGCGTGGTGTTTGTCGTGATGCAGATGCATCGTCTCCGCGTCGATGTAAGGCTCGAGCGCGTCGTAGGCGTAAGGCAGAGGCGGGAGCTGATACGGTCCCGGAGGCGGGGTAACGGGCCCTGCAGACGCCTGTCCGTAAGCATTCAGTTGCAAACCGGCCTCCGCTATAGCAAGGCTGGCGCCGGAGCCAAGAGCCTTCAAAACTGAACGTCGATTCATGATCGTCTCCTTCGCCAACAAAGCGTGTAATTACCTTCGTTTGTGGAAATTCAAAGCTCCCGGCTCCATTCGTCCCGAATTCTCGCCCGCAGTGCATGCAGGCGGGCGGCCTCAACCTCAGCCGGCGGCTCAAGGGAGATGGGCTGATGGTTGCGTCGCACCGTTATCACCATTCCGCAGAGCAGAGCCAGAATCGCGAAGACAGTCGCATACGCGGGGATAGCGAAGACAAGAGTGCCGGCTGCGCCATCCGGCACAGCCAGAATGCTCTCTCCGTACTCTGACTTGTAGAAATCGAGGATCTGAGCTTCACTCTTGCCGGACAGCACCATCGCCGTGACCTCACCGCGCATCTGCCGCGCAATCTCGCTCTCATGCACGTCGATCGTCTGGGTGTAGCAGCAAGGGGCCATCAGTTTGCCCTCGATCTTTCGAATCTGATCACGCTGTATGTTGGTGGGCGCAGCGGTGACCAGCCCGAACAGCAGGATCGTTGCAAAATGCATTTCCTCTCCTTTGACTACTGCATAACAGCACGCTGTCTCGGTAGCTGCCACGGCCTGCAACCGCGAAAGGCGACCGATGGAGGACGTCTCCCTGCGGCTCGTTGGAGGAAATTGCCGTGGTACTGCCAGCTCTATTTATAGGGCGAAAGACAGCCGTTTCCCGCACGCTGACGTTGCGGCAAATTGTCGCATGGGCGAGTCGACGGGCAGTTGCATCGGTTCTGTATCTCGGTTCGGCGCGGAGAAGCAGATATGAAGTTGGGAGCCAGTTCAGGGGCGGGATAGAAAGCGCTGCGCTCTACAGTGCAGATGCTCCGCCTACCAGCCCGGAGCACGGCTCTCAGAAAGGTGATGAAGTTCGCGCAGGAGATCCATTCCTTTCATCTCCCAATCTCCCTTGTTGATTGGAACTTACCTGCCGAACTCCGGGCAAAAGCCCGCTATCGCTCTGCCCTGAGAACTTGGGCAGTGCGACAGTACTCGTTCCCGACTCTACCTAACTGGAGGATATTTCGACAGCTTCCTCTGCAGCGAACGGCGATGGATTCCGAGCTTGCGAGCGGCCTCCGATATGTTTCCGTCACTATCGGCGATGATGCGCTGCATGTGCTCCCACTCAACGCGAGCGAGGCTTGGCGCCTCGACGGGAGAGTTCGGTACAGGATCACCCGGAGTCTGCAGCCTTTCGTACGCAGCGAGGATTTGGTCGGCGTCAACGGGCTTGCTGAGGTAGTAGTCTGCGCCACGCTTCATGGCGGAAATCGTCGTGGGAATACTGCCGTAGCCAGTCAGCACGATGATGGTCATCGAAGGACCCGTAGCCCGAAGTTTCTCGATCAGCTCAAGCCCGTCCATTCCCGGCATGCGCAGGTCCACGAGTGCCAAATCGGAGCAGCGAACGCTGGCCAGGGCAACGGCTTCCTCCCCACCAGCTGCGGCTTGGGCTTCCCATCCGCGCTGCGCGAGTGCGCGGCAGAGACGAGTGCGAAATACCTCATCGTCATCAATGACCAGCACACGAGGGAGATTCTCAGACTCATTCACGGCTACCTGCCCTCTGTTTCAGAAACTCCACCGGCAATGTCAGCCTCGCCGTGGTCCCTTGACCGGGCACCGACTCATAGGAGAGTTCTCCCCCCAGATGTTCCGCAAACGACCGAACGAGAAACGTACCCAGCCCCATGCCTCTCCCCGGCTCTTTGGTCGTAAAGAACGGCTCCCCGATGCGGCGCCGGATCTCTTCCGTCAAGCCCGAGCCGTTGTCGACGATTGAAAACGCGATCTGGGCAACGTTGCGCCGTGACTGTGCGATGACTCGAATATCTCCCGAACTCGCATCCAGCGCATTGCCGACTAACGCGGCCAGTGATTGCACGGTCGCCCGGACCGGCAAAAACAATGGACTCCCGGCATCGCTTGCATCGAGAGTGACACGGGATCGTCGCGCATCGGGGATTTCCAGCACAGTCCGTCGGAGAAGTTCTGCAACCTCAATCCTCTGCGACGCCTCGCCGACCGGCTCCGCGCCATCCGCACTCATGCGTTGCAGGATGTGCTGACACCTCTCAACCTCCGAACGGATGAGCTTCGCGTCGTCGCATACTGCGTCGCCGTCTCGCAGCGTTGAGGCGTAACGCTCCAGTTCGTGAGCAACCACCGCGATCGTCCCGAGGGGTGTTCCCAATTCGTGCGCCGCCCCGGCCGCCAGCGTCGCCAACGAGGAGAGCTTCTCCTGTCTGGCAACCCGTTCCTGCAAGGCCAGCACCTCCTGCTCGCGCAACCGCAGAGCGTGGGACACTCTGCTGGTAAAGAAGCTGATCAGAGCGGCCGCAATGATGAACGCAATCCACATCCCAACCAGATGCGGGTAGAGCCCCGGCTCGCCGGAATGAACGTGTGAACCTTTGAGTGAAACATGTAGCAGGAAAAGAATCCCAAAACAGAGTGTCGAGAGAATCCCGAGGATCCAGATCCATGCCTTCTTCAGCACCACAGCCGCGAGGGTAATCTGGACCAGATACAGGAGGCTGAACGGATTCATCGGGCCGCCGGTCAGACC
>DATJTG010000097.1:0-24787 GCA_035503555.1 Acidobacteriaceae bacterium | reverse complement strand
GGCCGTATCGCCATCGCCAACCACGTCCCGCAGCAGAAGCAAACCTGGCGCGTCACCCTCACCTGGCCGGTCATCAACGCCGCCCGCGACGTGTTCTTCCTCGTCGATGGCGCCAAGAAAGCCGATCCCCTGGGCCGCGTGCTGCAGGGCCCGTACGACCCGGAGACGCTGCCCTCCCAGCTCATCCAGCCGCAGAATGGGCGGCTGCTATTCTATCTGGACGGATCCGCAGCGGCGCACCTTCCTGCTCCAGACGCCCACGGGACCGGAACACTGGAGATTGCACGATGATCGTCGCAGGAGACGTAGGGGGCACCAAAGTCCACCTCGCGCTGTACGGGTTTGATCAGGGCAAGCTGGTTCACATTCGCGACGAGCGCTATCCCGCTCAGGAATTTACCGGCCTCGAAGAAATCATCCGGCGATTTATCACCGAGAGCGGCAAGCCCGAAGTCACGGCTGCTTGCTTCGGCGTACCGGGCCCCGTGCGCGGCGGCCGCCTGCGGCTGACCAATCTTCCCTGGGAAATCGACAGCCGCGAGCTCGAGCTGCACCTGAAGATCGCCCACGTCTTCCTCATCAACGATCTCGAGGCCAATGGCTACGGCATTCCCGAGCTTTCGCACGATCAGCTCGAAACCCTGAACGTCGGCGACACCTCCGCGGTCGGCAATCGTGCCGTTGTCTCTGCGGGAACCGGCCTCGGCGAAGGCATCCTCGTGTGGAACGGCTCCAAGCACATCCCCATGCCGTCGGAGGGCGGCCACGCCGATTTCGGCGCGCGCAATCCCCTCGAAGCAGAACTGCTCGTCTACCTCATGAAGAAGCTCAACGGCCGCGTGAGCTACGAGCGCGTCATTTCCGGACCGGGCATTCACAACATCTACACCTTCCTGCGCGACGAAAAAAAGATGGATGAGCCGGCGTGGCTGGCCGAGCGCATGAAGTCTGAGGACCCCAACGCCGTCATCGGCGAAGTCGGTGAGAGCGGGCAGAGCGAGCTGTGCGCTGCCACGCTCGACATGTTTGTCGCTTCGTACGGAGCTGAGGCCGGCAACATGGTGCTCAAAGCCCTGGCCATTGGTGGTATGTATCTGGGCGGCGGCATCGCTCCCAAGATTCTCAAGACCATGAGGAACGGGGCTTTCATGAAGGCCTTTGCTGACAAGGGCCGCCTCAGCGAACTGTGCATCCACACGCCGGTGCACATCATTCTCGAGAGCCGCGCCGCCCTGCTCGGAGCGGCAGCGTACGCCGAAGCGCGCGCCGCGGAGCTGAGCGGCACTTCGGTGCGCGCCGCCTCGCGCTGACGGGGAGAGCACCTATCCACGCGGTCACGCTTCTCGTTGTCCTCATCGCTTTCGTCGCCACTCTGGTGCGATCCACCTTCGGATTCGGTGAGGCGATGGTCGCTGTTCCCCTGCTGGCCTTCCTTCTTCCGCTCACGGTAGCCACCCCGCTGGCCGTCCTGCTGTCGGTCACCGTCGCCCTCATCGTGGTCATCCAGGATCACCAGAGCATCCACCTCCGTAGCGCCGCTTGGCTGCTGGTGGCCACGCTGCCCGGATTGCCCGTGGGTTTGCTCCTGCTGTCCGCTGGTCATCAGTTCTGGCTGAAGGCTGCGCTGGGCGCGTTCATCCTCGGCTTCTCCATCCTCTCTCTCATTGGGCTCGTCCCCAGCCATCCGCGCTTCGAAGGGCGAGGCTGGCTCCTCGTCTTCGGATTCTGCGCCGGAGTCCTCGGCGGAGCCTTCGGCATGAACGGCCCCGCGCTGGCGATCTACGGCGCCATGCGCCAGTGGACCCCCCAGCAGTTCCGCGCCACGCTCCAGGCCTATTTTCTGCCTGCCAGCCTGTTGGGACTCTTTGGCTTCGGTGCTGCCGGCATTTGGGGCCATTCGGTCACGCGCTACTATCTGCTCTCGCTTCCTGTCGCGATTCCCGCCGTGTTTCTTGGCCGAGCCATCAACCGGCGTCTGCGCGGGGAAACGTTCCGAAAATATGTCTATGTCGGCCTCGCCTGTATTGGCACGCTCCTGCTGCTGCGCACGCTGCGGCCTCTGTTCTGACGGGCTTCTCATCGGGAGTGCTATGTTGGGGTTGACCCTCGGAACGCCTCCAAGGATGGATTCTGTGACCGCAAAGCGCTTTCTCCCTGCGTTTCTCGTTGCCTGCGCGCTGCTTTTCGTGCCGCGCCTCGCCCTCGCCCACGCTCATCTGGAGTCGAGCACTCCCGCGGCCAATGCGACGGTCGAGGGCCCGAACATCAAAATTGAGCTGCGCTTCAATTCACGCGTCGATGGGCAGCGCTCGATGCTCGGCATCGAGGTGGCCGGCGGCAGCGCCAAAGCCAACCTCGTGCGCGATCCGCAGCACAGCGAGAGCACGCTGAACGGGCACGCCACCCTGCAGCCCGGCCACTACATCATCCAGTGGCAGGCGCTTGCGCCCGACGGCCACATCACCCGCGGCGAGATTCCCTTCACCGTGCAATAGGCCGCCTTGCTCTGGTTCGTCCGCGACTTCGACCTGATCGGCCTCCTGCTGCGAGGCGTCTCGTTCGCGCTTGAGGCTCTCGCCTTCGGATCGCTGTTCTTCCTGCTCTTCGCCGCGCGCCCTGCCGGCCTCGCCGCGGAAGAGCAGACGCGGCTGCGGCGCATTGCGTCATGGTTCGCCCTGGCGCTGGCCGTCACGCAGATCCTTTTGCTGGCCACCACGTCCGCCGAACTGATGGGCAGCGCGGGCCTGGGATTCCGCGAAGTCCTCACCGCAGCCTTCTTCATCTCCGGCTGCATCTTCGCCGGCTCCGCCCTGGCGCTGTTCGTTCTGCTTCGGACTTCCAGGTCATTGTGGCCAGCGGCGGTCGCCGCCCTCATTGCCCTCGCTGCCTCCGTCTCCCTCAGCCATGCCGCCTCCCGCATGGATCATCGCCCAATCCTGCTCGCGCTCACCGCCGCTCACCACCTCGGAATGTCAGCGTGGCTCGGCGCTCTGCCGTTCCTCCTCTTCACCGCGAAGCGCGCCGATGACGGACCTGCGACGCGCGCGATGGCGCGCCGCTTCTCCACCATGGCGATCTTCTCCGTGGCGATCCTCACCCTCGCCGGCATCGGCCTTTCGTGGTTCTACGCCGGCTCCTGGCACGGCCTCTACGGCACCTCCTACGGCATTCTGCTTTCGGCCAAGATCGTGCTGACCGCGCTCATCCTCACTCTCGGTGCCGCCAATTTTGTCTCCATGCGTGAACCCGGCGGACAAAACCGGCCGCTGCTCTTTCGCCTGCGCCGCTTCAGCGAAGTCGAACTCGGCCTGGGATTCACCGTCATCATCGCGGCCGCCTCGCTCACTGCGCAATCGCCCTCCGTCGACGAAACTCCGGACAACACGCTCACCGCCCACGGCGTTGTGCAGCGCATCGAGTTTCGCTGGCCCCGCTTTCACACTCCCTCAGTCTCCCAGCTCGCGCCGCCCACGCCGCTCAGCGTCGCGGTAAAGGAGGCGGCCTTTACCGGCGGCAGCGCCAGCGATGCCAACGATCGCGCCTGGTCGGAATACAACCACCACTGGGCCGGGCTCATGGTGTTCGCCGCGGGATTGCTGGCCCTCGTGGCGCGCCTTCGCGGCCAGCGATGGGCCCGCCACTGGCCGCTGCTCTTCCTCGGCCTCGCCGTCTTCATCGTGCTGCGCGCCGATCCCGAATGCTGGCCTCTGGGGCCGCGGCCCTTCTGGGCCAGTTTCACCGCCCCCGACGTCCTCGAGCATCGCCTCTTCGCTGCCCTCGCCGCTGCCTTTGCGATCTTTGAGTGGGGCGTGCGCACCGGCCGCCTGCGCTGGCCGCCGGCTCGCTTCGTCTTTCCCGCTATCTGCGCGGCCGGAGGCGCCCTGCTGCTCACCCATACCCACGCCCTCGGCGAAGGCACCGACGAGGTTTATGCCGAGCTGAGCCACACCCCCATGGCGATTCTGGCTGCGGTCGCCGGATGGTCGCGCTGGCTCGAACTGCGCCTCGACGCCGGCGAAGCCTCTGCGCGCGACGCGCGCTCCCGCCGCATCGCCGCATGGGTCTGGCCGGTCAGCCTCCTCCTCATCGGTCTCCTGCTGCTCAACTATCGCGAGTCGTAGCGTCAACCAGAGCCGGCCCGCCTACGTTAAGCTGGTGAGTCGCCATCCCTGCTTCGAGGTAACAACATGTCCTTCCCGCAGTTTCGCTCCGCCTTTGCCTGCCTTCTCCTCGTTTGCGCGGCATCGGCCTACGGCCAGCGCCTTCCCGACACGGTCATTCCCGAGCACTACACGCTGACGCTCACACCCGATCTCAAATCCGCCACCTTCACCGGCAGCGAGAAGATCGCCGTTCATGTGCAGCAGCCCACCGATTCCATCACCCTGAACGCCGCCGAGATCAAGTTCTCCAGCGTGTCGGCCACGGTGAACGGCCAGGCCCTCGCCGCCAACGTGACCCTCGACGACAAGAAAGAGCAGGCCACCTTCACGTTCCCTCAGACTCTGCCGGCCGGCGAGCTGACGCTGGCCATCGAGTACACCGGCATCCTCAACAACGAACTCCGCGGCTTCTATCTCTCGAAGACCGAAAAACGCAACTACGCTGTCACCCAGTTCGAGCCCACGGACGCGCGCCGCGCCTTTCCGAGCTTCGACGAGCCGGCCTTCAAGGCCACCTTCGACGTAACGCTCGTCGTCGACAAGGGCGACACCGCAATCTCGAACACGAATATCGTCTCTGACACGCCCGGGCCCGGCCCCGACAAGCACACGCTGCACTTCGCCACCACGCCGAAGATGTCCACCTACCTCGTCGCGTTCCTCGTCGGCGATTTCCAGTGCATCTCCGGTGAGAGCGACGGCACGCCCATCCGCGTGTGCGGCACGCCCGGCAAGCAGCAATACGGAGCCTTCGCCCTTTCCGCGGCCGAGTACATCCTGCACTGGTACAACGACTACTTCGGCATTAAGTACCCCATGCCCAAGCTCGACCTCATCGGCATCCCCGACTTCGAAGCCGGCGCCATGGAGAACTTCGGCGCTATCACCTATCGCGAGACCGATCTCTTCATTGACGAAAAAACTGCTTCCGTCGGCGAGAAGAAAAACGTTGCGGAGGTCGTCGCGCACGAGATGGCTCACCAGTGGCACGGCGACATGGTCACCATGAAGTGGTGGGACAACATCTGGCTCAACGAGGGCTTTGCCACCTGGATGGAGAACAAGCCCGTCGCCGCGTGGCATCCCGAGTGGCACATCCCGCAGGATGTGGCCGCGAGCCTGAACGGCACCCTCGACTACGACTCGCAGAAGATCACCCGCGCCATCCGCGCCAAAGCCGACACCCCCGACGAGATCAATCAGATGTTCGACGGCATCAGCTACGGCAAGGCCGCCGCCGTGCTGCTCATGACCGAGCAGTATGAGGGCCCTGAGGTCTTCCGCAAGGGCGTGCACAATTACCTCGAAGCCCACATGTTCGGTAACTCCACCGCCGAGGATTTCTGGAACGCCCAGGCCGCCGTCAGCCATCTGCCCGTCGACAAGATCCTCTCGAGCTACGTGGCCCAGGCCGGCGTTCCGGTCCTCGCATTCTCAGAGCCCTCGAAAGGATCCGTGCAGGTGAGCCAGTCGCGCTTCTATCTCAATCCGCAGATCAAGCCCGATGCCCAGCAGACCTGGACCATCCCCGTTTGCTTCGGCGCCGTCGGCGAGAAAAGCCATTGCGATGTGCTCGATTCTGCGCAGCAGTCGCTCAAAGCTCCGGCGGGTTCCGTCTTCTTTCCCGATGCCGGCGGGCGCGGCTATTACCGCTTCGCGCTCCCTGACGACGTCTATGCCAAAGTGCTGGCCGGCGTCGAAACCAGCCTCACGCCCGAAGAGCGCATCGCCATGCTCGGCGACGAGTGGGCCGGCGTGCGCTCCAATCACGATGCCGTGGGCGATTACCTCAACCTCGTCGCCGCGGTGAAAGACGACACCAGCGCCGCGGTCATCGACACCGCCATCGGGCCCATCCAGACCATCGACGGTCGCATTGCCACCACACCGCAGGAGCATCAGGCCCTCGCCGCCTGGGTCGTCCGCAACTTCAAGCCTGCCTACACGCGCCTCGGCGCGCCGTCGGCCGACGATTCGCCCGACAAAAAAGAGCTTCGCTCCGCGCTCTTCGGCGTGCTCGGCGTCATCGGCAAAGATCCTGACGTGATTGCCGAGTCGCGCAAGCTTTCCGAGGAGTATCTCTCCAATCCCGCCTCAGTCGATCCCAACGTCGCGCAGACCGCGGCCGCCATCGCCGCGGAAAATGGCGACGCCGCCTTCTTCGATCAGCTCCAGCACGTCTACGAAACCGCAAACAATCCCCAGGTGAAGGAATATGCACTGCGCCTGCTCGCGCTCTTCCGCGATCCCGACCTCGAAAAGCGCTCGCTCGAGTACGCGGTCTCCGGAAAGGTACGCAACCAGGACGCGATCTTCCAGCTCCTCCTGCCCATGCGCGATGCGGATACGCGCGAAGTCGCGTGGGACTTCATGCGCAACAACTGGGACAAGGTGCAGGCGCAGATCACCACCTCGATGGGCGGCTACCTCGTCAGCGGCGCCGGCGCCTTTTGCAGCGAGCAGAAGAAGCAGGAAGCCGTGGACTTTTTCAGCGCGCATCCGGTTCCGGCCTCGGGCCAGATGCTGCAGCGCGCCAAAGATCAGATCGACGACTGCATCCAGCTCCGCACCGACCAGGGTCCGAAGCTCCAGCAGTGGGTCGGCGGCCAATAGCGACACCATTACACAACCTCGGGTGCCCCACATCTGCGCGTCTTTCGCAGATGTGGGATACCACCAATCCGCCCATGTCTCCCGGGTGCCCCACGTCTGCGCGATGTTCGCAGACGTGGGAATCCACCACTCCTGCGTCCTGAACGAACCCTCCTGGATACTGTCTTTCGCGCCTTCGCTCTTCGATAATCGAAGCGTGGCCGCTCCGCGCACCTCACAAACCGGCAATTCCGCGCTGCTCGCGGAGTACCTCGCTTACCTGCGCGTGGAGAAGGGCCTCAGACCGCTCTCGTGCGAAGCCTACGAGCGCGATCTGCTCCAGTTCTGCGAGTTTCTCGAAAATCACAAAGCAACCCTCTGCGCCGCAACCCAGGCCCAGGTCGCCGGATTTCTCGAGCATCTGGCAAAGCACGGCGTCGAGTCGCGATCGGCGGCGCGCAAGCTCTCCTGTCTCCGCGGCTTCTATCGCTGGATGCTGCTCGACAAGCGCATCCACCGCGATCCCACGCTGAATATGGAATCGCCCGCCACCTGGAAAGTGCTGCCAAAATCGCTGGCGGTCTCCGAAGTCGACGACATGCTCGAGCGGGCGACCATGGCGGCCGAGAATCAAAGCGCCGATGCCATCGCCCTGCGCGACCGCGCGATTCTCGAACTGCTCTATGCAGCCGGCCTGCGCGTCTCCGAGCTAACCGGGCTGAACGTAGCCGACCTCTCGTTCGATGCGGGACGCGCCCTGGTGCGCGGCAAGGGCGATAAGGAGCGCATCGTCCCCCTGGGCCGCGCATCCATCGACGCCCTTGAGGCGTATCTGAAAAATGGTCGCCCCGCGCTCGCCAAAAAGCCCTCGCCGCGGCTGTTCCTCTCCTCGCGCGGCCGGCCGCTCAGCCGCGGATGGGTCTGGCAGCTCGTGAAGCGGAGCGACCAGCACGCCAGCCCGCACATGCTGCGGCACAGCTGCGCCACCCACATGGTGGAGCGCGGCGCCGACCTGCGCACCGTGCAAACCCTGCTCGGCCACGCCGACATCGCCACCACGCAGGTCTATACCCACCTGGCACTCGGGCGTCTCAAGGCCGTCCACCGCCAGCATCACCCGCGCGCGAAGCGAGTGCTCTCATGACCAAGGCAGAGCCGAAATCGGAAGCGTCGCGCCGCGTCGACGACTTCCTCGCCATGCTCGCGCACGAGCGCAACGCCAGTCCGCATACCGCGCGCGCCTACCAGCGCGAGCTGCACAACTTCGCCGATTACCTCAACCAGCAGCACGGCGCCAAGCTCGCCCTGAAGAAAATCGAGCACCTGCACATCCGCGCCTATCTCGGTGAGCTGTACGGCAACGGGCTCTCCAAGGCCTCCGTCGCGCGCGCTCTCGCCGCCATTCGCTCGTGGTTCAAGTGGCTCGCGCGCCACGGCGTGGTCGAGCAGAGCCCCGCCGCGCTCGTCGCCACGCCGAAACTGCCGAAGCATCTGCCGCGCGTGCCCACGATCGAGGAAATGAACCGCGTGGTCGAAAGCGCCGATGACGAATCCGCTTCGTGGCCCGAGCGCGACCGCGTGATTTTCGAGCTGCTCTACGGCTGCGGCATCCGCAACGCCGAGCTGGTCGGCATCGATCTCGCCGACATTCACTGGGCCAACGAGGCCATCCTCGTTCGCGGCAAAGGGCGCAAGCAGCGCTACGTCCCGCTCGGCGACGCCGCCGCGCAGGCCCTGCGCGCCTATCTGCCCCTGCGCGAAGCGAAGCTCGCCCAGGCCAACAACGGGGCAGGGAAGCAGTCGACCGCGCTGCTCGTTAACGCGCGCCTGCGCGGCGACGGACGCCTCACCACCCGCAGTGTCGGCCGCATCGTGAAGAAGATCGCCCTCGCCCACGGCCTGCCCGCCGACGTCCATCCGCACACGCTGCGCCACGCCTTCGGCACGCACATGCTCGAGGAAGGCGCCGACCTGCGCGCCATCCAGGAGCTCCTCGGCCACGAGCGCCTCTCCACCACCCAGCGCTACACGCAGCTCACCGTCGGCCAGGTCGCGGAGGTCTACGACCGCACCCACCCGAGAGCGAAATAATCCCAGCTCTGAGCACAAGAACCGCCCCGCAAATCACAGCTTCCGCAATCGTGTTTCCACCGTCGCCGCCACCTCGCTCGCCCTCTTCCCCCGCACCACCACCACCTTGTTCCGCCCATGCTCGCCCGCAGCAATCGCAACATCCACCCGCCGCACGCCCAGCATCTCCGCCAGGAATTCCACCAGCGCTTCGTTCGCGCGCCCCTCCACGGGAGGCGCCTGGACCGCGATCTTCACCGCCGCTTCCGCGCCCTCGCCAATCACGCCCACCATCGCCGTCCGGCTCGCGCGCGGCACGACGCGCACCGCAAACCGCGCTCCGTCTTTCCCTTCGCTCACCGGAAAGCGCATCGTCACACCGGCCGCGGCCGCGCCCCAAACAGCGCCGTCCCAATGCGCACCAGGGTCGAGCCTTCCTCGATGGCAATCTCGAAGTCCCCCGACATCCCCATCGATAGCTCCCGCAAATCGAGCTTCGGTTGCGCCTGCGCCAGTTCCTCCCGCAGCGCCCTCAGCCGCCGGAAACACGCCCGCACCGTCTCGGGATTGTCGTCGAACGGCGCAATCGTCATCAGGCCGCGCACGTCCAGATGCGCCAGATCCGGCAGTCGCTCCAGCAGTGTCCGCAGCTCATCCCCATCCGGCAACAGTCCCGCTTTCGTCGCCTCGTCGCTCAGCTTCAGCTCCAGCAAAATCGGCAGCCGCTTTCCCAGCCGTCCCGACGCCTCGTTCAGCCGCTCCGCCAGCCGCACCGAATCCACGCTGTCGATGCCGTCAAAAATCTCCGCCGCCTTTGCCGATTTATTCGACTGCAGATGCCCGATGAGATGAACCTGCGCGTTCGTCACGCCCAGCTCTCGCAACCGCGCCCGCTTCGCTTCAAACTCCTGCACGCGGTTCTCGCCGAACAGGGTTACGCCCGCCGCGCAGGCCTCCGCGATCGCCTCGGCCGGATGCACTTTGGAAACGGCCATCAGCCTTACTGCCTCGCGCGGACGCGACGCCCGCCGGCACGCCGCCGCGATTTGCTCCTCCACGCGGAACAGGCTTTCTTGAAATGGGCTCATCACGACTATGGTAGCGGTTGCATTTCCGGGCCCGCTCCCAATTACCTCTGTAACCATCGTCGAACGGTAGTCACTTTGGGAACCAGGGCACAACCGATCGCACAACCATCGCATCCACGCCACCATCGCCGAGGCTTCCACCCTCGCGCAGTGTCTGCTCAGGCAAGATGCGTTCGATCGTTCTGATGGACGGTGTTCTGCGTGGCATGGGCCGCGAAGCCCATTGCGAGATGATCGTCTTCAAAGATACCGATCCCGACACCCGCCAGCCCACCTACTCACGCTGGAGTGTTCTTGATGCGCCGCGCGACCTTCCCGATGGTCTCTACACGGTTTGGTGCGACGATCAGCAGGTTCCGGTTCGCTGCGAAGGCGGCTTGTGGATCGCCGTCGAACCGCCGCTGGCCGCGTAGCCCGGCAGCCTGCCGAGGCCACGAAAGCTCCCCTCCCGAATCAACTCAGTCAATTCCCCGCAAACCCGCCATTCAACGCATTGCAACAGGGTTTTCTCATACTGCTGTCCAGGTCTTCGTGCGCCTGCAGCCCGCCAATGCCTGTAGGCTAAGAAGAGGAGCCAGATCGGCTCCGTGAGAAAAGAGAGGGAAGTTTTGACCTTGATTCAGGCGATGCCGGACATTCGGTATACCCATGAAGAATTTCGCCGTGCGGCGCTCGAGCCCACGCCCCGTATTGCTGTGTTTGATTGCGACGGAACGCTCTGGAGTGGCGACGCCGGCGTCGGCTTTATGAACTGGTCGATCGAGGCCGGTCTGCTCTCGCGCGATGCCAGCGACTGGCTCGACGATCGCTATCGGCTCTACCGCCAGGGCAAGGTGTCGGAAGTCGACATCTGCGGCGAGATGGTTCAGGTCTACGCCGGCCTCCGCGACGAAGAGCTCCACCGCGCCGCAGCCCGTTATTTCGCCGCTCACGTCGAGCCGCAAATCTTTCCGGAGTTGCAGCAGCTCATCGCCGACCTCCGCGAGGCGGGCACCGAAATCTGGGCTGTCAGCTCCACCAATTCCTGGGTCATTGAGGAAGGCGTCCGTCGCTTTGGCATTCCGCTCGATCGCGTTGTCGCCGCGCGCGTTACCACGAAAGACGGCGTCATCACCAGCGACCTGGTGGCCGTGCCCACCGACGAAGCGAAAGCCACCGCGCTGCAAAGCCTCGGCATTTCCAGGCCCGACGCGGTCTTCGGCAACTCCATCCACGACGCGGCCATGCTCGATCTCGCCGTGCACGCATTCCCCGTGAACCCCACGCCCGATCTTGCGGAACGGTCTGCGCAGCGCGGCTGGGCGGTCTTCTACCCTGAGGCCGTGCTCGCCGAGCGCCGCAAGTAACGCCGTGAAAATCGCATCCCTGCAGCCGAGCATCAGCATCGTTCTCGATCGCCTCGGCTGCCTCGATGCCCCGGATGGATCCGCCGTTCTCGTAGCCTGCACGCGCTACTGCCTCGAAGCGGTGCCGTCGCTGCGCGCCCGGCCCATCGCCGTCATCCGCGATTCCTGGTCCACCAGCGCAGACGAACTGCTTGCCGTCCGTCCCGATCTCGTCATCGCCTCGGTCCCCTACCGCCGCGAATCCCTCGAAGCCATCCTCAAAGCCGGCTGCCCGGTTCTCGCTCTCGCGCCCCATTCGCTCGCCGACATCGAGCAGGACATCCGCCTCATCGGCGCCGTCGCAGGCGCGCCCTCGCAGGCCGAGGCCATCATCGCTGAAATGCGCCTCGCCGTCGAAGAGTTCCGCCGCCGCGCCGCATCGTTGCCCAAACTCCGCGTCTACTGCGAAGAGTGGGGCAAGCCGCCCATCCACTCTCAGCTCTGGGTCCGGGAACTGGTCGAAGTCGCCGGCGGCATCTTTCTGGGAGAGCCGGGAAGCACGACCACCTTCGAAACCATTGCCGCTGCCAACCCCGACGTCATCGTCGCCGCTTGGTGCGGCGCCGGCGACCGCGTTCCGCTCGACAAAGTTGCCGCTCGGCCTGGGTGGGAATCGATCTCCGCCGTCCGCGAGGGCCGCGTCTGCTGCATCGCCGACGAATTGCTCAACACCCCTGCGCCCACGCTGGTCCTTGGCCTGGAAGCGCTGGCGGCGGCCCTGCACCCCCGCCACTTTCCCGCTCCCCGGGGGCTGCGCTGGCTTGCTGCGAATCGATCCGCCGCGCCGTGCGTCTAAACTGGTTGGGAACATGGAAGATACGGGCCAAAACGGGCAGCACGGCAAGTCGCTCCGCTTCGTCGCGGCCGCGCTCATTCTGCGTCGCGGCCAGGTGCTCATCTGCCAGCGCAAGGCCGGTTCGCCCATGGGCCTCAAGTGGGAGTTTCCCGGCGGCAAGATCGAGGCCGGCGAGACGCCCGAGCAGGCCCTCCGCCGCGAGCTCGACGAAGAGCTCGGCATCCACGCCGAAGTCGGCACCCGCGTCGCCCACGTGCGCCACTCTTACCGCAGCGGCGGAGCCGTCGACCTCCAGTTCTTCGCGGTCCACAACTTTTCCGGCGAGTTGACCAATAACATTTTTGAGGACGTGCGCTGGGCCGACCTCAAAGATCTGCCCGGCTACGATTTCCTCGCTGCTGATCGCGATCTCGTCCGCGACCTTGCCGCCGGCAAACTGCTGTAAGACAGGCTCGAACTGTGTCCGTCGCCCCTTCAGCGCGGTAGCTTCGCATCGAGTTCCCGCCCTGTCGCCTGCGGATGCGCCGCGCACTCGCTGCGCTCTGCGCTCTGGTTCCTACCGCTCCAGTCCCCATTCATTCACAAAGTGAAATCCCCGCTCCAGCAGGAAATAGTGCGCCGGAATCGGCTCGCGTGTAAACGAAATCGTCTCCGGCGTAAACGAAGGCGCCGCCTTCGCGGGTCCTTTGCCGTTCCCCTTCGGCGCATCCGGCGCCACCGTGGTCAGGATCAGATGATTCGCGTCCGGCATCTGCCATGCATACTCCGTTGACCCGGCGTCCGCGGAACCCACCGAAATCCGATGTTTATCCGCCTGAAGCCCAAGCCCCGTGCGCCACAGCGCCCCATCGGCCGACCGTCGGAAAGCCCGCTGCACCGTGTCGATATAAAGATCGCTCGTCGGCGCGCCCTCTCCGGTGATAAAGACTCCTGTCGCCGGATGCGTTGCGTCCAGATGCCACGCTCCCAGCAGCGGCGACGGCGTGTGCAGTGCGCGCAGGTTCTCCCGCCATCCCGAACCGATGGAAATTGGGAAGTACAGCAGAAACCCGAAAGTAAACACAATCTCCACCACGCGCAGCGTGATCCGCCACCAGCGCCGCTGCGCCGGAGGCATCCACGTGGCCCGCGGAGCCGCCGCCTCATGCCGCCAGAAGAAGTTCCACAGCGCCCGCGCATCCGGCAGCGTGAGAAAAAGGCACGCCAGCAACAGGCCGGCCGCGAACAGCTTCACCGGCACGTCGAAGAAAAGGTTGTAGAGCAGCACGTTCGTCATCACGAACGCCGAAACCAGCGCGCCCAGCAACGCGGTTCTCCGGAACAGGATCAGCACGCCGCCCGCGACTTCCGCCAGGCCGCAAACGAACTCGTACCAGGGATGCAGGCCGATCATCGCCCACAGCATCGTCATCGGCGACATGTTGCCTACCGGCTCGTTGAGGATGCCGATGGAAATCGGCGCCATCTGCAGCGGGAACACCTTCGCGAATCCGTAATTCAGCATGAACATGCCGCACGTCAACCGCAGCAGAAAGCGCAGCCATGCATGCAGCGTCGTGTATTCCCGTCGCCTGCCGCGCAACTCCGCAATCAGCGTCCACACCACCCCGCCCACCAGCGCCAGTACGACGTACAGCCCGTTCATAATCCAGTTCAGCGCCGTGTCGCCCGAGCCCGTCGGATGCCAGTGCGCCCCTGTGCCGGTCAGATGGAAGACATGCTGCCCCACCCATTCCGACAGGTGGTCCGGCGCCCACATGAATCCGTTGTAGGACCAGTTGCCGAGCAGAGGAACGATGTTGAAGATCGTGCCGTTCCCAAAGAAGAACAGGAAGCAGACCAGCCATAGAAACGCGATGCGGAATCCCACCCGCTCCAGCCCCGTCCACGGCGGCGCAGGAGCAGCATGCGCTGCGACAGGTTTGTCGATGGATGTTTCGAGAGATTCAGCAGCAGGAACTACCGATGAAGAAGTCACAGGACTCTCGTAGCCAGAGATTTTCGAGATGCCCAATTCTGTACGAGCCAGTCCACCCGGTCAAATCTGCGCCGAAACCTGCAACCGGATCCCCGCCCCTACCGCCACCACTGCTGCACCATCAGGATCACCGACAGGATGCTCATGATCGCGGCGGTCGCCCAGGCCGCCCCGTTGAACCAGTGTGAGTTCACATGGCGGCCCATCAGATCTTTGCGGTTGATCAGCAGCAGCATCAGCACGATCACGACCGGCAACAGGATCCCGTTGAACGCCTGCGATTCCACATACCACTGCATCAGCCTTGCGTTGGGAATCAGCATCACCGCCGCGCCGCCGCCCACGATCAGCAGCGTATACAGTCCGTAGAAAAACGGCGCCTCGCGGAACCTCTTGTCCACGCCCGACTCCACCCCCAGCCCTTCGCATACCACATAGGCCGTCGAGAGCGGCAGCACGCTCGCCGCGAAGAATCCCGCATTGAACAGCCCGAAGGCGAACAGGATGAACGCGTATTGCCCGGCCAGCGGCTTCATGGCTTCCGCGGCGTACGACGCGTCCTGGATCGACGTAATGCCGTGCACCCACAGCGTCGCCGCGCAGGCCACGATAATGAACCACGCCACCACATCCGTGAAGATCGATCCCACGATCACGTCGAGCCGAGACCCAGGATAGGAGTCCGCGGTGACGCCCTTCTCCACAATCGACGACTGCAGATAGAACTGCATCCACGGCGCGATCGTTGTCCCGATCAGCGCCACCACCGCAAACATGTAGTCCTTGTTGGCGAGTTCGGCCATGTGCGGCAGCTTGATCGTCGCCGCCCAGGCCTCGTGCCAGCCCGGATGCGCCAGCACTCCCGCAATGATGTACGTGAAGTACACCATCGACGCAACCAGGAAGACCTTCTCCACGCTCTTGTAATCGCCGCGCACCGCCAGCAGCCACACCAGCGCGCTGCAGATGGGGATCGAAATGTATTTCGATACGTGGAACAAACTCAGGCTGCCTGCGATCCCGGTGAACTCGCCGATGATGTTGCCGAAATTCACCAGCACCAGCAGGAACATCACAATGATCGTCAGCCGCAGTCCGAATTCCTCACGGATCAGATCGCTGAGCCCCTTGCCCGTCACCGCGCCCATGCGCGCGCACATCTCCTGCACCACAATCAGCGCCAGCGTCACCGGGATCATCGTCCACAGCAGTGCGTAACCGTATTGCGCGCCCGCCTGCGAGTACGTGATGATGCCGTTCGGATCGTTATCGACGTTGGCGGTGATGAACCCCGGACCGAGCACGGCGAGGAAAAGCAGTATCCGGGTTCTCCATCGTTTCAGCATGGCGGCACAGTTCCAGGTTGCAGATTGCCGGACCCGTGGGTTCCCGTTGCGCCGCTCCCGCCACGCGCAGAAAACCTCCGCCGGTCCGGTGATCGGAGGAGAAAGACACTCCAGTGTAGATGGGTTTCGACGGGCCGCGCCCAATCAGCGGAAAATTCTCGGTTTGCGTACTTTCTGTAGACTGAACAGCAGCATGATTTGTGGCCGATTTCGTCAGCCCTCCTCGTCTGCCAGCCTTGCGGCGCTGCCCCTTTTCGCAGCCCTTCTCGCTTTCGCTCCCGCGCCCGCGGCGCATGCCCAGGGAACGCGCCTGTGGACCGAAGCGCGCTTCGACGACTTCGAGCGCGGCACGCCCAACGGCGTGGCCATCACCAGCGATGGCCGCCTCGTGCCCGGCCCGCAAAGCACCTCGGTCCTTTCCACGCCTTCCACCTACGTGTGGGCCGTGGCTGCCGATCGCGAAGGGAACGCCTATCTCGCCACCGGCACGCCCGCCACGGTTCTGCGTGTCGATGCGAGCGGCAAATCCACCACCCTCTTCACCACCCACGACATGAGCGTGCAGACGGTCCGCGTCGGTCCCGACGGCAGCGTCTACGCTGCTGTTCTGCCCTCGGGCAAGGTCTACAAAATCGATCCGCACGCCGAAGGCAAAACCGACGACACCGCAACCCTGGTCTTCGATCCCGCCGCAACCACCGAAAAGCCGAAATACGTCTGGGACCTCGCCTTCGACGCGAAGGGCTCGCTCTACATCGCCACCGGCGCCCCCGCCGCCATCTATCGCGTCGCCGGCGGCGCGAAACCCACTCTCTTCTTCAAGAGCGACGAGGAACACATCCGCACCCTCGCCTTCGACAAATCCGGCAACCTGATCGCCGGATCTGACGGCACCGGTCTCATCTACCGCATCGATCCCCAGGGCAAACCCTACATTCTTTACGATTCGCCCAGGAAAGAGATCACCTCGGTCGTCGTCGCGCCCGACGGCACCATCTACGCCGCCGGCGTCGGTGAAAAGGGCCGCAACACACTGCCCCCCCTGCCGGTCTCCAACCAGCTCACCGCGACCATCACCATCGTCGCTCCCGGCTCCGTGCAGGCCTTCAATGGCAACACTCTCATACCCGAGGGCTCCGAAATCTACGCGATCCCGCACGGCGACGGTCCGCCGCAGAAAATTTGGGCCGGCCACGACGACATCGTCTATGCGCTCGCCTGCACGCCTGACGGACTGCTCGCCGCCACCGGCAATCGCGGCCGCATCTTCCGCATCCACGACGACGGCACCTATGCCGACATCGCTCACCTCGACGCTTCCCAGGTAACCGGGTTCGCTGACTCACCCCAGGGCATCTACGCCGCCACCGCCAACTCCGGCAAGCTGTTTTTGCTCAGCCACGGCGAAGCGCCCGAAGGCTCGTATACCAGCGAAGTCTTCGACGCCGGCGTGTTCGCCCAGTGGGGCCGTGCCGAAGTGGAGACGGCGTCTGGAGCCGAAGTGCAGATGCTGGCCCGCGCCGGCAACATCGAGAACCCTGAGCGCGCCTGGGGCGAATGGAAGCCCTTCACCCCGAACAGCGGGCCTTTGGGAATCGCATCCTCGCGCTTCATGCAGTGGAAGCTCGTCGAGCATCCCCACAGTTCCGTCGGCTCCGTGAGCGTCAACTACCTGCCCGTGAACATGCCGCCGGTTGTCGATGAAGTTGTTGTTGCGCCGGGCACGCGCGCCATCAGCAACCAGCAGCCTCCCGGCCAGCCGCAGCAGGTCACCATCAATTTCCCCTCGCAGCAGCAGAACTCCGGCGTCAGCTTCGGCCAACCCGAGGCCGGCAAGGAGCCGCTGCCCGCCATCAAGGAGCGCACCGCGGTCACCGTACGCTGGTCGGCCCATGACGATAACGGCGACGACCTCGTCTTCACGCTGTATTACCGCGGCGAAGGCGAGCATAACTGGCAGCTCCTGCACGACCACGTGCGCGACCGCTTCTACTCTTTCGATTCCTCGCTGCTCCCCGACGGCCATTACCGCATCCGGGTCGTCGCCAGCGATGCGCCCTCGCATAATCCCGGAGAGGCGCTCACCGGGGATCGCGTCAGCGACGACTTCGTCGTCGATACCACGCCCCCCGTCGTTTCCGGCCTCGAAGCGCGCCTCACCGGCGAGAAGATTCACGCCTCGCTCACGGCCACCGACGCCATCTCGCCGGTCTCCCACGCCGAATACTCCATCGACGCCGGCCGCTGGCAGTACGTCGAACCGGTGGGCAAAATCGCCGATTCGTTGACCGAGCGCTTTGACTTCGACGCGCCCATCCCCGCGCCGCGCGCCGGCGCCCCCGCTCCCATCGACGCGCACGAGCACGTTATCGCCATCCGCGTCTTCGATCGCGAAGACAACTCCGTCACCGTGAAGGCGGTCGTCCACTAAATCGATGCGCTTCGAATTCTTCGTCGCCGCGCGCTATCTCCGGGCCAAGCGCCGCCAGGCCGTCATCGGCATCATCACGTGGATCTCCATTGCCGGTGTCGCCGTCGGCGTCGCCTCCCTCATCCTCGCCCTCGCCATCACCACCGGCACGCGCCGCGACCTGCAGGATCGCCTCCTCGCCTCCACCGCGCACGTCGATCTCATGCGCTCCCTCAGCGACGGCATGCACGACTGGCGTCCGCTGCTGGCGCGCCTCCAGAAGTTGCCCCACGTCGTCGCCGCTGCGCCCGGCCTCTATGAGCCGGTCCTCCTCTCGCGCGGCGCGCGCGCATCCGGCGCGGAGCTGAAGGGCATCGTCCCCGCCGACGAGCGCAAAGTCTCCGACATCCTCGCCCACATCACCTCCGGCAGCGCCGCCGCGCTCAGCACCACCACCAACGCCACCAGCGATACCGGTGAGCCCACGCCGCCCATCGTCGTCGGCAGCGATCTCGCCGACTCCATCGACGCCAAAGTCGGCGACACCGTGATGGTCACCAGCCCCCAGGCCGACCTCACCCCCTACGGGCTCATCCCCAAATACCAGCGTTTCCAGATCGCCGGCATCTTCCACTCCGGCTTCTACCAGTACGACGCGAGCTTCGGCTTCGTCCGCCTCCGCGACGCGCAGGCTCTCTTCGGCGAGCCCGACGTCATCAGCATCATCTCTTTCCGCGTCGACGACCTCTACCGCGCCAACGTCATCGGCGACCAGATCGAGCAAGCCGCCGGCCCCGGCTTCTCCACCACCAACTGGATGGAGCAGAACCGCGAGCTCTTCCGCGCCCTGCGCCTCGAGCAGTACGTCACCTTCATCGTCATCGGCCTCATCGTCTGCGTAGCCGCGCTCAACATCCTCATCGCCCTCACCATGATGGTCATGGAAAAGACCAAAGACATCGCCGTGCTCCTCTCCATGGGGGTCCAACCCGGCCAAATCCGGCGTATTTTTCTCCTCCAGGGTCTCCTCATCAGCGTCATCGGCACCGCTATCGGATTGATTCTGGGCTACATCCTCGCTTTTGCCGGCGCCCACTACCGCTTTATTCACCTCAACGCCGATGTGTATTCCCTGGACTATCTCCCGTTCGCGCCGCGCATCCTACACGGGGTAATCGTCGCTGCGGTTTCCCTGGGTGTTTCTCTGCTGGCCACTCTTTACCCATCCAGCTCAGCCGCCCGTGTATTGCCCGCGGAAGCGTTGCGCTACGAGTAGCTCGATTGCAATTTGCACTTACGGAGAAACCCTGCACGCATGAGCAGGAAGATCGCGATCGTTTTCCTTGCCTTCATTTTGGCCGCGCCCCTTTGCGCAGCCTATTCGTTCCTCACTCACGAAACCCTCATCGACATCGAGTGGCACGAGTCCATCCGTCCCGTGCTGCTCAGCCGCTATCCCAATGCCACGCCCGCGGAGCTGCGCGTGGCGCGCTCGTACGCCTATGGCGGATCCACCATCCAGGACGCCGGCTACTATCCCTTCGGCCACGCGCTCTTCAGCGATCTCACCCACTACGTCCGCACCGGCGACTTCATCACCAACCTCTTTCGCGAGTCGCGCAATATCGACGAGCTGGCATTCTCCCTCGGGGCGCTTTCGCATTACGTCGGCGACACGGTCGGCCACCGGTACGCCGTCAACATTTCCGTGCCCCAGGAGTTTCCCGGCCTCGAGAACAAGTACGGCCCCGTCGTTACCTACGAGGAAAATCCCCATGCGCACGTGCGCACCGAGTTCGCCTTCGACGTCGACCAGCTCAGCCATGCGCGCTTTGCCCCGTCCGGCTACCTCCGCCACGTCGGTTTCCGCGTCCCCATTCAGTTGCTGAATCGCGCCTTCTACGATACCTACGGCATCACGCTGCACAGCGTCATCGGCGATGAGCTTGCGTCTTTCCACTCCTACTCATGGTCGGTGCGCACCCTGCTGCCGCGCGTGGGCTACGCCGAGGCGCTCCTCCATCGATCCAACTTCCCCGCCGACGAAGACAACGCCGCCTTTCACGAGTACGCTGACCGCCTGAAAGCCACCGACACCATCAGCCACTGGGAGGCCTGGCGCAAGCACAGGCCCAGCTTTGTCACGCGCCTCTTCGCCGCGCTCATCTTCATCACCCCGAAGTTCGGCGCCATGTCCGACCTGGCCATCCGCGGGCCCAGCGAAGACACCGAGCAGAACTATGTCACCAGCGTCAATCGCGCCGTTGCCGAATACACCGGAATGCTGCAGCGTCTGGCGCAGAAAGGGCAGGACGGCTTCTCCGTGCCCGACCTCGACCTTGATACCGGCTTCGTGACGAAGCCGGGGACCTACCGGCTCACCGATCGCACCTACGCCATGCTCCTCAATCGCGTCACCCGGGAAACGGCACGGCCGCCCCTCGGCCTGCGCCAGAACATCCTCGCCTTTTACGCCGATCCCAACGCTCCCATCGAAACCAAACGTCACGCCCGTCAGTGGGCGAAGGTGCAGGACGAGCTGGCGCAGCTGCGCGCCGTGCCCGCCGATCCGGTGAAAACCGCAACCTCCGCGCCCGCGAAGTGATCCCCATTCCGGCCCTTACGCCGGGCCCGGCCCCTCCAGCGTGTATTCTTTCCTGTACATGCGGCGTGTTCTGACAGCAGTCGTTCTTATTCCCGTCGTTCTCTTTCTGGTCTTCCTGTCGCCGAAGCAACCGCTTGTCTGGATGGCCGGCGTCCTCGTCATCTCCGCGCTCGCGCTTTGGGAGTATCTGGGCCTCGCCGACGCCATGGGCGCGAAGACGCCGCGCATCGTGGTCGAAGTCTTCCTCGCCGTGCTGCTGGCGGCCATCTTCCGCCGTCCCGATCTCACCACCCCGGTCATGGCGTCGCTCACCCTCATCCTCTTCGTCATTTGCTCTTTCCGCTCGCCCGTGAATCGCGTCCTCGCCGACACCGCCTACTCCGTCTTCGGGCTCATCTACATCGGCCTCTCGATGTCCACGCTCTATCTCCTCTCCACGCAGGACAATGGCCCCTCGCTGCTGCTCTTTCTCCTCTTCACCGTCTGGGCCGGCGATATCGCGGCGCTTTACATCGGGCGCAGCTTCGGACGCCGCAAGCTCGCCCCCACCATCAGCCCCAACAAAACCTGGGAGGGCTCAATAGCCTCCATCGCGGGCAGCATCCTCATCGCCGTGCTCCTCGTCTGGGTCAGCACCCAGCTCGTCGCCCGCAATCTCGACTGGCTTTCGTACCCCGGGCCCCTCACTCACTGGATCATCCTCGCTGTCCTCGTCAACTTCGGTGCGCAGCTCGGCGATCTCGTCGAATCCGCCATCAAGCGCGGTGCCGGCGTCAAGGATTCCGGACGCCTGTTGCCCGGACACGGCGGCATGCTCGATCGCATCGATGCCCTCCTTCTGGCCGCGCCGGTGCTGTGGTACGCTCAGGTAGCGCAGCAGACCTTCTAGGGTCCTGCTTCACGCGCGCTAAATAAGTCTTCTGGTTTTGTTTCTGAGCACGACTCAGCAGAGGTTCGAACCAATCTGGGTGCCCCATTCCTGCTGGTATTGCCGGGGTGGGGGAATTGTTCTTGCTTTTGTATCAGGGCACGACTTCAGTCGTGCCGAAAGCGGCTCAAAAAACACTGGGCTTTAGCCCCTGAGGGGTGTTTCCCGACCCGCTTCAACTTCGTCGAATTTGTGGTTAGCATCAGGTCGGACACCAGCTGAATTTGCCTGCGAACGAAAACTCTCCGCCCTTGAAGCGCGTTGCCATCCTTGGATCGACCGGCTCCATCGGTCAAAGCACTCTGAGCATCGTCGAGAGCTATCCCGACCGCTTCTCCGTCGCCTCCCTCGCCGCCGGCCACAATATCGACACCGCTTTCAGCCAGTGCGTGCGCTGGCGTCCCCGCGTCGTCTCCATGGCCACCGAAGAGCTGGCCGCTGATCTCGCCCGCCGTCTGCGCGCCCAGGGCATCACCGATATCGAAACCGTCTGGGGCGCCAAAGGCACCGTCTGCGTAGCCACGCTCCCCGAAGCTGATTTCGTCGTCTCCGCCATCGTCGGCGTCTCCGGCCTCGAAGCCACCTACGCCGCCGTGCAGGCCGGCAAGACCATCGGACTCGCCAACAAGGAAGCCCTCGTTGCCGCCGGGGAAATCCTCATCGCTGCCGCCCGTGAGAAGAGCGTCGCGCTGCTGCCCATCGATTCCGAGCACAATGCCGTGCACCAGTGCATGCGCGCTGGCGATCGCCGCGAAGTCCGCCAGATCTGGCTCACCGCCTCCGGTGGCCCCTTCCGTACCCTGCCCGCGTCCGAGTTCGCCAACATCACCGTGGAGCAGGCCCTCCATCATCCCACCTGGGTCATGGGCCGCCGCATCACCATCGATTCCGCCACGCTCCTCAACAAAGGCCTCGAGATCATCGAAGCCTGCCGCCTTTTCGATCTGCCGCCCTCGGCCGTGCGCGTCACCGTCCATCCGCAGTCGACGGTCCATTCTCTCGTCGAGTACGTGGATGGCAGCCTGCTGGCGCAGATTTCCGTCACCGACATGCGCCTGCCCATCCTCTACGCGCTCAGCTACCCCGAGCGCGTCCCCTCTGACCTGCGCTTCGACATGCAAGCCCTTGCGGATCTGCACTTTGAGCCGCCCGATTTTGCCCGTTTCCCCTGCCTGCGCCTGGCCTACGAGGCCGCCGAGAAAGGCGGAAGTCACGCCATCGCGCTCAATGCCGCCGACGAGGTTGCCGTCGAATCATTCCTCCAACGGGCCATACCCTTCACGGGCATCCCCGATACAATAGAAAAAGTACTTGAGACAACCGCAGAGACGCATCCAGCGACCATAAAAGAAGTGCTTGCTGTCGATCAGGACGCAAGACAACGGGCGCGGGAGATTGTTTTCCGAACTGCCGCGCGCGTCTGACATCGGTTCTCGGGTAAAGTGCTCTCACCCTCCATTTCGCTATGTCCTTTGCCGTAGTTTCCATTGTGTCGTTCTTTATCGTGCTCAGCATCATGGTGCTCGTGCACGAGCTCGGCCACTTCGTTGTGGCCAAGGCCTGCGGCGTTCGCGTCGAAGCCTTTTCCCTCGGGTTCCCCCCGCGCCTCTTCGGCATCAAGGTCGGCGAAACCGACTACTGCATCGGCGCGCTGCCTTTTGGCGGCTACGTCAAGATGTCCGGCGAGAATCCCGGCGCCGAAACCACGGGCGACGCCGGAGAATTCGGCGCCCATCCGCGCTGGCAGCGCATGCTCATCGCCGTCGCCGGACCGATCGCCAATTTCATCCTCGCCTTCGTCCTCATGGCCGGATTCTTCATGCTGCACAACGAAGTGCCCGTCTACCAGGACGCCACCGTCGTGCTCGACATCGTGCCGCCCAATTCTCCTGCCGGCCGTGCCGGTCTTCTCCCCGGCGATCGCATCGTGAAGTTCGACTCCGACAAGGATCCCACCTGGCTCCAGCTGAGCGAGCGCGCTGCGCTCAACGCCAATTCCACCGTGCCCCTCACCGTGGAGCGCACCGTCCATGGGCAGACCACCGAGTTCAGCACCGAGATCTTCGTCGCCGATCCCAGCCGCGGCAATGACTTCGACATCATGTCCCTGGGTCTCATCCCCGTCCAGCAGCCGGGCCCTGTGATGGTGGAAGATGTGGTCTCCGGCGATCCCGCCGCCAGGGCCGGCATTCAAACCGGCGACGGCATTGTCGCCGTCAATGGACAGGCCGTCCACGGCGTGCAGTCCATCATCGCCATCCTCGACGAAACCGGCAGCAAGCCCGTCACCCTGCTCGTCGTGCGGGGCGGAAAGACCATCAGCACCTCGGTGCAGCCCATCTGGGCTGACTTCAGCGGCGAAACGCCCGGCTACCGCCTCGGCTTCGGCGCCGCCCCCCCGCCCTTCCGCGTCGAGCAGTCGCCCCTCCCCAAAGCCGTCCGCCAGTCCGTCGCCTTCAATATGCGGAACTCCGGCTACATTCTCGATATTCTCGGCCGCCTGTTCTCGCATCATGGCGCTGTGCTCCAGCAGCTCAGCGGCCCCATCGGCATCGCCCGCGCTACCGGCGAAGCTGCCGAGTCCCACGGGCTCGAGCCCATCATCTACCTCACCGCGCTCATCAGCCTCAACCTCGGCATCATGAACCTGCTGCCCATTCCCATCCTCGACGGCGGCATGATTCTCCTCCTCGCCATCGAAGGCGCGCTCCGCCGCGACCTCAAGCAGGAGTTCAAGGAGCGCGTCTACCAGGTCGCCTTCGTCATGCTGATCCTGTTCTTCGCCTTCGTGATGGTCAACGACGTCTCGAAGCTGAACCTCTTCTCCAAACTCAAGCCCTAACCAACCTCGGGTATCCCACATCCGCGCGATGTTCGCAGATGTGGGACAAGCCAATCTGGGTGCCCCATTCAAGCCCGCCGCTGGCTTGGGTGGGGCCGTTGTCTTTTACGCTCGTATCAGGGCGTATCTACCCCGCAACCCGCAACCCCTACCCCATCCCCGGCGCCCGATACCCAAACTCCCCCTCCACCGCCGCAGCCACCGCCAGCACCAGCTCATCCGCGTACGGACGCCCCGCCACCTGTACCCCGATCGGCAGCCCCTCCGGCGATCGCCCCACCGGAACCACCGCCGCCGGGCCGCCCAGCAGATTGAACCACTGCGTGTACCGCATCGCGTCGAGATACCCGACGCTCGTCCCCTCCACCTCCCAGCTCCGCTCGAACGGCCGGAACGCCGGCACCGCGCACACCGGACAAAGCAGCAGCGGGAACTCCCGCATCTCCCGGAGTAGCCGCGCGCGCACCCGGTCCGACTCCACCCACGCATCCAGCAGAGACTCTCTCGTCAGAGGCGCCTCCGCGCGTGCCAACTCCAGGAAATCTCGAAACGTCGGGCTCAGCTCCCCCTCGCGCCCGCGAATC
>DATJTG010000096.1:0-25478 GCA_035503555.1 Acidobacteriaceae bacterium | reverse complement strand
CCCCGTCCAGCCACTTCCACACCGCCCAGGCGCGCCAGCCAAACCACGGCGGTGATGTCCTCGACGCTCGTTGCCCCGCTGATGACGTAGTGGCGGATTGCCTCGGGGCTGCAACTGGTCTTGATTTCCGCAATCGCGCGGAATGTCTCCAGCACATCGCGCGTCTCCGGGCTCAGCGCGCCGGGCGTGTCCGCGCTGTCCTGCACGCACCACGCGCTCGCCTCTTCCAGAGCCTTGCGATGGATCTTTGCGTGCTGCCGGATGTCCAGCGTCTGCAGGTGCAGCCCAAACGTCCGCACCAGCAGCAGCAGCGGATCGATGAGCGTTTCCGCCAGCCGCAATCCCTCGTGCGCGGCCAGGCTGCGCCGCACCACTTCCAGATCCTCAAGGAAATCCGCCGCCGAGCAGTACGGCGCCAGGCCCATCAGCGCGGACTCCATCGTGTCCTTGTCGGTCTCCGTTTTGCCAGCGGTGCGCTGGATGCGTGCCCGCACGCACACCAGGTAGCGCCGGTACAGCTCAAACTCGAAGGTCGCGCCAAAGGCGGCATCGGCGCTCAGGTGCAGCTCGGCGTGGAATACCTTGAGCCGTTCCTGCAGCTCGTCGCTCACCGGCAGTTGTTGCGCCGACGTCGTGAGCAGATCGATGGTGTGCTGCAATCGCTCGTCGTAGAAGTCGAGCAGCCGCTGGCGCGCCGTCTCAATCGCCTGCCGCGTGACTTCCGGCGTCACAAACGGATTGCCGTCCCGATCCCCGCCGATCCACGAGCCGAACTCGAGCAGCAGCGGCAAGTCGCTCAGCTCCCGATCCACGCCGTATTCGCTCTTCAGCGCCGCGCGCACTTCTTCGTACAGCCCGGGCAGCGTCTCAAACAGCGACACGTCGTAGTAGTCGAGTCCCATGCGAATCTCGTCGGCCACTGCGGGCCGGCGGCTGCGCACCTCATCCGTCTGCCACAGCGCCGTGATCTCCGCGGTGAGCGATTCTTCGAGCGCGGTCAGCGCCTCGTCCGGCACGGGAATGCGGTCGAGATGCTCCAGGAATTCGCCCATGCGCCGTCGCTTCATCAGTACCGTGCGACGCGCGATCTCCGTGGGATGTGCGGTGAACACCGGCACCACGCGCACCTTGCTCAGCCACTGCAGCGCTTTCTCCGCGGAGATGCCGGCCTCGCGCATGGCCCGCAGCGTGCCGCGCAGCTCGCCACGCTGCGCCTCGCGATGATCTACGTCGCCCGAAATCTGCAGGCTCAGCCGGCGCCGCTTGCGATGGTTGGTTTCCGCCAGGTTGATCAGCTCGAAGTAGAAAGCGAAAGCGCGGCTCAGCCGGTAGGCCTGATCCACCGGCAGCGCGTTCACCTTCAGCACCGCCATCTGCATCAGGTCTTCGGCCTCGCGCGCCTGGCCTTTGCCCTGCAGTTCGCGCCGCCGAATCGCGCTCTGCCGCAGCTCCTCCACTTTCTGGAACAGCGCCTCGCCCGCCTGCTCGCGCAGCACCCGCCCCAGCAGCAGCCCCAGCGAGCGCACGTCGCGGCGCAGCGGAGCCTCCTTCTGCTCCCCCGACCGCGCCTCCAGCTCGCGCAGGCGTGCTCCCCAGCTCTCCGGCTTCCACAGAGGTGGCATAGTCTGATTTAAGCATTTCCGCTGTCAATGTGCCGATGGTGCGGATAGTCTGGTGCAATTTCGACTGCGCTCACAATCCGTCTTGCCACCGCTGCTGACATCCCCGCGATGGCCGCCATCCGCGCCGCGGAGCGCGGCACGCAGGAGTATTGGGAACAGCGCATCTCCGGCTATCTCACCGGCACGCACAACCCCCAGCAAGCGTTGCCCGAGCGCGCTGCGTTCGTCGCGGAAGTCACCGGCGCCATAGCCGGATTCGTCGCCGGGCATCGCACCCGCCCCTACCAGTGCGATGCCGAGCTGGAGTGGATCAACACCGCCGTGTTGCACCGCGGCCAGGGAATCGCCTCCGCCCTGCTCCAGCCGATGTCCGCGTGGTTCGTCGAGCAGCAGGCTTTCCGCGTGTGCGTCAATGTCGCGCCCGACAACGCCCCCGCTGTCGCCTTCTACCGCAAGCACAACGCCCAGCCCCTCAATCAGTACTTCATGCTCTGGCCCGACATCCGCAGGCTGATCCCAGCCTCTGGCCCCGGGACCTCCGCCGCTAACCGCTAACTGCTAACCGCTGGTTTCCTGCGTTATCCTTCTCCCGTCATGCGCAGAGCCCTTTGCACCCTCGCTACGCTCGCCCTCGTCGCCGTCCCCGCCTTCGCCCAGCAGCAGACCATGAAGCCCGAAGACACCGAGATCTGGAAGCCGGTGCCTGCGGTTGTCACGCCCGGCACGCCCGCCTCGCAGCCGCCCTCCGACGCCATCCAGCTCTTCAACGGCCACAATGAGGACGAGTGGGTTTCCGCCGAAGACCACACCCCCGCCCAGTGGACCGTCGCTCACGGCCTGCTCACCGTCAACAAGCACGCCGGCAATATCGAAACGAAGAAGCGCTTCGAGGATTACCAGCTCCACGTCGAGTTCCGCATCCCCGCCGACATCACCGGCACAGGACAGGCGCGCGGCAACAGTGGCGTCTTTCTCGCCTCCACCGGGCCAGGCGACGACGGCTACGAGCTGCAGGTGCTCGACGCCTACAACAACTCGACGTATGTGAACGGCATGGGCGCCAGCATCTACAAGCAGTCGCCGCCGCTGGTGAACGCGGCGCGCAAGCCCGGCAAGTGGCAGACCTACGACGTGGTCTGGACCGCGCCTCGCTTCAACGCCGACGGCTCGCTGAAATCGCCGGCCTATGTCACGGTCTTCTTCAATGGCGTGCTGGTGCAGAATCATTTCCAGCTCGCAGGCCAGACGCTCTACATCGGCAAGCCGTTTTACAAGGCCTACGATCGCGCGCCCATCAAGCTGCAGGCGCATGGAGACGCCAGCGCGCCCATGAGCTTCAGGAATATCTGGGTGCGCGAGTTGCCCTGACTTGATCTTGTCTGCAGTTTTCTATGTCTTCAACCCATAAACACGGATCAGCGCGTTTACGACCTCGGTATAGAACGATGCGGCGTGGCCGTCGCTGTTATCGCGATTTGTCATTACCGCCATCCCCGCACCCTGATTCGGATAGCCCTGGATCAGCGCGGTGAATCCGTAATTCTCGCCATTGTGGTTGAACATGTATCCCGTCTGGTTCGATGCCTCGCCATTGTTGAAGATTCCGATCTGCTGCGAGATCATCGCGCTTGCCTGGGCCGCGGTCAGCACCTGTTTCCCGTTGATCTGCCCGCCGCTGTTCAGCATGATGATGGTCTGGCACAGGTCTCCGGCATTCGTATACAGTCCCGCGGCCGATGCTTCCGGATACAAGTTGCGCATCCCCGCAATCGGCTGAACGTTCGCATCGTGTCCAACCGCCGCGCGCGAGAGGTTTGCCGGCAGATTCAAATCGAAAGTCGATTCGTTCATTCCCAGCGGCGTAAGAACGCTCTGCTGCATCCAGGTACGGAAATCCGCGCCGGTCACATCCTGGAGCATCCGCATCAGCACCACGTATCCCATTCCCGAGTAATAAAAGGTTCCCGGCTGGGTGGTGATTTCAATGGGCGGCGAATTGGCCGGCGGATTCGTCCCTGCAAGAATCTGATTCAGCGTCGGTATTACGGTTCCGGCAACGTTCGGATAGCCGCCGAAACCGCCGCCTTCGTTCGCGGTGAGGTTCGTGCACACATTCAGGGGATAGGTATTGCCGCGCCCGATAAAGCCGCCCTGGTGCTGCAGGGTAAGCTGGATCGTTGCCTGACCGGCCCACCCGGCCTGTGCGCAGGAGCGCACCGGAATCGTCCATGTAGTGTGGGAACTGACGGTGTCCCCGAGTTTCACGTTGCTGTTTTGCTGCGTCAGCACCTGCACCCCGATGGAGGTGTGCGGCTTGCTGATGGAGGCCGCCTGGAACGGAGTGTTGGTATAGACGTATTCCGCGCCTCCCGTCTGGAGCACGCCATACGAAGTGCGCCACGCGACCTGATTATTCAGAACCAACGCGACGCTGGCTCCGGGTACGCCCCAGAAACCCATGCGGTCATAAATTGTCTGCCATGCCTCTCCGGTCTCTTGCAGGAAGAAGTCTTCGAAAGTGCGCAGCGGATCCGGCGTGGGCGGCAGCGGGTCGTTGCAAATCACCGACCATCCGCTGGACGGCGTGAAGGCTACGTGTTCAACCAGCCAGTTGTCGTTTTCGAAGGTCTGGATCTGCTGGTAGCAGGCATTTGGAATGTTCACCGCAAAGTAAGCGCGCGCTCCGTAGACCACCCATCCCCCATTGGGAGCAAAGGCCACCTGGGTTGCGCGCTGGCTGGTCTGCGTGTAGTTACACAGAGTCTGGAAACATTGGTCGTCGATGTTATGCGCATATAGAGCGTTGTTCGCGATGATGACCCACGAGTCGCTACCCGACGGCGGAAAGGCAACGCAGGATATCCGCGAGCCGCCACTCACCAGGGTCCCAATCATCTGGAAACAGTCGTTGGGAATATTGTGAGCTTCATAGCCCTGGTCCGCGATGATGACCCAGCTGTCGCCGCCCGCGGCCGGAAACGCAATGGAGCGAACAGTCCAGCCGTTTGTAATGAAGCTGCCGAGGGTTGTGAAGCAGTCCTGGGGAATCCCTTCGGCTTCGTAGGCGCCATTCGGTGCGACGGCAACCCAGCCGCCGCTCGGCGTGAAGGCCACCACCGACACGCCCGGTCCGCCCATGCAGTTGCTGATGAAGGTGTGCGCATCGTTGGGGATATTGCTGTCGTAGAAGTAGCCCATGCTTCCTCCTCTTTCTTCGATGGAGGACTTTCAGCCCCTGCGCCGTCTACGCGCGTCACAGATGGGAGCGATCGTCAGCTCCAGGCCCGGACCACTCACCCCTATGCTTTTTTCGACCCCGCGCCCTGCTTCCTACGTTTTCAGCTTCATCGCCACGGGGTCCCATTCCACAATCTTTCCGCGATCATAACTCAGGTTGCTGAGCAGCGCGGCGCCAGCGGCGCGATAGCCGAAGACCGCGTCTTCCACGACTGGCTGCCGCGAGCGCACCGACGCGAAGAAGTTCCTGAAGTGGTCGTAGCTGTCGCTGTAGCCTTCCGGAGCGACGTAGCGATCAGTGCCCACGCGTGTGGTTTCGGTCATCGGCTTCGGGGGGTACTTCGCGCGATAGTCTTTCAGAATCTGCTGCTGCATCGCGTTGGTGAACGTCCCGATCATCAACCCCGGCTCCTTCTCGCGCGGCACACGGTCGACCGTCAGTCCGTTCCAGCCGATGGAAAGCGTGCCTTCGGAACCGGTGAAGGTGAATCCTTCGTTCTCTTCGCCGCCACAAACGAAATTGACGCGCAGCGCGAGATTGAATCCCTCGGGATAGTCGAAGAGCCCCAGCATCACGTCGGGCACGTCGCGGCCGTCTTTCCAGAAGCGCAGGCCGCCCGTTGCCATGGCACGGGTTGGGCCTTTCACGCCGGTGATGAAGTGCGTCCCGCTGAAGAGGTGGACGAACAAGTCGCCGGCCACGCCGCTACCGTAGGCCTTCCACTTCCTCCACTGGAAGAACTGCTCGCCGTTGAAGGGAATCTTCGGCGCGGTGCCGAGGAAGCGCGGCCAGTCGCAGGTCTCGGTCGATGCATCGGGGGGAACGGTGTAGTCCCACGCGCCGACGGCGGAGTTGCGATCCCAGTGCGCTTCGATCATGTTGACGGTGCCGATGGCGCCGGAGGAGATCAGCTCCTTGGCCTTCGCGTAGAGAATGTTGCTGACGCGCTGGCTGCCAATCTGAAGGATCCGCCCCGTCTTCTGCGACGTCTCGATCATCGTGGGGCCGTCGGAGTAGAGGTGGATCATCGGTTTCTCGCAGTAGACGTCCTTGCCGGCGTTCATGGCGTCGACGGAGGCCTGCTTGTGCCAGTGGTCGGGGGTGCCGATGATGACCGCGTCGATGTCTTTGCGAGCGAGAATCTCCGCGTAGTCGCGGGTGGTCTGGATGTCGGCGCCCCACACTTCTTTCGAATGGGCAAGCCGTCCGTCGTAGCAATCGGCTACGGCGACCAGCTTCACGCCGGGCACTTTCACGGCCACGCTGGTGTCGTATTGCCCCTGGCCGCCGGCGCCGATCAGCGCGATCTGGATGTGATCGTTGGCCGCGACGGGCTTCTGCGGTTCTTCCTGTGCCAGCTGCAGCACGGTCGCCGGCTTGCCGTCGTTGGTCATCGCCCGCACAGTTCCAGAAAGCAGGCTGCCTGTTGTCGCCGTTCCCGCTGCCTTCAAAAAGCTTCTCCGATTCACGCAATCCGCTCCCAGGGAGAAATCAACACCCCTGCCCTTATAGATCATTTCCCGGCAACGTGCCTCTCTCCGAAGTCACCACCGCGGGATTTTTGCGCCGCTGGCATGGGAACTTCGGGGGCCACCCATCTGCGCGGCCTTCGCAGATTTGAGAATCCACATCGATCCACAACCACCCAGTGCCGCGCCTTCGCTACAATCCCGCAATGCTCGCCGCACGCCGCTCGCTCGCCTTCGCCGCCGCAACGGTCTTCTTCGCCTGCACCGCGCACGCCCAACTGCACGATCAACTCGAACGTATCGCTGCGCAGGCGCAGGGGCGCGTCGGCGTCGCCTGCTCGCTGCCCGGGAAAGCCCTCGACTGCGATCTGTCGGCAACGTCGCCGTATCCCATGCAGTCGACGTTCAAGCTGCCGATTGCCGTGGTCGCGCTGCACCAGGTGGAGCAGGGCAAGCTCTCACTCGACCAGACGCTGCACATCGTGCCGTCGGAACTGGCGGCACCCGACGACTACAGCCCGCTGCGCGACGAGCATCCGCACGGGGCGGTTGATGTGTCCATTCGCGAGCTGGTTCAGCGGGCCGTGACGCAAAGCGACAACGTCGCCGGCGATGCGCTGCTGCGCACGGAGGGGGGCGGCGCGGCGGCGACGGCGTACTTCCGGTCGATCGGCATCGACGGAATCCACATTGTCTACACCGAGCAGCAGCAGAACCGCGACGAGCGGCTGCAATACCGCAACTCCGCCACGCCGCGCGCGTACGTCGCGCTGCTGCGACGCCTGGCGGACAAATCTCCGCTGACCCCGGAGCACACCAGGCTGCTGCTCGATGCAATGGCGGCCTCGCATACCGGCGACCACCGGCTGAAGGCTCTGCTGCCGCCGGGGACGCCGGTGGCCGATAAGACCGGGACCTCAGGCTCAGGCCGGCCCGCGGTCAACGCGACCAACGATATGGCCCTGATCTCGCTGCCCAGCGGACAGAAGCTGGCGGTCGCGGTGCTCATCGCCGACGCGAAGGCTCCGTTTGCGGCGCGGGAGCAGGTGATCGCGCAAATCGGGAAGGCAATCTACGATGCGGCGACGCACTGATCGGCTCCGCCAGTGCACCGTTTGACCTCCAAATTCGCCCATTCGCCGGTGCAAAACGCGGTAAAATGACACAGGATCTCTATGCTCCGGCTCACCAAAAAAGCCGATTACGGCCTGATGGCTCTGAAGTACCTGGCGGAACATACGCATGACCCCTCGATCAGCGCACGGGACATCGCCGAGGCCTATCACATTCCGCCTCAGCTGCTGGCTAAAGTGTTGCAGCGATTGGCGAAAGTCGGCATTCTGCGCTCCCACGCCGGCATGAGCGGCGGCTACTCGCTGATCCGGCAGCCGCGGGAGATTTCGGCGTTCGAGGTCATCCACGCTATCGACGGGCCGCTGTTTATCACGTCGTGCGGGCCGAGCCACAGCGGCTGCGATCTGACCGATTCCTGCACCATCAAGGAGCCGCTGGCGAGGGTGAACGATTCGATCTCGAGCCTGCTGCGGAGCATCAGCATTGCCGATCTGGCCGAGCCGTCAGCCGATCCGGCGCGCGCCAAGGCCGTGCGGGATCTGGTGACCATTCGGGTGTAGTCAGACCCCACTTGTAGGTCAAATTGGCCGGTTGACCCGGATTCACTGGCAATTCCCGGCCGCTCCAAAGAAGATAATGAACGGTTCCCATGCGGCTTCCTATCTATCTTGATAACCACGCCACCACCCAGCTCGACCCGCGCGTCCTCGACGCGATGATGCCCTGGCTGACGAACGCCTACGGCAACCCGGCGAGCCGCAGCCATTCGTTCGGATGGGACGCCGACCAAGCCGTGGAGAGAGCCCGCGGGCAGGTCGCAAAGCTGATCGGCGCATCGCCGAAAGAGATCGTCTTCACCTCGGGCGCGACGGAGAGCAACAACCTGGCTCTCAAGGGCGTGCTGGAGTCGGCACTCGCGGCCGATGCCGCGCACGCGCCGCACCTGGTGACCCAGGCCAGCGAGCACAATGCCGTCCTCGATCCCAGCGCGTGGCTCGCGAAGCACGGATGCCGCGTGACGATCCTGCCGGTGGAGACCGATGGCCGCGTTCGACTGCAGGATCTGAAGTGCCTGCTCGACGAGCCGGCGCCGCCCACGCTGGTGTCCATCATGTTCGCGAACAACGAGGTAGGGACGATCCAGCCGATGGCGGAGATCGGGGCGCTCTGCCGCGAGCGCGGCGTTCTGCTGCACAGCGATTGCGCGCAAGCCGCGGGCAAGCTGCCCATCGACGTCACGTTGATGGGGATCGATCTGCTGTCGATCTCAGGGCACAAGATTTACGGACCGAAGGGTGTGGGCGCCCTCTACGTGCGCAAGCGGACCCCGCGCATCGCCGTGGCCGAGCAGATGCATGGCGGCGGCCACGAGCACAAGATGCGCTCGGGAACACTGAACGTGCCCGGCATCGTGGGCCTCGGCGCCGCCTGCGAGATTGCCGGGGCGGAGATGATGGAAGAGTCCGCGCGGTTTGCGGCTCTGCGCGATCGCCTGCAAAACAAGCTGACGGCTGCCCTCGATCGCGTGCGCGTGAACGGCTGCCCGGAGCACCGCCTGCCCGGCAATCTGAACATGACCTTCGAGCATGTCGACAGCGAATCGCTGATGATGGGCATGCGCGATGTGGCGCTCTCCAGCGGTTCTGCGTGCACGTCGGCCAAGATTGAGGCGTCGCACGTGCTGCGTGCGCTGGGGCTTAGCGACGAGGCGGCGAACGGCACGCTGCGCTTCGGCATCGGGCGGTTCAATACCGAGGAAGAGATCGATTACGTCGCGGAGAACCTGATTAACGTGGTCCGCAAGCTGAGGGAGCTTTCGCCGGCCTACGCGGATCTGACGTAAGGCGAGAGGCGCAGGAGTAGACTCCATACCACTCGGCCCTAAGGAGCACAGGATGATCTGTAAACCGCCGAGCTGGCCCGTCACGGGGCTTTATTTCATCTTCATGGTCGCGTGCTATCTGGGATTTTCGGCGTTGTTGCCGTCCATTCGCCACCAGATGAGCTCTCTCCACTCTTCGTTTTGGAGTTTTGATTTCCCGTCGTCGCTCGTGAGCCTTTCGATCATTGCGCTCGCGCTGCGTTATTTTCCCATTGTCGCCGCGCGGCTGCGGCAGCGGCATTCTTCCCGGGCTTCGTAAGCGCCGTGAGGGAGGCGCCTGCGGCGGGCGCGCTATTCCGCTTCCACCACCACGCACTTCAGATATTGCGTTTCCGGAATATTCAGCACCACGGGATGATCCACGGCGGCACCGCGAATCTCCAGCAGGCGCACGCGGCGTCGGGCATCGCCGGCGGCGGCGCGCACCGTCTCAATAAACTCGGCCAGGCTGACGTGGTGGGAGCAGGAGCAGGTGATGAGGCGTCCGCCGGGGCGCAGCATTTTGAGCGCGCGCAGGTTCATCTCGCGATAGCCGCGCAGGGCGCCCTCGACGGCGCGTCGCGTTTTCGCGAAGGCCGGCGGGTCGAGCACGATGGTGTCGTAGCGCGTGCCCGCGTCGCTCCAGTCGCGGAGCAGATCGAAAGCGTCGGCCTCCACCCATTCGACTTCGGCGCAGAGCTTCTCGCGGTTGAGGTCCAGATTCTTTTCGGCCACTTCGAGCGCGGCGCGCGACACATCGATGCCGGTGACCCGATCGCAGACCTGCGTCAGGTGGAGCGCGAATCCGCCCTGGTACGTGCAGACGTCCAGAGCTTCTCCTCGAGCATAGCGAGCCGCGGCAGCATAGTTCTCCCGCTGGTCGAGGAACGCGCCGGTCTTCTGGCCGCTGGTGGCGTCGAAGTGAAAGCCGAGCCCGTTGAGGCGGAACACGGTGCTCGTGACGGGGCTATCGAGATCGCGGGCCCAGAGGACCGCGGACGCCGGGGAGCTCAACTGCTCCAACTCGCGGATACGGGGGTCTTCGCGCTCGAGGATGGTCTGCAGGCCGGTCCCCGCGGCATCGCGGATCGTTTCGGCGACGGCGGTACGCACGGCGGCCGTATCGAGGGCCTTGTGGCGTAGCTGAACGATCACGAGACCCGCGTAGCGGTCGGCGGTGAGGCCGGGCAGCTCATCGGCTTCGCTGAAGACGAGGCGGCAGGCATCGTTGTCGGCGTCGAGCATGGCCGTGCGCCGGGCGATGGCCGCGCGCAGCCGTGCGCGCAGCAGATCGAGCCACGCCCCCTCGTCAGTCAGCAGATCCTGCGAAACCAGGCGCAGAGCGATTTCGGAGGCGGGGCTGTAGAGGCCCGTGCCCAGCAGCGATTCGCGGCGGTCGGCGACGGGCATCAGGCCCGCAGAGGCCTCGGGAAGCTGCTCCACGTCGGAGCGGTAGACCCAGACGTGTCCCGCGCGCAGGCGGTCGGCAGCGCGGCGCGAGACGATGGCCGCACCCGGGATAGCGGCTGGCTCCGGGGGAGCGGAGGTGGTGTGCGCCGGAGCGGCCTTGCGGTCGCGCCCGGTTTGCGGCTTCCCGGCGGCCCCTTTTCGCGGGTTCTTTGAGCGTTTCGGATGTTCGCGCTGGCGCTGTTCCGGCATCACATTTCCCTGAAGCATCTTCGCACACAGGAGACGATTGGATTTGGCGGCTCGTTCTGCGTGGGTCTTCCTTCTGCTTGCCTTCACAGCGCACGCGCAGGCAGGCGGCCCGGCTGCGTCTGGCGGATCCGCCGCGACTTCTTCTGCTCCGGCCGCCGAAAGCAGCGCCCCTGCCACTACGACCGAAGCCGATGCTCCGGCCGCGCCGGCCGAGCACGCCGCTGCCGTGCAGACGGAAACCGGCACGGTCGACGGCGCCTCGTACCGCATCGACGTGCCGAAGAACTGGAACCACGGGCTTGTGCTGTACTTCCACGGCTACGAGCCCAGGCCAATCGTGTTCGATCCGAAATACCCGCCGGGGCGCATTCTGCAGGAGATTCTCAACCGCGGCTATGCCGTCGCTCGGTCGGGCTACGCGACGGGCGGATGGGCGTTGCCGCAGGCGGCTACGGAGACGGAGGCGCTGCGGCGCCACTTTCGGCGCAAGTTCGGCGCGCCACGCGAGACATTTGTGATGGGCCACTCGATGGGCGGCCTGCTGACGGTGATGTCGCTCGAAGATGAGCCAAACAAATACGCCGGGGGCCTCGCGATCTGCGGAGTTCTGTCACCCGCCGACATGGTGATGCAGCGGGCGTTTGCCACTCGCGTGGCCTTCGACGCGCTCTTTCCCGGCATCCTGCCCGACGTGGAGCACATCCCGTCGACGTTCATGATGAATGACATTCCCACCATCACTACAGTGCAGAAAGCCCTCGGTGGGAATCCAAAGCAGGCGGCGATCGTGCGCCAGCTTGCCAACATCCATACCGATCGCGGCCTCGCCGATGTGCTGGTCTTCAACACCTTCGTGATTGAGGATCTGCGGCTCAAGTCCGGGGGCAATCCGTTCGACAATCGAAACCTGATCTACACCGGGACCGACAACGATGCGCTGCTGAACCAGCGCGTGCACCGCTACGCCGCCGATCCGAATGCGTACCGGTTTCTCGCGGACTGGTATTCGCCGACCGGCAATCTGCGCCGCAAGCTACTCGCAGTGCACACGATTTACGACCCGCTGGTTCCGGCGGCGACGACGGCCTGGTACGACGAGCTGACGCGCCGCCAGGGTAACGGCGACGATTTCGTGCAGCAGTACGTTGACCGCGACGGGCATTGCAACGTAACGGCGGATCAAACAGGCCTGGCGTTCGACGAGCTGCTGGACTGGGTGCACAACCGGCATCGTCCCACGCCAGGCCCGCTGCCGGGCACACCCCCGGCGCCGGTGAAAACGCCGCCCAAGCCGAAGAATCCCGGGAAGCCGGAGTAGCGCAAGGAGATGCGCTAATCTGGTCGCCGGAGAAGATTGCATGCCTGTTCGCCGCGTCCTGATTCTGCTTGCCCTGTTCGCATCGCTTGCCGATTTGCCGCCCGCGTCAGCCCAGAACCCGCCGCTGCCCGTGCCCGGCTATCCAGCGGTGGTGAGTGTTCCTGGTGCGCACAACGCGCCCGATCCCGGCAAGACGTACAAGGTTGTCTTCGACATCGGGCACAAGTCCGACGCGCCGGACCAGCCTCTCCCCGGCCTGCTGATGGTGGCCAAATATGTCAACACGCTCGCGCAGTATGGAGTGCCCGCCAGCCACCGGGACATCGCCGTAGTCTTCCATCAGGAGGCGGTTGCGAGCACGGTCGATAACGACACCTGGAAGGCCGCGCACAATGGGGCCGACAACCCCAGCATCGCGCTGATACAGGCGCTGGCGAAGGCGGGCGTGGCGCTGCACGTTTGCGGACAGGGCGTCGCGCGTGGGCACATCGACCCGAAGACGATTCAGCCGGAGATCGAAGTGGATGTCTGGGCGCTGACCACGCTTATTGACCTGCAGCAGCAGGGGTACATTCGCGTGGGGGACTAAAACCGGATAGGCCAGCGTTCATGCACGTGCAGCAAGTCCCGCATATAATGAATCATGGCGAGTGTCCAGCCATCCACGCTCCCCGTCGAGCGGGCCCGGAAGGGGTCCCCATCGGGTACGCCTGAGATCGTGGCTGATCCATTTCCCGAGAAATTCGCCGAACTCCTCGAAACTGTCCGCCGCAACCGTCCCTCCGACGACGTCAACATCATCCGCCAGGCGTGGCAGTTCTGCCTCGAGCATCACCAGGGCCAGAAGCGAGCCTCAGGCGAGCCGTACGTTCTGCACCCTCTGGAAGTGGCGCTGGTGCTCGCGGAGATGAAGCTGGACTCCACAGCGATCGCCGCCGGGCTGCTCCACGACGCGGTCGAAGATACACCGGTCACGACGGAAGACATCGTCGCAAAATTCGGCGAGCAGGTTGCGCACATTGTCGAGGGCGTGACCAAGATCGACAAAATTCAGTTCGCGAATCGCGAAGACCGCCAGGCGGAGAACGTTCGCAAGATGCTGCTGGCCATGGTCAGCGATGTGCGGGTGGTGCTGATCAAGCTGGCGGATCGCCTGCACAACATGCGCACGCTGCAGCACCTTTCGCCGGATCGGCAGCGCGGCATCGCACGCGAAACGCTGGACATCTACGCGCCCCTGGCACATCGCCTGGGTATGGGCAAACTGCGCGGCGAACTTGAGGATCTCGCATTCCGCTACGTCGACACGATTACCTGGGAGCAGCTGCACGAGGCCGTCGAGGCGCGGCGCTCCGAGGGCGAGCAGTTTCTCTCGGGGGTAGAGGCGCTGCTCTCAGAGAAGCTGCACGAGAACAACATCAAGGCGCGCGTGGAGTGGCGCATCAAGCGTCTCTACTCCATACACCAGAAGCTGGTGAAGTCGCAGACCTCAATCGATCAGGTCTACGATCTGCTGGCACTGCGTGTGATTACGAGCAGCGTGCAGGACTGCTACGCGGTCTTCGGCATCATCCACAGCATCTGGCGGCCGGTGCCGGGGCGCATTAAGGACTTCATCGCGATGCCGCGGCCGAATTTGTATCAGTCGCTGCATACGACGGTGATGGGCGAAGGCGGGCACCAGTTCGAGGTGCAGATTCGCACCGAGGAAATGCACCGCATCGCGGAAGAAGGCATCGCCGCGCACTGGAAATACAAGCAGGGCGGCTCGCCGGTGAGCGCGCGCGACGAGCAGCGGCTGGCGTGGGTTCGGCAACTGGTCGAGTGGCAGCGCGACATGACCGATCCCAACGAGTTCCTGTCGACGCTGAAGATCGATCTGTTTCCCGAAGAGGTGTACACCTTCACGCCGAAGGGCAAGGTCGTGGTGGTTCCGCGCGACGGCACGCCGCTCGACTTCGCGTACACCATCCACACCGAGGTGGGCCACACGTGCGTGGGCGCGCGCGTGAACGGGCGCATGGTGCCGCTGCGGACGAAGCTGCGCAACGGCGACATTGTCGAAGTCATTACCCAGAACGGGCACACGCCGAGCCGCGACTGGCTGACCTTTGTCAAGAGCAGCCGCGCCCGCAACAAGATTCGCCACTGGCTCAACGAGCACCAGCGCGAGCGCGCCATCGACATCGGGCGCAAGCTGCTGGAGCGCGAAGCCCGCAAATACAAGATCCCGCTGTCGCAGTTTGAGGAGAGCGATTACGCGCGCCTGGCCGCCGACTACAGCGTGGCCACTCCCAGCGATCTGATGGCGGCGATCGGGTTCGGCAAGTATTCCGCGCGGCAGGTGCTGAACCGGCTGGCCCCGGCGCTGATGCACCCACAGCAGGAGCCAGAGGCCGCGCCTACGCCTGGAGCCGCCGCGGTCACGCGTGTTGCCGCATCGAGCGGCTCCGAGTCTTTGATTGTCGAGGGGCAGAACGAGCTGCTGGTCTACCGCGCGAAGTGTTGTAACCCGATACGCGGAGAAGAGATCATCGGCTACGTCACGCGGGGCAAGGGCGTGGCCGTCCACGCGCGCAATTGCCCGAACGTGCAGAATCTGCTCTATGAGGCCGATCGGCGCATCTCCGTCGAGTGGGCGAAGTCGCCGGAAGAGAGGGCTGGAAGGCCGCAGACGTACCCTGTGAAGCTCACCGTGCACTGCGACGACCGCGCGGGAATGCTGAAGGAGATCACCGCGGTCATCAGCGACGGCAACGCCAACATCCGCACAGTGGAGACGCATCCCGGCGATGCGGGAGATGCGCTGATCGAGTTTGTGCTCGACGCTGAAGACCTTCGCCACCTGAACCTGCTGGTGCAGGGGCTGCGGCGGCTGCCGGGCGTGCGGGACGTGACGCGGTCGCAAAAGCTGTAGTGCGAACGCTGCCAGCCAATCCGGCCTGCGGCTGCGCTACCATGGCTCCAGCCAAAGCGATTCCATGCTTCTGCGATCTCGACACGCGATTTTTGCCTGTGCGTTGATTCTCGCCTCTTTGAGCCTAAGCGCACAGAGCCCTACGTTTCGCGCCGGGACGCGCGCCATCGCGCTGCCGTCGCCGCGAGCCGATCTGGTGGAGACCGGATCGGATGCGCGCCAAGCCCTCGACTACATGGTTCCAGAGGGCAACCGCATGGTCGCGGCGTTTGTTACGGGGGACGATCTCAGATTCCTAAGGGCCGGCCAACTGCATCGGTTGACCGCCTACGGCGTGGTCGAAGTGCAGCGCAGCGCGGAGTTCACCGACGCTTCGTCGGCGGATTTCGCGACCGTCGTGCAGATGATGAACGAGCAGTTTGGCGTGATCTTCCAGGGCGCGGTGAAGGATCAGCAGCAGCCGGTGAACGAGCGCCTGAAAGCCCTGAACGCGAAGGCGGCCTGGGTGACGCTCGAAAAGCCGGTGCAGCTCGGCAACTGGTTTACGAAAACCGACGCTGTCGGCTATGGCATTGCCGAGCCGGTCAAATCCGCGGGCGAGACCGTGAACATGGCCGGCGGCATTGCCGTGGTTCGCGTGAACGAACGCCTGCTTTTCGCATACTTCTACGAGCCGATCGTGGACGACACGACGATCGACACAGTGCGAACGACGACGGAGCACTGGGTGGATGCGATTCTTGCGGCCAACCGGAAGTAGCTGGCCCTATTTCCCGCCGTGCGCCCGCACTACCACTTCAATATTCCCCCGCGTCGCATTGGAGTACGGGCACACGCGGTGTGCTGCAGCGGCCAGCTCTTCCGCGCCCTTCTGATCCTGCTCGGGAATGATGACGTCGAGTTCCACGCGCAGCGTAAAGCCTTCACCCTGGCCTTCGTCGAACGGGCCGACGCTCGCCTGGGCGCGCACTTCCACCACGCCAGTGGGCTTCTTCGCCTGCTGCGCCATGAACTCGACCGCGCCCCCGAAGCACGCGGCGTAGCCCGCGCCGAACAGCTGCTCGGGATTCGTCTTGTCGCCGCGTCCGCCCATGCCCGGCGGCAGCGCCAGATCGTGATCGAGCAGCCCGTCGCTCGAGCGCACATGCCCGTGCCGGGCGCCTTTGGCCGTCACATCTGCTGTATACAAAACCTTCATTGGATCTCCTCTCCGGTTTGACTCTCCATTCTTACCTGGTTCGCGTGAATTTCTCTATGCCCGAGCCGAGATCACTTGCTACACTACGCGCACCCCCGGACCCCACACGGAGGTCATCACAATTCCAGCGCCTTCCACGACACCGAATTCCCAGGCCGCGCAGAACAGCCGTCTTTCCGCTGCCCGCTTTTCGATTGTCCTCATCAAGCCTTCGCACTACGACGACGATGGCTATGTGATCCAGTGGTTCCGCTCGGCGGTGCCTTCGAACTCCCTGGCCGTGATGAATGGCCTCGTGCTCGACTGCCGCGAGCGGCAGGTGCTTGGGCCCGATGTTGCGATCGATATCCGCTCGATGGACGAGGACAACACGCGCATTCGTCCCGAACGTATTGCCCGCGAGATGCAGGGCAAGCCCGGCATGGTGATCCTGGTCGGCGTGCAGTCGAACCAGTTCCCGCGCGCCATGGATATCGCGCGCCCACTGCGCGCGGCTGGCATTCCCATTTGCATGGGCGGCTTCCATGTCTCCGGCTCGCTGTCAATGCTCGGCGGCATCACGCCGGAGTTGCAGCAGGCGCAGGATCTCGGCATCTCGCTCTTCGCCGGCGAAGCGGAAGAACATCGCCTCGATCCGGTCCTGCGCGACGCGTACCAGGGCACGTTGCAGCCGCTCTACAACTATCTGAACGATCTGCCGTCGCTCGAGGGCGCGCCGACGCCGATGCTGCCCGCTGCGACTATCCGCGGGACCATCGGGAAATACACCAGCTTCGACGCGGGCCGCGGCTGCCCGTTTCAGTGCTCGTTCTGCACCATCATCAACGTGCAGGGGCGCAAGTCGCGCCGCCGCACCGTCGACGAAGTCGAGCAGATCATCCGCCGCAACCTGAAGCAGGGCGTCGCGCGCTTTTTCATCACCGACGACAATTTCTCGCGCAATCCCGATTGGGAAAAGATCTTCGACCGCCTCATCGGCATGCGCGACCAGGAGCACCTGAACATCAAGTTCATGCTGCAGGTCGACACCATGTGCCACCGGCTGCCGGGATTCATTGAGAAGGCGGGCCGCGCCGGCGTCCGCCGCGTCTTCATCGGCCTCGAGAGCATCAACCCTGCAAGCCTGGCCAGCGCCCACAAGAAACAGAACAAGATCGCCGAATACCGCAAGATGCTGCTCGCCTGGAAAAGGGCTGGAGCCATTGTGTTCGCGGGCTACATCATCGGCTTTCCTGGCGAAGATCCGAAAACGGTACTGCACGACATTCGCATCATCCAGCGAGAACTGGCGATCGATCTGCTCGAGCCGCACTGCCTCACTGCGCTGCCCGGCTCGGAAGATCATCAAAAGCTGCACCGCGCGGGCGCGTTTCTCGATCCCGATCTGAACAAATACGATCTGGAGCACGTCACCACGCAGCACTCCACGATGACCTCGGCCGAGTGGACGAAGCTTTACCGCGACACGTGGAGGGAGTTCTACACCCCCGAGCACATGGAAACGGTGTTGCGTCGCGCGGCCGCGACCGGCGTGAGTCTCGACAACATGATGGTGCTGCTGTTGTGGTTCCACTTCTGCATCGTGTATGAGAAGATCGATCCTTTGCAGGGCGGCTACCTCCGCCGCAAATATCGCCGCGACCGCCGGCCGACGCTGCCCGTCGAGAGCCCGTTGCGCTTCTGGTCGCGCTTCACCGGGGATGTGGTCTACAAACATGTGAAGATGGCGCAGCTGGCGTGGCGCTTTCACCGCTTTAAGGAGCGGCTCAATCGCGATGCGGCGGCCACGGACTACACTGACGTTGCGCTCACGCCCGACGCGGAAACCGATATCGGCGCGCTGGAGATGCTGCTGACGCACATCACGCCGATGGCGGTGGGCGCCGATTAGTCGCCGGCGTCGAGCTTCCTGAGAAACTCGGACAGTTCGTCCGGCAGTTCCACTTTGAGGGCGAGCGCTTTGCCCGTCGTCGGATGCGTGAATTCCAGTTCCGCGGCGTGCAGAAAGTTTCGATCGAGCTTCAGATGCTCTCCGTCGACGCTCTTCATGCGCCCCGGTGCACCGTAGAGCGTGTCGCCGACGACGGGATGGCCGAGCGACGACAGATGCACGCGGATCTGATGCGTGCGCCCTGTCTCGATGCGCACGCGCACGAGGGAGAACTGGCCCCAGGACGATGTAATCCGCCGATCGACGGTGTAATGCGAGACGGCCGTCCGCGCTCCCTCCTCGCGGCGCGTGGTCATGCGCGTGCGCCGGACGAGATCGCGCGCAATGGGAGCGTTGACGGTGCCGCGGTCCGGCTTCAGGTGTCCGTGGACGAGTGCGATATAGGTCTTCTTCATCGCGCGCCCGGAAAACATCTGCGCGAGCTTGAGGTGGGTCGCGTCGTTGCGCGCCACGACGATGAGTCCGCTGGTCTGCTTGTCGAGCCGGTGTACGATCCCCGGCCGCAGTTCGCCCCCTGTTGACGAAAGCGTCCGATACCGATGCAGCAGCGCGTTCACCAGCGTGCCCGCTCCGCGCTGTTCGTCCCCGGCCGCCCCCGCGCCGGCATGCACCATCATGCCCGCAGGCTTGTCGATCACCGACAGGTCCTTGTCTTCGTAGACCACGCGCAGCGGGATGTCTTCGGCGAAAGCCTTCAGCGGCGGCGGTACGGGATCGCCCAGCACGTCTACGGTCTCGCCGCCGCGCAGCCGCAGCGACGCGCGTGGGGTCTTGCCGTCGAGGCGGACTTTCTCCTGCTCCAGCAGCAGCTGCACCCGCTCACGGCTCACGCCTTCCAGTTGAGCGGCAAGCCAGGCGTCGAGGCGCTTGCCCGCATCCTCAGTCGGAACTGTATAAGTGCGTGTCATGGTTACAGAAATCAGGCTACCAGTGTCCGTCGAACTGCCCCGGTCCGGTCATGCCGTCAATCCATGCCGGCAAATTCGGCATCGGCTGCGGGGCCGGGGGGGTATCAGGCGGGATCCATCCCCGCTGCACGAGCCAGTTCCGCACCAGCGTGGGCCAGGTGGCGAGCGGCGCGATCGATCCGCACAAGCCGCAGCCATGATTCGCGTAGTCGTAGAGGTGCAATTCCGCGGGCACATGCGCCCGCTCCAGCGCGCGATAGAAATCCAGGCTGTTTTCCACGGGCACGGTTGGATCGTTCGTGGTGGCGAACAAAAATGTCGGCGGTGTGTCTTTCGTGACCGCGAACTGGTTCGAATATTCGTGTTCGAGCCCGGCGCGCGGCGACGGTCCCAGAAAATTCGCGCGCGAGCCCATGTGCGCGAGCGGCGGCTCCATGCTGATCACCGGATACGCAAGGACCGCAAAGTCCGGCCGGCAATCGAGCGCGCCGGAAGCGTACGGCGCTGGCATCGGCGTCGCTTCGGCGTTGCAATGCGTGGCGAGCGTCGAGGCCAGATGTCCGCCGGCCGAGAATCCCCACACGCCAATGCGGTGCGGGTCCACGCCATACTCAGCCGCGTGCTCGCGAATGAGTTGCATCGCCCGCTCCGCGTCGAGTACGGGTGCCGGATAGTGATACGGCGCGACTCGATAATCCAGCAAAAACGCCGGAATTCCCTGCGTGTTCAGCCACCCCGCAATCTGCACGCCCTCGTATCCAATGGCGAGGTGTTGATACCCGCCGCCAGGAATCACGAGGACCGCGGTGCTCGTCGAGCGTTTCTGCGGCAGGAACGCGTACATCCGAGGCTTGTCGGCTTCAGCCTGCCCGAGCGCGCCGGGTGCGCCCTGCGGCCATAGAAAAATGGGCTCGGGAATTCCGGCGGGAAGCTGTTGGGTGTGCGCCGGGCCGAGAGTGCCCAGCAAAATTGCTGCAAGAACGACGGCTCGCATCATCGGCTTCAGTATAGGGCTTGGAAGACAGCGGCCGGCGTTGAGAGGCCAGAGGCCCCAGGCCACTGAGAACAGACAACAGGAAACGCGCGGTTAGTCCTTGCGCATCATGCGGGACCACATGGCTGGCGCGGCGCTGGGGCTGTCGCCGCCGGAATTTTTGTCCTTGTCCCCGCCGGCATCCTTGCCCCACGTCCAGTACATGCCCAGGTAGGCGTAGTTCTCCGTTTGCCCCGCGATCGAATGCCCATAGGCAAACAGCAGCTGCTGATGCTCGCTGTGGTGGAAGTGGTACGACCCTCCTAAATCGATCATCGTAGACGCCTGCGTTTGCGAAGCGGCGAAGCCCTCCTTGCCGTGAGCAACGACTTCGCCGCCGAACTCGAGCGTTTCGCCGAAGGTGTATTTCAGCAGGAAGCCGCCATAGGGGAAATCACGGTACCCGGTCTGCGGCACCACGGTTTCGCCGGCGCCGCCGTCGAGCAGCCAGTTGCCGTAATTCTTCTGCAGCCACAGCGGCAGCCGATACCATACCTTGCCCACGCCCAAACCTTTGGAATAGCTGCCGGTCGGCATCTCGAACATGGTGAAGGTGCCGATCTGCGGTACATACTTGCTCTCTTTGATGTAAGCGATCTTCGCGCCCAGCTCCATATCGGTGAGGCCGAATGCGCTCGGTCCGGTCCCGCCTGGCAGATAGGCCGGGTTGTTCGACGGATTGATGGAGCCCCACGGCAGAATGGCGTGCAGCTGCACGCGCGGAATGGCGCCCCAGTTGAACTCGAAGGCTGGGCCCTGCGAATCCATCTCGGCGGGCGTGCCGTCGGCCGAGCCGAAGATGTAGAACTCGTAGTGATGCAGATCGACGGGGACGGGGTCGTCGGTTTGATACGGCGGTCCCTGCGCCCAGGCCCGCGCAGCGGCGAGAAGGAGTGTCGTCAATGCGAGACCGGCAATGCGTTTCAGGCTCATCGCAATGCCGCGAATGTATCAGACTTCGGGAAAATGCTGGCGCACGCCGGCGCGTAATGGGTCCGTCGGCCGGCGCAGCCACAGCGCTCCGCCGAGGATTACGGCGAGCACCGCCAAACCCTGCGCCATGGTGAAGAGCCCACCGAACGCGGGCTCCCGCACAGCGTCGCCGCGCAGAAACTCCAGAAAGAAGTGGCTGATGCCGTAGAGGAAGAGCCACGCTCCGGCAATCTCGCCTGCTCGGCGCGCCATTTCGCTGCGCCCCATACCCAGCAGAAGCACAAGAATCGCAAACGAAACCACCGCGTCGTACAGTTGGACGGGATGCAGCCTGGTTCCCAGCGGCGTCCGGTACCACAGCCACGCGACGGCGCTGCGATAGGTCACTCCCCAGGGAAGCGTTGTGGGCGTGCCCCATCCGAGGCCTGCGCAGAATGCCCCAATGCGGCTGACCGCAAACCCCAGCGCCGCGGCTGGGGCGGCCGCATCGGCAATGCGAAGCAGCGGTAATCCTTCGGCGAGCGCATATAAAACCGCAGCGACCGCGCCGATTGCTGTGCCGCCGGCGGCGATCCATCCGCCGTGCACCGTTGCGAGGCCCAGCACCCAGAATGGATGTTGTGCAAAAACATGCAGGTTCGAGGCAACCAGCAGCAACCGCGAGCCGAAGAGGGCGGCGAGGATGGCGATGAGGCCGAGGTTCCACACCTTGTCGCCGGGCAATCCTGCCCGCCGCGCGCGCTCGACACACAATCCCAGCGCGGCAAGGAGAGCCGCGGCCGTGAGCACCCCGTAGGTGGGTATCGCGAGACTTCCGATATGGAAGAGCAGAGGATGCAATCGGGCCGACGCCGGCAGTCTGCTAAGGAAATAGAAAAACCGACCCGCTGGGCCGTGGGGCGATGCGCTGGTGAACCCGTCCTAAGACGGTGGGAACTCTCCGCGGCTCTTTAGGCATTCCGAACTGGCGGACACTGCACACCGAGCCGATTGTCGAGTCGAGCCCCCTGTTCGCATGAATGTAGGTTCATCCAGCGTTGACCGCCCTCACCTGCTTTGCAGGCCGGTCTCTTGACTGGATGCTAACGGCGTCTCGGGCATTTGGCAAGCGCGATTCGGGACCTGCGCGGCAAGTGCTTTTTTTCCCAGTCCGATGCGCGCGGAGCATGAATCGCTACACTATTTTTTCCATGCTGCGCACCGTCCAGGCCACGCGCTACGTCCTGCCGCTCCGGGAGGGCGGCTCTCTGCCCGCGATTGTGGAGGCCGACGATCTGGGCCTCTACGTGGTGAAATTCCGCGGAGCGGGGCAGGGTGTGCTGGCGCTGATTGCCGAGGTGATTGCCGGCGAGATCGGCCGCGCCCTCGGTCTGTGTGTGCCGGAGTTGGTGCTCGCCGAGCTCGATCCGGCGCTGGGCCGCAACGAGCCCGACTGCGAGATTCGGCAACTGCTGAAGGCGAGCCCCGGCACGAATCTGGGCCTCGACTATCTGCCGGGTGCGACGATGTTCGATCCTGCGGCGCGCGACAAGGCTCCGGAAGACGAAGCGTCGCTGCTGGTGTGGTTCGACGCGTTTACGCAGAATGTGGATCGCACGCCCCGCAACGCGAACCTGCTGGTGTGGCACCGCAAGCTGTATCCCATCGATCATGGAGCCGCGCTCTACTGGCACCACAACTGGCCGGCCCGCGAAGAAAAGATCGCGTCTCCGTTTCCTGAAATCGCGCACCATGTTCTGCTGCCTTGGGCCACGCAGATTTCGCAGGCTGGAGCCGTCGCGCGCGAGTGGCTGACGCCCGATGCGCTCGCAGCGATCGTCGAAATGGTTCCTGAAACGTGGCTCGATGCGGTTCCTGACGGCCTGCCGGCTGCAGAGCGACGCGCCGGCTATGTCGAGTTCCTCATGCGCCGCCTGGCCTCTGCCAACATCTTCGAAGAGGAGGCCGCTCGTGCCCGCCTCGTTTGATTACGCGATCCTGCGTGTTGTGCCGCGCGTCGAGCGGCAGGAGTTCATCAACGCCGCGGTGGTGGTCTACTGCCCTGAGAAGAAGTATCTCGCCGCGCACGTGGCTTATGATCCAGCCCGTGTGCGGGCGCTGTGGCCGGAGGCGGATCTGGAGCTGATCCGGCAGCATCTGGAGGCAGTGCCGCGCATCTGCGCGGGCGACGAGACGGCGGGGCCGATCGCGCGGCTCGCGCAGCGGGAGCGCTTTCACTGGCTTACGTCGCCGCGCAGCACCATCATCCAACCCTCGCCAGTACACACGGGCGTGTGCGATGGGACGGAGTCGCTGCTCGACCGGCTGGAGAAGCAGTTTCTCGCCGGCTGAAGGTTTACTGTCCCGCCGCCTCGACCAGGTCTGCCTTTGCACCGATCCGGCTGAGTCGATACATCAAAACCGCGTCGCGCTTCGTGTTGATCGGCTGTGTCGTCAGATCGATGGTTTCGCCTGGCGCGTGCGCGCCTTCGCCGGTCGCTCCGATGCCGGCGATGCCGGGAATGATATCCGCGACAAAGGCAATGTCGCCGGCGCCGCGGCGCATCGGATCCAGCTCCGGCATCGCGGCGAAGCCCAGGCTCGCGTTGGCGCCATTCAGGATCTTCAGCAGCGCGCGGCTCTCCGCGGTCGGCGCCATGGCGGGGTATCCATCACCAAACGTGATCGTCGCCCCGGTTTTCGGCAAATGCTTCTCGACGATGGATTCCATCTTCTTTTCCACGCGGCTGGTTTGTTCGTTGGAGATGGTGCGGATGTCGCCGCTCGCGTAGGCCGCCGGAGGAATCACATTGTCTTTGCCGGTCGCCGTGCCGTTGTTGCCTGCGTCATCCACGGTCACCGAGGTTCCGCCCAGTGCCATGCCGACGTTGAACGTCAGGTACTGCTCGGGGAGCTGCGTGCGGAAAGTATCGAGAATCCGCGTCATCTCGTAGATCGCGCCGTAGCCTTTGCTGTCAGAGAAGATTCCGGCGGAGTGGCCCGTTTCACCCGTGGTCTTCAGATACCAGTCGATCGAACTGCGGCGGCTGACGCTGCCGTAGAAGACGCCGTTGATGCGCGGCGTGCCCTCGAACTCGAGCGCGACGTCGCTGTGGCGCGCCGCGGCAATCATGTCGCGCCGTGAAATCGTCGCGGGAATGCCGTGCGCTTCCTCGTCGCCACTCAGAACCGCGGTGATCTCAGTCCGCGCGAGCACGCCGGCGGCCTGCATGGCCTTCAGCGCGAAAAGCATGTCGACGAGTCCGCCCTTCATGTCGTTCACGCCGGGGCCGGTCGCGATCGTGCCGTTCACCGTGTACTTCTGAAACGGACTGTTCTTCTCGAAGACCGTGTCCATGTGGCCGATGAGCAGCATGCGCATGCCGCACTGGCCGGGCTGCGGGCATGGGTGCTCGGCGACGAGCACGCCTGCGCGCTGCACCTGGTCCATCGGGATCCAGCGCACCTGAAAGCCCAGGGCCGTCAGTTGCGCGGTCATGATCTTGCCCACCGCGCGCACGCCGTCGAGATTGTGCGTGCCGCTGTTGATGTCGACCAGTTGCTCCAGCAGCGCATTCGACGCGTCGGCGTTGGCGTCAATGTATGCGACCATCGCTTTTTCCGGCGGCGCAAGAGGCTCGGGGCTCTGCGCCTGCGCGGAAGAAGCGGCAACTGCGGCGCAGAGCGCGAAGGACGAGAGGCGGGATAACGCTCGTACGATCATGTCCCGAGAGCATACCAGCCTCCTGCGCGATATTGCGGGGGCCGCCACCCGCGCCCTACTTCACGCCCTTGCTCGGATCCCACGCCCCTTCCAGCTTGAGCACGTAGAGAATCTGCCCCAGGTGATAGGCGTTGTGGTTCGCCACGTGCGCAATCAGGGATGCGTTTGCAGCCAGCTTTGCGTCGTCGGCGTTCTGTACCGCGGTTTCCCAGTCGCTCATCACCTGGTTCAGCTTTTTCACCAGGTCGTCCCACTGCGCCGCGGTGAAGTTGTTGAACGTGTCGTCGTTGTTGCCGCTGTAGGGCAGCAGCTTTTGGCCGGTGAAGCGCTCCAGCGAGCGTGTGTCCCAGAACCAGAGATGGTAGGCGAGTTGACCGACCGAATGGCCTCCATGGCCGGGGTTCCAGTTCGCCTGTTCCGCAGTGAGCCCGTCCACGGCTGTGCTTGCCGGCACGAACCAGTCTTCCTGATTGTGGGTGGTGCGCAGTTCTTCCAGCAGCACGCCGCGCAGCGTCGTCGGCGGTTTCTGGTTTTGCGCACAGGCGGCCAGGGGAAGCATTGCGAGGAGCGCGATGGCGAAGGATTTCATGCGGG
>DATJTG010000095.1:0-6713 GCA_035503555.1 Acidobacteriaceae bacterium | reverse complement strand
GCCGGTGGTGGTTTCCGGATTGCCGAACATGACGCCGATCTTCTCCCGGATCTGGTTGATGAAGATGAGGCAAGTTCTTGATTTGGATACGGTTCCGGTGAGCTTGCGGAGCGCTTGGCTCATGAGGCGGGCCTGCAGGCCAACGTGGGAATCGCCCATTTCGCCGTCGAGCTCGGCCTTGGGCACGAGGGCAGCGACCGAGTCGACGACGAGGACGTCGATGGCGCCGGAGCGGACGAGGGCTTCGGTGATTTCGAGTGCCTGCTCGCCGTAATCGGGCTGCGAGACGAGGAGGTTGTCGGTGTCGACGCCGAGCTTTTTGGCGTAGCCAGGGTCGAGCGCGTGCTCCGCGTCGACGAAGGCAGCCATGCCGCCTGCTTTCTGGGCCTCGGCAATGATCTGGAGGCAAATCGTGGTTTTGCCGGATGACTCAGGGCCGAAAACCTCGATGACGCGGCCGCGCGGAACGCCGCCGACGCCGAGGGCGGCGTCGAAGGAAATGGAGCCAGTGGAGATGGTGGAGATGGGGACCACGGCCTCTTTGCTGCCGAGGCGCATGATGGATCCCTTGCCGAACTGCTTTTCAATCTGCGAAAGCGCCAGTTCTACGGCGCGCTGACGATCATCTGCCACGAGGAAGCTCCAATCCGGGCGGCCGGCGAAGGGCCGGACAGCCGCGTGTCCGATTCCAGGACGATTTGGCCCGAGTCTATCACCGGGGTTTCAGGTGCATCGCTTACGGGCGGTGCGGAAAATGCGCGGTGGTAATGGATCGGGTTCAAATCGAGTTTACAGGTTACCGGGGTGTGGAGAAGTGGGCAGAAATCAGGGAACAGGCTACCAGGCCGAGGCCGCAGCGATCCGGGCTAGAGGCTTTTGCGGAAGTGGACGCAGCGATCGACCACCTCGTAGCCCAGAGCGTCGTGGGCGCGCTGAGAAAGTTCGTGATCGATCCAGGTGTCGGAGGCCATTTCCTGACAACCGTGGAACCGCGCCCAGTCTTCGGCAGCGGCGATCAGGCGGCGTCCGACGCCCTGGCGGCGAAACTCCGGCACGACATACCAGCCTTCAAGAAAGCCGACGGGATGCGCAGGATCGCAGCCATCAGCGTGAGAACGCAGGCCGACCTCGACAAAGCCCGCGAGAGTGCCGTCGCGCGCTTCGGCAACGAAGTAAGTCAGCGGCAGTGTGGTCCCAGCCTGTCCGCCGAGCTTTGCGTCGAGCTCGCGCGCGTGTTCTTCCAGCGGGGAATCCGGCCACAGCGCGAAACAGAGCGCAGCAAGCGCGGGAGCATCCGCGGGGCGAGCGGGGCGGATAAGAACTTCCGTCATGCAAGGAAGGATAACGTCGCGTACTCGTTGCGGCAGCTGCCCCTGTGACCCCGGGCACAGCGATTTCAGCCCCCAAAGCCTAGTCTGAAGCGTCGCCGGGAGGGATTGCGTTGGCGACGCTGGTCGAAAGTCCGGTATTGGCTCCGCCCGAGGTGCGCGGCGCGCCTCCGCCTGCCGTGCGCCCGCCCGCCGAAAGGGCCGAAGCCGCAGCGATTCCTGCCGAGAATCCGTGGATCGTGGCCATTTCGGTCATGCTGGCCACTTTCATGGAGGTGCTCGACACGGCGATCGCGTCGGTGGCTCTGCCCTACATTGCCGGTTCGATGGCGGCGTCGAACTCGGAAGCCACCTGGGTGCTCACGAGCTACCTGATCGCGAACGCCGTCGTGCTGCCGGCGAGCAACTGGTTTTCTCTGCGCTTCGGGCGCAAGCGTTTCCTCATCACCTGCGTGATCCTGTTCACGATCGCTTCGTTCTGCTGCGGAGCCGCGCCGTCCCTGGCATTCCTGCTGCTGGCGCGGATCTTCCAGGGCGCGGGCGGCGGAGCGCTGCAGCCGCTGTCGCAGGCGATTTTGCTCGAGAGCTTTCCGCCGAAGAAGCGCGGCGCGGCCATGGCGCTCTTCGGATTCGGCGTGGTCGTGGCACCGGTCCTCGGTCCCACGCTGGGCGGCTGGCTGACCGACACGTGGAGCTGGCGGTACGCGTTCTACATCAATATTCCGGTCGGCATTCTGGCCGTGTACATGATCAGCCGGCACGTGCACGATCCGGTGTACGTCAGGAAAGCAAAGCCGGGGCCGTTCGACAATCTCGGGTTCGGATTGCTGTGCCTGTGGACCGGATGCCTGCAAATCATTCTTGATAAGGGCCAGGAAGACGACTGGTTCGGCGCCGTGTGGATTCGCTGGGCGACGCTGATCCTGGTGGTTTCGCTGGCGTGGTTTCTGTGGCACTCGTGGCACAAGCGGCAGCCGCTCGTCGATCTGCATATTCTCGCGCGCAATCGCAACTTCGCGGTCGGGTGCCTGCTGGTCTTCATGCTGGGCGTGGCGATCTATGCAACGGTCGCGATGATGCCGCTCTTCTATCAGGAAGTGCTGGGATACACGGCACTGGCGGCGGGATTTGTGGTGGCTCCGCGCGGCATTGGGTCGATGATCGGGTTGCCGCTGGTGGGCTACATCAGCCATCGTGTCGACAATCGCTGGCTGCTCACCTGGGGGTTTGCGTTTTTCGGCATCTGTACGATCTTTTTCTCGATGCTCAGCACGCAAATTGGCCCCACGACGATGGTGATCCCGATTTTGCTGACGGGTTTTGGGCTGAGCTTCCTGTTCGTGCCGATCGGGTACATGGCCACGTCGAATGTGTCGAACGAGCAGATGGGGAATTCGACCGGGATCTTTAATCTGCTGCGCAACATCGGAGGATCGGTCGGGATTTCGATGGCGACGACGGCTCTGGCGCGGCGGGCGAGCTATCACCAGAGCATGATTGCGGCGTCGGTGCCGCAGGCGGGGCGCGTCTTCGAACAGCATGCCCGGGCGATGAGCGGATCTTTCGGCCAGCATCTGGGACGTGCGCAGGGCATGCCCGCCGCCCTCGGCACGATGTACATGCAGGTGCAGCGCCAAGCCGCGCTGTGGGCCTTCGTCGATGTCTTCCGCTGGACGGCGGTGGTGACGTTTGCCGCGGGCCTGCTGGCCTGGCTGTTCCAGCGAGTGCGGCATGATTAGGGCGGCAGTTACGGGGCGGTCGGTGAGAACCTGCCTGTAAAGAGGCGGGCCGCCAAAAGGCGGTCAGTGATCCCTGAATCGACAGTAAAGGCGGGCCAGCGCCTCCGGGTCGAGCTGTTCTGCACGAACCTGCGGCGCAACATCGCAGGCGGTGAACGCAGCGGCAATCGCATCCGGCTCATGCCCCGCAGCCCGGAGATTATTCGTGAGCGTCTTGCGCTTTTGCGCGAAGCAGCCCCTCATGAATCCAGTGAACGCTTCCGGATCGATGCCCAGTTCCTCGAACCGCGGCTGCATCGTCAGCCTCAGAACCGAAGAATGTACCTGCGGCGGGGGTGAGAAGGCTCCCGGCGGCAGCGTGAACAGCTTCTCCACCTGTGCGTAAAGCTGCGCGGTCACCGAGAGCAGTCCGTAATCGCGCGAGCTGGGCTGGGCGGCGACGCGATCGGCTACCTCGCGCTGAATCATCACGACGGCGCGCTCGATGGCGCGATGTGCCGCAAAGAGATGCAGCAGAATATCGGAGGTGATGTAATACGGCAGATTCCCCACGATCAGAAGCGGGGAAAACCGCTCGGAATCCCCCCTCGCCTCGGGCTCCGCGTGCGCTTCCCTGGCAAGCGCCGCGAGATCTGTCGCCAGAATGTTCTGACGCAGGATGGTGACGTTCGGCTGATCGGAGAAGTCGGCCTGGAGTTGGGCGGCGAGCGCAGGGTCGAGTTCGATGGCGATCAGACGCCGGGCGCGGCGGGCGAGAATGTGCGTGATGGCTCCGCGTCCGGGGCCGATTTCGACGACGGTGCGCTGAGAAATGTCGCCGAGCGCGTCGGCGATGGCCGTCTGCGCGGTCGGACTGATAAGAAAGTTCTGGCCCAGCTTCGGACGATCGCGGAGATTCACAGCAGTTCCTCGGTTCGATCCCAGTCCCGGCTCCCGGCAGATCGCCGCAGCGTGCGCTTCATCGGTTCCTGTAATGTCATTTTCCGAAATCGCTCGGGTCTTTGCGGCGTGCGAGACATCTACTTGATTGTGACCGCAGAACACTCCGCGGTCGAGTGCGCCGTTTGCGTCCCGATGACGCCAAAGGTTTAGACTCAGCTTTCGGTCCCTCGCACGAGAAACGAGTCACGGAGCTTTTTTGCATGCATGTGGTCTTTGCGGCGTCGGAGTGTGCGCCCTGGGCGCGAACGGGCGGCCTGGGCGAAGTGGTGGGTTCGTTGTCGCGCCAGATGGCCGGACTCGGGCATCAGGTCACCGTCTACTTGCCCTACTACCGCCAGGTGCGCGAGCAGGCCCCGGATCGCACCTATGCGATCCAGAGCGTGACCATCCCTTTCCGCTACTACAGCCGATTTGCGGCGATCCTCGACGGCGGCGTGAAGGATGGCGTCCAGATCTACTTCGTCGATTGCCCGGAAATGTTCGATCGCGAGGCGCTGTATGCGATCCCCTCTGGCGAGTACGCCGACAACTGGGAGCGCTTCGGGCTCTTCTGCCGCGCGGTGCTCGAGGCGACCAAGCAACTCGGCGTGCCCGACCTCTTTCACGTGCACGACTGGCAGGCCGCGCTCATTCCCGTGAATCTCAAGGTGCTCTACGCGAACGATCCGGCGCTGCGCCACTGCGCGACCGTGCTCACCATCCACAATGCCGGATACCAGGGTCTGTATCCACCGCAGACGACCGAGCAACTGCTGTTCCCCTGGGACATCTTCACGATGGATAAGCTGGAGCACTACGATCGGTTCAATTTTCTCAAGGGCGGCATCGTCTACTCCGATCTGCTGACCACCGTCAGCCCCCGCTATGCTGAGGAGATCCAGACCCCGGAATTCGGCGAGGGACTGGAGGGCGTGCTGCGCAAGCGGGCCGCGGATTTGGTGGGGATCCTGAACGGAATCGACTACGGGAAGTGGAATCCCGCGAAGGACGGCAACATCGCGGCGCACTATTCGCCCGACGATTTGGAAGGCAAGGCTGAGTGCCGGCGCGATCTGCTCCACGCGTTTGGAGCGGGCGCCGTGCGCGACACCACTGCGGTGCTGGGCATGGTGACCCGCCTGGCGACGCAAAAGGGCATCGATTTCCTGGAAAAGATTGCCGGCGATCTGCTGCACGAAGACTTGGTGCTGGTGGGGCTGGGCACCGGCGAAACTTATTACGAAAATTTCTTCCGCTCGCTGGCCGCGCATTATCCTGGGCGGGTGATGGTCAAGATTGCCTACGACGACATGCTGGCACATAAGGTTGAGGCGGGTTCGGACATGTTCCTGATGCCGTCGCGCTACGAGCCCTGTGGCCTGAACCAGTTCTACAGCCTCAAGTACGGCACTCCGCCTGTGGTGCGCGGCACAGGCGGGTTGGAAGACACGGTCGAGGAGTGGGATGCCGCGGCAAAGACAGGCACGGGATTCAAGTTCCATGGCTATCGCCCCGCGGATTTTCTGGCCGCGATCCAGCGCGCGCTCACCGCGTGGCGCGATAAAGACGGATGGCAGCACCTGATGCGCAACGGCATGGCGCAGGACTACTCATGGGGCCGCTCGGCCCAGGAGTACGAAGCGCTGTACGAGCGGGTGGCGCGGGGGAAGAGCTAGCAGGCCACAGAGCGTAGTCCCCGGAATCAGCCTGGTTCCGAAAGTTTCGCCGCGAGTTGCGAATTCACATTCGTCCGGCTTGAGCGGCGGTATTCTGCGGCGTTCGACGGAGACTCATCGCAGGGAACGCGCGATTTTTGCAGTTCCGCGATTTCGAGACAATCGACGGCGGGTGGGCGATGAAGGTGCCAATGATCGTCCGTTTTGTGGTCTTGCTGACTGTGTTCGGCTGCCTGCTCATGGGCGCGGCCGGAACCATTCGCTACTGGCAGGCGTGGGCTTTTCTGGCTCTCATGGGCGGCGGCAGCCTTGCTATGGTGATCTACCTGGCGCGCCGCGATCCTGCGTTGCTGGAACGCCGGCTGCGGCGAAACGAACAGCGGCCCGTGCAGAAGTTCTTTCATTATGCCGCCACGAGCACGTGGTTGCTGAGTTTCCTCATCGCCGGCCTGGATCGTCGCTTTCACTGGAGTCCGGTGCTGCCGTGGTGGTTGTGCGCTCTGGGACTGGCTGCCGTGGCGTGGGGCTTCTGGATCAACTTTGCTACGGCACGGGCCAACACGTTTGCTTCCGCCACCATCGGGCTGGAGAAGGATCAGCAAATCATCTCGACGGGGCCATATGGGATCGTGCGGCATCCGATGTACGCGGGCATCGCTGTGCTCATGGTGGGTTTGGCGATCGGGCTGGGCTCGCTGGTCGCGCTTTCGACGGCCGCGGTCATGATCGGGTTGCTGGTTATCCGTCTCCTTGACGAAGAGAAGATGTTGCGCGCGGAACTGCGTGGTTATGCGGAATACTGTGAGCGTGTGAAATGGCGGCTCGTGCCCAGGATTTACTGAAGCACGCCCACGCCCCCTCCATCTCCGGACTGAGAAAAATCTCCGCTCCCAGATGGGTGCGCAGGCTGACGGCCATCGTCGACAATGGCCGAACCCCGAATTCCAATCCCAACCCCGAAGCGAGGAGCCATGGCCGACGACGTTGTGACCAACCAGAAGACGATTCTCGGCAACCAGAAGTCGATCCTGGCCAATCAGAAGACGATC
>DATJTG010000094.1:0-2814 GCA_035503555.1 Acidobacteriaceae bacterium | reverse complement strand
GAATACCACCTCGAAGTCACGGATGTGGTGGGCGCGGACAGCGCCGGATTGAGCACGGGACAGCTGGCGATCACCATCCATTGCAGCGGCTGCGGCTTTCTCAAAATTGGCCCCGCGTTACGGGCTCTCGAAGCGGAGGAGCAAGGTCTCGGTGCGGCCTTCTACTGGACGCTCATCCGTTCGCTCTATCGCGGGATGCGGATCTACGACCACAGCGACGCGCAAGCCTATGAAGAGAACCTGATCGAGTATGCCCAGGAAGACGACCCAGCCAATCGAGATCAGTATGAATTCCCCGAGGCCGACAAGGCTTTACCCGACTGCATCCGCAGGAGTCTCAAACACGAATCGGAGCACTGGCGTCTCGACTACCGGCGATTGCTCCGGCGTCACCGCAACGGACGATACCGGAACTGGATTCGGCACGTCGAGGCGATTGCGAAGCTCGCCAGGGTTAGGGCAAGAACGTTCGGACCCGAGGACTACGACGGGTACTACGATGGACCGCCCCTGCCGGCGCTCTTGATCGTCTTCGAGGAGCATGATGCCATCGCTGCCTGCTTCGACGAAGAAAGCCAGCACATGCTGGAAGGCTCGGCCGAACCAGCGTTTTGTGCGGTGTTCATCCTCGACAATCCGGAACAGTGCTCCGCGGCGATGCGTGCCGTTGAGCGTTTTGTGCTCATGAACCGAGAGGTGTGCCAGCTAATCGAAGATATCCAGGCGTGGGAGAAGGATGGAAATGAAAGTCGAGGTTTCGATCGGGGAGATGCATCGCTTCGAGCTGCGTGATGCGCTGCTGATCTACCGCGAGAACCGGCGCAGCTTTATCACCTGGCACACGGTGACGGCTCAAAAGGAAGGGCCGCCGGTACTCGGGCCGGCGCAGGCGCTGACGACCGCGTTCGTCGAGCATCTGGCCGAGTCGCTGTCCGGCGGCGCTGTAGCCGAAGTGTTTCCGGAGTGTGTTCTCGCCAAGACGGACCGCATGATCGCGTGGTGGACGCCGCGGCGTGTGCGGCGCATGTTCTTCGAAAACGCCGAGGGCAAGGCGCAGCAGCTTAGTGGAAAGATGTTTCCGCAGCCGCCGCTGGTGTGGCGGGTGGCGCATGGAGACCTGAAGATCCGGGCGCTTTGCGACAACAAGCGGCCCAACGCCAAAACCACGCTTGCCGTCGCTCCGTTCTGGAACCTCTCGGATGACGGACGGGTATGCCTGGGAACCATGCGCAGCCCCGAAAATGCATCTGTGGGATCGATTGAAGCATGGGAGCAGGGATTCTACGAGAGTGCCTTCACCCACGCCAATGTCGGGCGACTCACGCGGCACGAAGGCGGTCACGACGGATTGTGGGCCGAGCTTGCGGGCGAGCGTCGGCCATTTCCTACCGATGCGCTGATTCGGCTGCCGCAGACGCTCGCAGAATTCATTCAGGGGAGGTAGCGGCCGATGCGCGTCGAGCATCTTCTCCCGTCCGGTCTGCTCGGCCGCCGGCCCGTGCGGATTCTCGTCGTCGGCGCCGGCGGCACCGGCAGCGCCATTGTGATGGGCCTGCCCTATCTCCACCAGGCGATGCGGGCTTGGGGGCATTCGTATGGCCTCGAAGTCACCCTCATGGATGGCGACACGGTTTCGGAAACCAACTGCGTGCGGCAGCCGTTCTCCTGGTCCGATGTGGGCCAGAACAAGGCGACGGTTCTCATCAACCGCATCAACCTGTTCTGGGGGACGAAGTGGATTGCCCATCCAACATGCTTCGACGATTCAACGCTTCGGTCGAATCAGGACCGGAATCCGGATATCCTCATCGGGTGTGTGGACACGCGGGCCGCGCGCAGTGTCATTGAGCGCAGCGTGACCAGGAAATCGAGCTACGTCGCGTACTGGCTCGATCTCGGCAACAACGCGTCGAGCGGGCAGTTTGTGCTGGGCCAACCGCTCAATGGCAGGAACCGTCGGAAGGCGGAACGGCTACGAACCGTGAGTGAACTCTATCCGGAGATTGCCGATGCTGCGGCCGGCGAAGACGATCTGCCCAGTTGCTCCGCTGTCGAGGCCCTCGAACGACAGGAGCCATTCATCAACCAGACGCTCGCGGCGAGCGCCCTGGCCATGCTGGCGAGGCTCTTCCGGCACGGCAGGCTTCGCCATCACGGGGGATTCTTCAATGCCGGAACGGGACAGATGACCTGCCTTCCTGTAGATCCCGAATTGTGGCGCCGGGTACGAAAATCGCAGCAAAGGAGGAGGGTTTCTTCAGCGCGATTTCCTTCGATCCGGGAAACCCGGGGGGGGTAAACTATGAGCATGAAGCGGGATTGGCTTGAATTCGCGCGTCAACTCGCGGCGGGAGCGAGAGCGAAGCTGGCGGAAGATCGCCGGCGCCTCGAAACGAGGCGGACCCAGAAGCCCCCGCGCCAGCCTCAATCGAACAGGCCGGCTGCGGCGCGGTGATCCCCCCGGTTTTCTCGGTCATTGCTGGCGCGAACGGGGCAGGAAAGAGTACTCTGACCAGCGGCAATCCCGAAACCTTCTCCCCCTTCCCCTTATTGGATCCGGACAAAGTCACGAGGCCCCTGACTGCCGCAGCATCAACTTCCCCCATCGCGGCCGGCAGAGAAGTTCTTCGTTTGGCCGAGGCGTACCTCGGGCGGCGCGAGAGCTTCACCGTTGAGACCACGCTTTCCGGCAAAAACTACCTTGAAATGATGGTTCGCGCCCGGACTTTGGGCTTCGAGGTCGTGCTCGTCTATATCGGCACGGAAGACGTCGAAATCAACCTCCTGCGCATCGAGAAGCGGGTCCTTGCCGGA
>DATJTG010000093.1:0-27036 GCA_035503555.1 Acidobacteriaceae bacterium | reverse complement strand
ATGGCCGGGCAGGTGGACGAGAAGCAGTTCACGCGCGTGGAGGCGATCATCAACTCCATGACGCCGAAGGAGCGCAACAACCACGAGATCATCTCCGGCTCGCGGCGCAAGCGCATCGCCAACGGATCGGGAACGAGCGTGCAGGAAGTGAATCAGCTGCTGCGCCAGTACGCCCAGATGCGGAAGATGTTCAAGGGCATGGGCAAGGGCGGCATGCTGCAGCGCCGCGCCATGGGCATGCTGGGCGGCATGCGAGGACGGTAGCCGCGCATGGCATCGTCCGTTCCCATGAACGCTATGAGGCGCAAAGCGGTCATCGCCGCGGCCTTCTGCGCCATTCTCGGCGGATTTGTCCCGCTGGGCCTGCACGGGCATCGCTGGATTGCCTTTGTGGCGATCGGCGCGCAGGCGGTGCTGCTGGTAACAGCGCTGACCTTGTTTGCCAGGGCGCAACGCCCGTCTGGCAACCGTTAAATTACTCGAAGAGCCTCGGCCCGGGCGCATCGGCGGGACGCGCTTTGGCTTTGGATCCGCTGGGTGCTTTTGAGAGGATTCCGAGCAGCTCTTTCAGCTCGCTGCGCAGCTTCGCCATCTTCGCATCGGCAGCGCGGGGCTGCACCGGCTTGTCGATCAGCGCCAGCTGCGGCGCCCGGGCGCGGGCGGCATCCTGGGTGAGCACCTGGCGCGCGCCGACAATCGTATAGCCCTCGCCGTGCAGCAGGTTGCGCACGCGGACGGCCATCTCCACATCGCGCTTGCGATAGAGACGCTGGCCGGTGCCGCTCTTGTTGGGGCGCATCTGCGGAAATTCGCTCTCCCAGAAGCGAAGAACGTAGGTTTCCACCCCGAGCAGCTTAGCCACGTCGCCGATGCGGAAGTAGAGCTTGTCGGGAATGACGACTTCCCGAACGGTGTTGCCGTGCTTTGCGGCGCTGTGTCTGGATAATGCCGGTTTCGCCATGACAATTCCGAGGGTCGAACCGAAGCCGGCGGGGATGCGGCTCGTGAGCGGATCAGCAAAAGCTGCCGATTCGCTCATGGCCGCAGTATAGGGCACGGCCCTCAAAAAATGGGAGAGGGAATCGGTAACCGTTACCTGGATTTGTTCCCGGCGGGTTTCCGGGGCTTCGATCCCTGTGGCGCAGCGCGCAGGTACTGGACCGGCCACGCGGCCGTTTCGCCTAAAGCCGCCGCGGCGTGCAGCGGCCAGTAGGGATCGCGCAGGAACTCGCGGGCAATGAGGATCAGGTCAGCCTCGCCCTCGCGCACGATCTGCGCCGCCTGGGCCGGATCGGTGATCATGCCGACGGCACCGGTAAGGATGCCGGTTTCGCGCCGGATGGCCGCGGCGAAGGGCGTCTGATAGCCGGGACCGACAGGAATCTGAGCGCCGGTCACGTTGCCGCCGGAGGAGACGTCGATCAGGTCCACGCCGGCGTCTTTCAGCAGCGCGGCGAGGCGGATCGACTGCGGGAGGTCCCAGCCGTTGTCGAACCAGTCGGTCGCGGAGATGCGGACAAACAGCGGGCGCTCGCGGCTCCAGACGTGGCGAATCTCGCCGGCGACTTCGAGCAGCAGCCGGACGCGGTTCTCGAAGCTGCCGCCGTACTCGTCGCTGCGCTGGTTGCTCAGCGGCGAGAGGAATTCGTGCAGCAGGTAGCCGTGGGCTGCGTGAATCTCGATCACGTCGAAGCCGGCGCGATCGGCGCGAATGGCGGCCTCGCGGAACTGGGCGCGAATCCGGGCGATCCCGGCGCGGTCGAGTTCCCGCGGTTGCGGGTAATTCGGCGAGAACTTCACCGCGCTGGGGGCGAGAACTTCGGCCCATCCGCCCGCTTCCGGTGCAATCGCGCCATCGCCGAGCCAGGGCACAGCGGTGCTGGCCTTGCGGCCGGCATGCGCCAGCTGGATGCCGGCGTGCGCGCCCTGCGCGTGCAGGAAATCCGTAATGCGCCGCAGCGGCGCGATGTGCTCCTCTTTCCAGAGGCCCAGATCCTGGGGGCTGATGCGGCCTTCGGCGGCAACGGCGGTCGCCTCGGTGAACACCAGGCCCGCGCCGCCCACCGCGCGGCTGCCGAGGTGGACCAGGTGCCAGTCATTGGCAAAGCCGTCGTCGCTCGAGTATTCGCACATGGGCGAGACCGCGATGCGATTCGCCAAAGTCAGAGATCCGATTGAGAGCGGCGCAAAAAGGTGCGGCAAGATTTCCGTGGTCATGTCTTTTGTGTTGGATGTGCAGCCCGCAGTTTCGTCGCAGCGCGCAAACCGCGCGGGGCGCGGCTGCGGCCAAACAAAAGAGGCTTCGCGCGGAACGAAGCCTCTGCAAATCGCCAAAATGCGGGAGGGTCAGCCGATCATTGCCTCCGTGAACCCTTCTCCCAAAGGTTCTGGAAATCGCCAACCCTCTACTACATCCTGGCAGATGGCCGTCAAGCCATCAATATATTGGGGCGCGCGTGCGCCTCTGTCAAGAAAAATTCACAGGATCCGCCTCCCACAAAAGGGGTATCCGCAAAGCGGCTTACCGGCACAGAGACAGCTACTTGCCGACGTTGTCCTGCTCTTCTTCGCGAGCGTTGAAGTTCTGGCGAGCTGGGGGAAGGGGAATCATGCGGTAGAGCACGAGGACATTGCGATCGGGATCGTCGAAGGCGTTGAACGATGCCACCTGCTCGAGCGTGTACTGCGTGGAGAGATCGTCGACGGTGCCCGGATCGAGATCGTTCCAGGCGGCGTACCACGAGGGCTGGTAGACGTGGATGCGATAAGCGAGGTCCCAGGAGCCGAAGTCATCGCAGATGGCTGGCATACGGGTCACCAGGCTGAGTTCGTCGCCGCTGATCGAGAGCACAACACGGTTCGGCCCGGGGTGCGTCTGGATGTACTGCGCGATGCCGCGGGCGGTGCCAAGCCAGGTGTATTCGGGATGGCGCACGTAGCCGACGATGGTCCCCGTACCGCGGGCAGAGACGCCGGCGAGCACAACCAGGGCTGCCACTCCGGCGATGCGAAAAGGCAGAGCGCGCAGGCGCGAGACGAGCGCGGCCACGCCGAGCGCGAGCAGCCAGCACAGCGGGTAGATGATCGTCTCGTAGTAGCGCGGCTCGTCGTGATTCTGCCAGCCGATGCAAAAAAGATAACCGCCGGCCGCGAGCAGGCAGGTGATGGCGATGCGATTGCGCCAGAGAGGGAGGGACTCGACGCCGGCCTCGCCGCTCGCCGCACGGCCGCGAACGGGAATCAGCCACAGAGCCAGCAGCGCCAACGCGCAGATGCTGAGAATGCGGGAGATCCAGAACATGCCATGGAGGGCGTACCAATAGGCAAGAACGTGTCCCATCCAACCTTCGGGTCGCTGCCAGGTGTTGGCATGGAAAAAGTAGTGGAAGTCGGCGAGGTGATGGGGGCGCACGGCACCGAAGAACCAGGCGCACCACGCGGCGCTTCCGGCGGCGCAGGCGACGGCCAGGGCGCGGAGCGCGTCCGCCCGGCTGCGGCAGCTGGCGGCCAGCAGAAAAAGCGAGGATGGAATCAGGACAAGCCCCGTGGTCTTGGTGAGGACGATGAGGCACAGAACGATCCCGATGGCCGCAGGCAGGAGGGTGCGCGCGCGGCCTGAAGCGCCGCGCATGCGCAGCGCCAGATCCCATGAGAGCAACTGGAAGCAGGTGACCAGCGGCTCGAGGATTGCCAGGCGACTGAACGCGAAGAGGAACGGACTGGAGACGAGCAGCGAAATGGCCAGCAGGGCGACCCAGCGAGCCGCCTGCGTGCGCAGGATTCGATAGCTGAGCAGCAGGTTGACGCCGAAGATCGCGACAGCGGTTCCGCGCACGGCGAGCAGGCTGACTCCGGTGAAGCGAAACACGATCCCCATGAGGATGGGCCACACCGGAAGAGCGACGGCGGGATTGAAGTCTCCGCGGAGAAACCAGTGACCGTTGAGCCAGTAACGGATGGCAGCGCTCGCGTACCAGCCCTCGTCGGTGTACTTGGAGTAATCCATCCAGGGCGAGTTGTTGGGAAAGTCGGCGAGCAGATGGACGAAATGCAGGCCGAAGAGCGCAAGAAGGCAGGCGATCCAGAGAGCGTAAACGGCTCGCGCCCTGGTACGCGCAGATTCCATGAGAACGGGAGCGCTCCTTCGTTGCACTGCCTGGGTCAGCATGCGGCCATCGTGGGGCAGATGAAGAGCAGTATACAAATGCAGGTCTGAGCGGGCGGCGCGTCGCGCAGAATTGTGCTCCGCGGAGCGAAACCGGCGGCCGAGAAAAATCCCGCTCTCCGGCGTGCGGAGAGCGGGATTTGGGCTGAAGCAGCTGTTCAGCGTTGCTACTGAACCTGGGCCATAACCCCCAGAGTGTGCACCTGAGATCCTGCGGTTCCGGTGATGACCACCATGTAATTGCCGACGGCAACACCGGAGCTGGCCGTGACGGTGAGCGTTACGGACTGGCTGGGATTGGAAACCGTGGCGGTTGTGCCGCCGCCGCCACCCCCGCCGCCGCAATTGCTCAGACAGGTGGTCGTGCCGCCCCCGCCGCCGCCGCATCCGATGCCGAATCCTGCGATGCAGGCGAAGAGAACGAGCGAGAGCAGATTGCGCCACGCGCGCCGGCGAGCGGGAATCGTGAGCAGCAGCACGCAGGCCAGGGCCGCGCCGCCGCCGGTGGCGAGCAGGTTCCAGGGCCGCGCCGGTTTTCTGAGAGCGGCCGTGTTGCTGTAGCTGAGCGACACCGATGATGCGCTGAGGGAACAACTGAGGCCGCCGCCGCTCACGCCGCAGTTGGCCGGAACGCTGAGATTCACGGTTCCGCTGAAGCCGTTGGTGGGCGTAACGGAGAGGGTGTTCGTGGTACTGGCGGCGAGGCCGTTGGTGCCCTTTGCCGACACTGCAACGCTGCCGCTGGCCGCCGTCAGAGAGAAGTCCGACAGGGGCGTGTTGATCGCGTTGCCGGAGTTGAGCAGCGTGCTCGAGCTGGCGTAATTGCCGTCGCCCGTGTAGTAGAGCGTCACGATGTTGCCGCCCTGCACGAGGACCTGGCTGGTGATGGTTCCTGCGAACGTCGAGGTGTCGCCGGAGCCGGGCGTAAGAGCATACGCGGTTGTGCCATTGCCGTCGGTGTAGACGTAGACGTACCCGGTTGGCGCGGGGTGGCCGCTTTGTCCGGTCACCGACCCCGAAACGCCGATGCTCTGCGTGGGAGAGGTGGTGGTGCCGGTCAGGCTGGCGGCGATGGAACTGGTGAGCTGCGTCGAGGGCTGGATGCTGATGGTCCCCGATGCGGCGTTGCTGCCGGTAATCGCAACGTAGTTGGTGTCGCCGCTGTAGCTGATGGTGAGGGTGTAGGTGCAGCCGGACGAAGAAGTGCAGGCACTGGCCGGGATGGTGAACTGGGCGATGCCCGCCGGTTCGCTGTCGGTGGGATCGACACTCGCGACCAGCGTTGCGGTGCCGCTGCTGCTGCCCGAAGGCAGGCCGCTGACCGTCACCGTGCCGGTGGGCGGCTGGACCGCCGCGGCCTGAAGGGTTGCTGTCGAGCCATTCAGAGTGTTTGCGCTGTTCTCGACCAGGACATACATCACCGTGGTCTGGCTGCCATTGAATTCGATCGATGAGGTGTTGTTGGTGTTCTGGTTGGCGCCGCCCACGTAGATGTTGGGCGTGTCCTGAACGACCGTGAAGGCGATCGCCGATCCGGTCGATTTGTTATAGCTGTTGTCGCCGGAGTAGCTGGCGGTTACGGAATGCGTTCCGAGGCTGTAGGGAGCGTTGAACTCGGCATCGCCCTCGGTATTGAGCGCCGCTGTGTTCGCGGTCGTTCCGTTATCGGCAAAGGTCACGGTGCCGGTGGGCTGCGTGTAAGCCGTGGTGGCGCAGCTTGCTGGAGGATTGCCGCTGATGTTGACGCAGGTGGAGTAATACGTGGAGGGGAGCACCTCCGCATCCAGCGTCGCCTGCGTTCCATACAGGAAGCAGTTGGAGGTTGTGCCGGAGCAGTTGCTGGAGACGCCACCGAGCGTATTGAGCAGATTGAAGTACACGCTGCTGCTCTCCGGGCTGATGGTGATCTGAGCCTTCTGGGACATCGAGTTGCTCGCGGCGTTGGTGCCGTCGCCGCTGTACTGCGCCCAGACGTCATAGGTGCCTCCGGGCAGGTCGGTCACGCTCCCGCTGAACGCGCCGCTGCTCGCGACCGCAAAGGTGCTCGGGCTGCCGGCCAGGACTCTGCCGAAGCCTGCGCCCGCATTGGCCGGCTCGGAACTGTCCGTCATGAGAGCGACATTGCCCGCCAGCGAGCCGGAGCCCGTCACCGAGCCGCTGATGGAAACCGCGGAACCATGCGTGAAAGTCGAGCCGGCCGTGGGCGAGCTGAGCGTGACCGAGGTGGAGCTGAACTTCACCTTGCCCCAATCCGCAATCAGCGCCGCGGCGTTGACGGAGCCGAGGCCGGTGGCGAGGTTATAGCCTGCGCCGGCGTTGTATTCAGGCGTGGCGCCGGTCCCGGTTTCGCCCTCGACAACCGTTTCAACGCCATCGACATCGAGATCGACCGGGTTGCCAGCCGCGATGCAATCCACGGGCGGGTAGGAGAGATTACTGACGGGGTCGACATAGGTCTGAACGTTGCAGGGCACAGCGTTGGTGCCCACCGTGACGTCGTGGAACGCCGCAGGGAACTGCGTCTTGAGCGGATAGAGAACGAAGTCGGCCTGCCCCTGGCTGCTGGCCTGCGATTCGTTCACCAGCGCCATGATGCCCGCGAAGGCCGGAGCGGCAAACGATGTGCCGCCTGCGCCGGAGATCTGAACGAGATTGCTGCCCGAGGCGGGCTGGCAGTCGCCGTCGGCGTAGCAGAACGGGTAGAAGCTGTAATTGGATCCGTCGGAAGCGAACAACGAGACATCGGGAAGGTCGCGCACGCCGTCACTGGGTACACCACTGCCGGTTTGCCATGACGGTTTCGGGTAGCCGGAGGTTGTAACGTCGCAAAGACCGCTGGCAGCGTCGTATTGATTCCCCGGGCAGACTGCCGCGCTGCTGGCGCCGCCGCTCCCGCCGGCAATCGTGGTGGTACCGAATTCTGCGTAGTAGTTCTCCGTATTCAGCCCGAACTGGCTGTCATTCCATGGCTGCTCGGGAATGCGCTGCAGCAGCGAACCCTGCGGATTCTGCGTCGGCGTCGTATTCCAGTAGCTGGCAACGCTGGCGCCGCCCGAGGCGTAGTCGGAGTAGTAGAAATCGGTGCCGCCCGCGGCCACATTCCAGGGTGTCGAAGCGAAGCCGCTGACGGCGACGCCCTCCAGTGCAAACGGCTCGGTATCGGCGTCGCAGCCGGCAGAGCCGCTGTCGCCGGAGGAGACGACGACCGTCTGGCCCTGCGCCGCGGCCTGCTCCATGAGTTCGTCGAGGAAGGCATTCGTGGAACCGAGGTTGATCTCGCAGGCGCCGAAGCTCAGGCTGAGCACCGGCGCAATGTCGCTGTAGATTGCGTCTTCGGCTGCGAGGTAGATTCCGCCTTCGAGGTCGGTATCCGCCGCGATGACCAGGTCGATATTGGCCTTCGGCGCCACGGCTCCCGACCATTCCACATCGATGTAGGCTTCGCCCGAATCGTAATTCGGCCCATCGGGGTTGTTGATGCCGTCGATGCCGGGATCATTGCCGTCGATGACGACGGTGGGCGGATTCGTGGGCAGTCCGAAGAGGGTCCGGAACTGGTTCACCAGAGTCAGGTTGATGTTGGAGTCGTTGACGATGGCGATGGTCTGGCCGGTGCCGTCATAGGTGGTGCCGGAATAGCCGGCGTTGAGCAGGCTGTCGGGCAGATCGTATTGGACTCCGAAATCCTGAGGCGCGACCACGAAGTTCACGCCTGAGCTGTTGCCATAGGTCCAGTCCGGCTTCGCCTGATGCGTCCGCGTGTTGTAGCTGGCCTGGCCGAGCACCCGGGCATATCGCTGGGGGTGGAAGTTGTTGAGGGAAACAAAGCCGCTCACCACTGGCGCGAGGGCGGCGGGAATGCTGGGCTCGGTGGCCGTTGCGTAGTGCGTTTCGCCATTCACCACGTACTTGTGAATCCGGGCGCCAAAGGCGCTGCGCAGCTGGGCCACGCTGCCGTTGAACTCAATCACCTGCTTGCCGGATTTCACGCCGGTGACTTCAAATCCGTGGGAGGAGAGCCACGATGTAACGGTGGCGACGTCCTGGTCGGAGGGTCCGAACTGCTGGCCGAACTGCGCCGGCGTGAGCCACTTGTGGTAGTTCGCGCTGCCGGGCGTGTGCATGCCGGTGATGAGGGTGCGCAGCGTCGCTTCCTGTCCGGCGCTGCGCTGCAGCACCAGGTGCAGCCGCTGCAGCTGCATGGAATCAGGCGCGGCTCCGCGGTCGTTGGCCTTGGTGGCCAGGGGATGAATGTAGCCGCGCAGAGGGATGCGCGCGCTGTCATCGACCGTCTGAACGATGCGGCTGGGGACGACCGGCGGAGTGCTCTGGGCCGAAAGCGGAACAGCAGCGGCAACCGCTATTGCGGTGCAGGCGAAAGGGCGAAGTGCATGAAGAATCGTGCGGAGCATGGCCATCCTTTGCTTAACCGGGAAGAGGGAGTTCCCACGCCGCAAGGTGCTGCGGCGCGATGCGGCGAACCTGGTCGCCGGAGCTGCGTGATCGGCGGGAACCATCTTAGTCCTGCCCGGCTCTGTGCGTTCACGAGCTTGCGGGCGGAAGGGAATGAAGGAGCGAAGCTGCGGTGCGCGGATTTTTCCCTGCGCGAAGCCGCGCGCACACTGCTTCCTGAAGGACGCATCAGAACGCCGAGAGTGGGTGAAGGATTCACAGGCGCTGCGTATGCATTAGACCGGGTTCCCGGTATTAAGTTGCGGTGCCCGGTGGATCGCCGGTGCACGAATGGACGATACCGGAGGCCGAATAGACCCGAGGCTCGGGAGGGTTATTGCGAGCCGGTCAACACCAGCCAATGGCTGTTCTGGCAGTAGTGCACCGTCGCCGCGTGCTCCAGGTAGGCATCCTCGATGCCGTCGTGATCGAAGTCGGCAGCGCCGTGCAGCTGGCGGGAAGCGCGCAGATTGGCGGCGCCGCGCGCGGAAATCCCCCACGCCGAGCCGAAACTGGAGCTGCCGGAGTCAGCGCCGAGCCAGGCCGTGTCCGGCTGGCTGCGCAGCGCCACGGGATCGTCAAACTGGCCGGCAAAAAAAACGTAGAGGGTTGTGGTTCCCGTTGCGGAACAGAGCACGGCCCAGTCACTCGAGCCCTTCGCGCGAAAAGCTCCCTGCACGACATTTTCCGGCGCCTGCGCTTCGAAAGTTTGCGGAATCATGCAGCCGCGGCTGCGGAGCTGGGCGCCGATGGCTGGGGGTAAGTCGGGGAACGAGGCTACCGGCAGCAGCCGGATGCGGTAAGAGAGCAAATCGCCACCCGGGACCTGCAGTTGCCCCTGCTCAACCTGTTCCGTATTTGTGAAGTTCGCGGGAGGAGTTCGGGAGGCGGATTGCCCAACCGCGGCGAGGAGGCCGGAAAGCAGGGCCATCGCCACGCCGGGGTTCATTTTGAGCCGAGAATGCTGGGATACGAATTGCTGTTGAGCCAGGCGGTTGCGGAACGCAGCAGATCGTGAAAGTACGCAATGCAGCCATTCGGCAGCCGGACAACAAAACTTGGAGCGCGGAAATCGTCAGTCTCCGAGATCGGCGAGACGGCATCGAAGAACGCCCCCGCGGCCGGTTCAACTTCCGACGGCGCGCCGTGCACGCCGACCGACAGACCCTCGCGAAAGGTGAAATGCAGTCCGACGACGCGCTTATCGAGGCGCAGAAACGCGGGCTGATAGCGAGCCAGGCGGAGGTAGGCGTCGAACATGGCCAGAGCGCCGGGGATCTCGTCGGCGTCGGCATGCACGCACGCCGTGCGCACGCCGTCGGCGATCCAGATCTCGATGCCCTTGGCGAAGCTGCCGTCGAACGGATCGGCTTCTTCCTGAATCGTGACCGGAGTCTCGGCGTTCTCCTCGCCTTCGGCTTTCTCGGCCGGGTCTTCAGGCTCCTGAGGCGGATTGTTGAGATCGACGGCGAGCACCGCGACCACGCGGAAACGATTCCGCAGCTGGGGATCGTCGAAGCCCGGTGCTTCGGCCACCTGATGGCGACGAAGAACCGCCGAGCCCGGCTTTTCCAAAAGACTGCGCAGCCGTGTAGCGGGCTCGCGCGCGGGTTCAGCCGCAACCTTCAGTTCAAGACAGGGCATCGATTCCTCAGCTACGTTTTCCTGAAACAAAGTATACGAAAGCCCGGCAGGAATCAGGTCATTTTTCAGGTGACGGGCGCACGAAAGAGTATCCTGAACGCGATCGGCACTGCACGATCGCGGAAAGGAAATCTGCTATGCGCAAGCCGGCCGGCGTGATCGCCGCAGCCGTGGTCATGGGCCTGATGGCGGTGCTCGGAACGCTGGGCGTTTCGCTGTCTCTGGTTGTCTTCCTCTTCATGCACAACCCGGTGAACATCCCCGGATTCCGGGTCATCGTCATCCTCTCCAATCTGCTGGTTCTTGGCTTTTTTCTTTTTTCCGGATGGACGGTGGTGGGCCTGTTCCGCATGCGGCCCTGGGCTCGCATCGGGAGCATCGTCATTGGCGCGGCGGTATGCCTTTTCTCCGGCGGAGCCGCCATCGGCGTGCTCGCCGTGCGCAACCTCGTTCCTGCCCTGCCGCCGCCCCCACCGGGCGAGCCCGCGAGCCTTCTCTCCATGGTGCCCATGATCGTGATGGGAATCGCCGCGCTCTACTCGGTCATTGCGCTGGTTGGCCTGTGGTGGGCTGTTTACTTCAGCCTGCCCGGGGTGCGGGGCGCCTTTACCGGCGCCGGGCTCATGGTGACGAATCCGGAGATCGTGCCGCACGGCGGATCGGTATTGATCGCGCCTGCGGCCTCGGGAATCTCCGGCTGGAGGATCGTGATCATTGCCTGGGCGTGCCTGATGCTGCTCGGGATTCTCTATTTGCCCGTGGTTCTGGTCACGCACATCCCACTGTTTCTCTTCGGCGCAACCGTCGGCGGCGGCGCGGAAATTGCCTTCATGACCGGCATGGCCGTCTTCCAACTGGTGCTGGCCATCGGCCTCATCCGCAAATGGAAATTCAGCTGGTACCTGGGCCTGCTCTGGCAGATCTACGTATTCGGTTACTCGCTCACGTTTCTGATTCCGGGGATGTGGGACCGATTCGCCACCTATGAGACCAACCTGGCCGCCCGGTGGTCCTCGCCGTTCACCGCGCCGATGGCCAGCACGTTCTACCATGGCCCGTTCATGGCGGTTTGCTTCGGCCTCGGCGGGTTGCTGGTGATCTCTTTCACCATCGCACTCTTCAAATGCAAAGACGACTATCTCCGTGCGTAAACCGCGCTGGGTTTGACACCTGCAACACGCAAAATTAGCGTCAGAGAACAATGCGGGGTTCATCGGCTGACCCGAAGCAGCCGGCGCCCGCTGGAGCCTTCATGCGACTGGGAATCCTGATCATGGCTGCGGGCAAGGGCACGCGGCTCAAATCGAAACGGGCTAAAGTTCTCCACGAGATTGGCGGGAAGCCGTTGCTCGGCCACGTGATCGCGGCGGCCGCGCAGGTGGTGCCGCCGGCCGACATCGTCACCATCGTCGGTCATCAGGCGGAGGGAGTGCAGGCCGCATTGCGCGATACCGGCGTCCGCTTCGTTGTGCAGGCCGAGCAGCGCGGCACCGGTCACGCGGTGCAGGTGGCCGAGCAGGCCGCGCGCGACTACGACGAGCTGATCGTGCTCTCCGGCGATGTGCCGCTGCTGCGGCCGGAAACCATCCTCGCGCTGCGCGATTTTCACCTGCGCGAGCAGGCCGCGATGACCATTCTTACCGCGGCGCCTGACCATCCCTTTGGTTACGGCCGCGTGGTTCGCCGGAAAGCGGACGAGCCTGGCGTTGCGGCCATCGTGGAGCAGAAGGCGCTCACGCCGGAGCAGGAGACGATCGGCGAAATCAATTCCGGCATCTACGCTTTCCGGCGCAGCACGCTCTATGCGCATATCGGGCAGTTGCAGGCGGAGAATGCGCACAAGGAGCTGTACCTGACCGACATGGCTCGCATTCTCGTCGATGCGGGGGAGCGTGTGGTGGCCGTTCGAGCCGCGGAGGCCAGCGAAGTGCTGGGCGCGAACACCATCGCGGAAATGATGGATCTGGACCGCGAACTGCGCCTGGCCACGGCGCGCCGCCTGATGGCGAACGGGGTGACAATCTTCCGCCCCGAAACCGTGACGATCGATGCCACGGTGGAAGTGGGCGCGGACACGGTGATCGAGCCGTACGTGCAGCTGCTGGGCGAGACTACTGTAGGCAGCGACTGCCGGATTCGCTCGTACTCCGTGATTGAAAGCGCGAGGATCGGCGAGCGGGTGCTCGTGCGGCCGTCCTGCTTCATAGCGGAATCGGAAATCGGCAAGGGCGCACAGATCGGTCCCTTTGCGCACGTGCGGCCCGGCTGCGTCATCGGCGAAGGGGCGCACGTCGGCAACTTCGTCGAGACGAAGAAGGTTCACATGGGCGCCGGCTCCAAGGCAAACCATCTCAGCTATCTGGGCGACGCCGAAATCGGCAGCGGCACGAACATCGGCGCAGGCACCATCACCTGCAACTACGACGGGGTGGACAAGCACAAGACCCTCATCGGCGAAGGCGTCTTTGTCGGCAGCGATTCAACCCTGGTGGCCCCGCTGATCATCGGTGAAGGCGCCTATATCGCCGCCGGCTCCTGCATCACCGACAATGTGCCTGCCGATGCGCTGGCCCTCGGGCGCGCGCGGCAGATCACCAAGCCGGACTGGGCAAAGAATCGCAGAGCGCTGCGAGCCGCGCGCAAAGGGTAGACTTTCAGATCGGCAGGGAACAATGCGGGAGCTACGCGGCCTGCTGCCCGTCTTCGTGCATCAGCGCCAGCTCATGGCGCAGGCGCATGCGAGCCATCACGGCTCTGCGCGTCACATCGGGCTCGCGTATCGCGAGCAGGGCGGCGATCTGGGGGACCGGGTAACCCTCCACGTCCATCAGCAGGAAAACGAGCCGCTCCGACGGAGGCAGGCAGCGAATCGCCTGCTCCAGATCGGCGCGCAGAACATTGCGCCGCCCCATCGCGCCAGTCGAAACCGGAATGGGCTGAGCCTCGGCTTCGTTCAGCGGCACTCGCACGCTGAGCTGCTCGATGAGCGCGGTGTCCACGATCGTCTGATCCGGCTCTTCGCACTCCTGGAACGCGCTGATGAAAGTCTCTCGCAGCAGGTCTTCCGCTTCGATTTCGCTGCCGGTCATGTAATAGGAAACGGAGAAGACACGGTGCCGGTGGCTTTCGTACGCATCCCGCTGGCGATCTTCCAGGCGGCGCGGCGCCATTTCCCTGGCTGCAGATCGCGTAGCGAACCTGTCGAAGTCAAAGATCATGATGGTCTGGGGTCTTCTCTCCGGGTGAGGAACCGGTTGAAGCAGCTTACCACGGCTGGGGCGAAGAGATGCGCCTGAGCCGTGGCGGGGATGCCATAACTTCACAGGTTCGATGAAATTTTTGCCGAACCGGGGCGTGGCTAGCGCCGTAACTTGTTTGAAACCCGGCCGACCGCAGTGATCCAAAGTAGACGTGAGTGCAATTTCGGGGCCGGATTTGTTCCCGCTGGGTTTGGAAGCCCAGGGTAGGATAGATCGGTGACTGGTCGATCACCGACCGGGCGCCGATTTGTCTTGAAACGTTTGCGGGCCTTGTGGTCGGGAGGGGAAGTTTGGCATCGGAGCGGATCCTGATCGTAGACGACGAGCCATACGTTCGGACTCTGATGGCCGCCATGCTGGAAAAGTCGAACTACACTCCAGTGCTGGCAGCCAACGGAGCTGAAGCGATCGAGCACGTCGAGCAGGACCCTCCGTACGATCTCATTCTTTCCGACATCGTGATGAGCGGCCTCGACGGCATCGGGCTGCTCGAGCGGATCCGGCAGGTGCATCCGGATACGCCGATGGTGATGGTGACCGCAATCCACGATGTGGGCGTCGCCATCTCCGCGATGCGCAAAGGCGCCTATGACTATCTGCTGAAGCCCTTCGAGAAAGAGCAGTTGCTGGTGACCGTGCGGCGAGCGCTCGACTACCGGCGCCTCGTCCAGCAGAACTCGGTGTACCGGCACAATTTGGAGCAACTGGTTTCTGCCCGCACCGAGATGCTGCGCCAGGCGATGGGCGATCTGGAGCGCTCCTACGACATCACGCTGGAAGCGCTGGGCGACGCGCTCGACCTGAAGGACGCGGAGACGGAAGGGCATTCCCGCCGCGTGACGGCGTACACCATCGCCCTGGCGCGGCATTGCGGCGTGGAGCTTGCGCAAACCCGGGTGATCGCCCGCGGCGCGTTCCTGCACGACATCGGTAAGATGGCGATCCCGGATGCCATCCTGCTCAAGCCCGGCAAGCTCGATCCGGAAGAACTGGCCATCATGCGGGAGCACCCGGCACGGGGCTACCAGATTCTGCGCAAGATCCCGTTTCTTGAGGAAGCGGCGGAGATCGTTTACAGCCACCAGGAGTTTTACGACGGCAACGGCTATCCGCGCGGGCTGAGCGGCGAGCAGATTCCCCTCGGTGCGCGGATTTTTGCCGTTGCCGATACACTGGATGCAATCACTTCGGACCGGCCGTACCGAAAAGCGCGCACGTATCACGTGGCGCGCAAAGAGATTCAAAGGTGCGCCGGCAGCCAGTTCGATCCGGGAGTGGTGGATGTCTATCTGGGATTGCCGGACACTCTGTGGGAAGACCTTCGCGCCGAGATGACCCGGCATCCACGCTTCTCTCCGCTATCTTTTGCGGGTTCGATCGAAGATCTCAAACTGTAACCGGCTGCAGTGTCACTTTCTGCCGAATGGAGCCAGAGCATGCCGTTGCTGGACGACAGGATCATTGCGGGAAAGCTGCTCTCGATGCCCAAATGGAAGCTGGAAAGCGGTGAGCTCGTCCGCCGCTGCGAGTTTCCCAACTTCGTGGAAGCGATGCAGTTTGTGAACGCCGTGGCGGAACTGGCGGAGGGGGCCGGCCATCACCCGGATATCGATATCCGCTATAACAAGGTGCGCCTGGCTCTGGTGAGCCACGACGCGGGCGGCCTGACCGAGCGCGATTTCGACCTCGCCTCCGCGATCGACAGCCTGGCCTGAACCCCGCCGCGAACAGCGGCGCCGGGCGCACTCCGCCGCAACTTTTACTCCTCTTCTGCGTCTGGTGAAGGAGAAGCTGATTCTGAGATCGGTGACGGCTGGCGCAGCCTGGCCAGCGATTTCCGGTGCCAGAGGGCGACGGCAAGACCGCCCAGCAGGGCCGATCCGGCAACCAGAAAACCGGTTTGCAGGATGCGCATCCCGGGCTTCTGCGGGGCTTCTGGCTCCGTTTCAGGGCTTTCGGATTCAGGGTTCATGGCAGGATGCTCGCAGCTAAGTTGTTGAAAATAGGTCGGTCGCGGCTAGAAAACTACTAAAATACATAGAACGCTTGTGCGATTGGCCGGTTTGGGTTACATTATTTGGAAAGGGGAGATGAGTTCTCCCAGACTTCAGTTTGAAAGATAATTTATGCGCCGCCTTTTCGTCGCGGCCAGCATCTGAAGTTATAGAGATTAGGGCCAGACCGGTTGACTGAGAATTCCCGGCTGGCAAACAAGTTGCGTCACTGGCCTCCCGGCACGGACAATCTAACGTTCGTGCCGTCTTTTTTGTCTTTTTTCGGCATTTCCCCTCGCTTCCAACCTGCCCCCACGTCCAATCCAGACGGGTTCAACTCATCCTGTACCATGAAGCTCTGGAGCACTCCCCATTGAAACGCGTTTTTTCGAGCCTTGCTCTGGGCCTGCTGATCGTCGCAGCCTATGCCATCCCCGTGAGCACGCTGCCGGGACATGCGGTCCACGCGCAGTGGTCCGACCCGGCTGCCGATGTTCCCGCCTACCATCCGCAAGCTCCGGCCAGGGGTGAGACGCTGCCGCCGATCATGAGCGGCGATCAGCTCACAGGACAGTTCTTCCGCGAGAAGTGGCAGGTCGAAGTCTATAAGGAAGCGGCGCAAATCCCCAATGTGCTCTATCAGCTGCCCTGCTACTGCCGCTGCGACCGCGCGCTGGGGCACACCAGCCTGCACAGCTGCTTTGAAGGCACCCACGCCGCCATCTGCTCCACCTGCGCCCAGGAAGGCGCCTACGCGTACAAGATGACGAAGATGGGGTGGACGCCGAAGCAGATTCGCGCAGGCATTGAGCGCAAGGAATTCCAGTCGATCGATCTTGACGCTCTCGGCCGGAGCTGATTGCCGCTTGGCCCGGTCGGCTCCATCGCGCCTGACGCTTCTGCTCGTATTCGCCGGCCTCGGCGCGCAATCCGTGGGAGCCGCAGGCCCGCGTCATCCCGGCCCGTTGGTTGCGCAGTGTTCGGGAATCGTGCTCTCGGCGAGTTATCTGGCGGAACCGATGGCGGGCATGGGGCCGGGCTTTCAGTTCCGTATCGACAACCACACCGCGCGCGACATTCGCCTCGAGCAGCCCGTTCCCTCGAGCGCGCACTGGTTCGCGCTGGTGGGGCAACGTTGGCTCTGGCGGGCGTCAGCGGGGACCGGCGGCTCGCTGGTGAACGCGCTCAGCGAGCGGGGGCCGATGTTTGCCTACCAGCCCGCGGCGCCTCCGGATCATCCCGCATATCTCGTTGTGAAGGCGCATGGCTCCGAGCAATGGAGCGAGCCGATGCTCGGCAATCCGTCGATCGCCTACCGGCCGAGCTGCGCGCAGTGCAACTATCCCGGCGAGAACCAGTACCGTGCCGTCTTTGCGTACGCGTATCTGCCCGCTGCGCAGGAACATGCGCCTGGGCTGCTGCATTGCGGCCTGCGCTCGAAGCCGGTTCCCATGCCTCCCCATGACGCCGTTGCCGCGCTGCCAGCGCCCTGAGCGTGCCCAATTAAATTTTGGCGCCTCTGCATCTCCGCCCAGGGAACTCCCGTCTGTTTGCCTGAAGTGAACGGGCAGCCCGGCTCCGACGTCCAGACAGGGCGGAGCGGGTTACAAGAGGCAGGAAGCCGGAGGTATGCAGAAACAATCATGCGCAACACACTCTTAACCACCGCACTCGCGGGGATGCTGGCGATCGGCGCCGCATCCGCGGCATTCGCTCAGGACAACACCAGCCAGCCTCAGGCCGAGCAGGGCCAGGGACAGTGGGGCGGCCACGGTCGCGGCATGATGGATCCCGACCGCCAGCTCGAGCACATGACGAAGCAACTCAACCTGACGGCCGATCAGCAGACGCAGATCAAGCCGATCCTCGTCGACCGCCAGCAGAAGATGCAGGCCCTGTGGCAGAACCAGTCGCTTTCGCGGGAAGACCGGCGCAGCCAGATGATGGCCATCCGCCAGGATTCGGAAACGAAGATCAACGCGGTTCTGAACGACGATCAGAAGCAGAAATATCAGGCGATGCAGGAGCACATGCATCGCGGCGGCCCAGGCGGGGGCGGCGAGAATGGCCCCCCGCCCGCGCAGCCGCAGTAGCTTCGCGTCACCAGCAAGTGTCAGTCGCCCCTCCAGGGGAATCAAGCCGCGTGGCCTTCACGCGGCTTTTTCTTTGCGCGCGACCTGCGCCGCCGAGCGCGGCGTTGCGCTAACCTCTTGAGTGGTGGAGGTTGACGGATGGCTGCAACGGAATCATCCATGCTGGCACTGGGAACGCGGGCCCCGCACTTTTCTCTTCAGGACGTACGCGACGGGAAGATCCACACGTCGGATTCAGGGCAGGGCCCCAAAGGCATGCTCGTCATGTTCATCTGCGCGCATTGCCCGTTCGTAAAGCACGTGGAGCAGCAGCTCGCGCAGCTGGGCTCGGACTATAAGAAATCCGGCGTCGGCATCGTAGCCATCAGCAGCAACGATGCCGTCAACTACCCCGACGACGCGCCACCGGGCCTGGCCCGCCAGGCGCAGCGCGTGCATTTCACCTTCCCCTATCTCTACGACAAGACCCAGGAAGTGGCGCGCGCCTACGACGCGCGGTGCACGCCCGACTTTTTCCTCTTCGACGCCGCGGGCAAGCTGGCGTATCGCGGGCAGCTCGATGCGAGCCGTCCCGGCAACGGCATCCCGGTCACGGGCAGCGATCTGCGCGCGGCGCTCGATGCCCTCGTCGCCGGCCAGCCTGTCAGTCCGGACCAGCGCCCCAGCATCGGCTGCAACATCAAGTGGAAGTAGCGGCCGGAATTCCTGAAGCGCCAGGCAGGAGCGCACTGTGCGCTACGCGCCCGCCGAACTCACTGCGGAACTGAGGCGAGATTCACCCGCGTGAACGCGGGAGAGCCGAAATTGGCGACGTAGACGGCGTCCTCTGCCGAGTCGACCGCGATGGCGTAAGGATTCCGCCCTGCCGGAATCGTCGCCATCACTCTGTCCGTTTGGCCGTCGATGACACTGACGCTGTTGCTGTGGGTGTTCGCGACGTAAATGCGGTCGCGCTTCGGATCGACTGCGAGGGCTTCGGGACGGCTGCCGACGGCAATCGTCGCCAGCGTCTTCCACGGCGAACTCCGCACGACCGTTACGCTGGCGTCCGCATAGTTCAGCACGTAGACGCGGCCGGTGCGCGGGTCGACGGCCGCTGCGCAGGGCATCGCGCCCACCGGCAGCGTCGCCGTGCTGCCGGTCTTCTCGTCGAGGACGAACAGGGCATGGTTCTGCGCCTCGGTCGCGTAGACGAATCCCCGATCCTCATCGACCGCGAGGCCCCACAGGTGCATCGCGGCGGGGACGCGCTTGGTGCTGTGGCTCGCTTCGTCGAGCATCGTGAGCGCCGTGTCCTCGTATCCCAACAGGAAAGCCCGGTGCAGCGTGCGGTCGATCGCTACCGCATCCTTCGATCCGAGCGGCAGCTGGCTGACGGCGTTGGTGGTCTCGTCGATTTCGGTAACGAAGCTGCTGTAGGTATTCATCACCAGAGCCCGGTGCAGGCCGGGATCGACATCGATGGCGTAGGGCATGCGTCCCGCGGCCAGCGTGGCGACCACCGACTGCGTCGCGCCGTTGATCACGCTGACGGAATCGCTGCCGGAATTCACCACGTAGATCCGGTTCAGTCCGGAATCGATCGCCAGCGCATCGGGAGCCTTGCCGACAGCAATCGCCGTGGAGTCGCCGGTCCGAACATCTTCGGTAATCACGCTGTTGCTTTCCTGATCGACCGCATAGACACGGTGCGTGACGGCATTGACCGCGATCGCGCGCGGATTGATCAGCGCGGTGCGCGGCGGCTCGATCGGCTGCGCGACGGCCGCACCGCACAGAAGCGCGCCCATGACGATGCCCGGAGGAAATCGCAGTACCCACGAAGACATGCTGCGATTTTCTCAGGAGTTTGCGATCCTGTTGGAAAGGATCCGCGATGATGCGACGCATTTTTTCGGCCACGGTCTTCGGACCCCTGGTTCTCCTCTGCCTGATGGCCGCGGCGCCCGCAATGGGCCGCGCGCAGCAGCCGCGATTCAGGGTGCTGGCGTTCTACTCCGCGCACACCGAGCCCGATCACGTGGAGTTCGCGAAGGAGGCCGTCCGCTTTCTCGGCAGCCTCGCGGCGAAAGATCACTTTGCCCTGCAGACCTCGACCAACCTCGGCGACATGACGCCGTCGACGCTGAAGCAATATCAACTGGTGCTGTGGCTCAACGAGATTCCCACGACCGCGCCGGAGCGCGAAGCCTTCGCGCGCTACATGGACGCCGGCGGCGCGTGGCTCGGTTTTCATTCCGCCGGCTATAACGACGAATCGACGCAGTGGCCGTGGTTCGTCGATTTTCTGGGAGGCGCGGTCTTCGCGAGCAACAACTGGCCTCCTCTGCCGGCGACGCTGCGCGTGGAAGATCCGGCATCGCCGGTCACGCGCAGCCTGCCGCCGACCTTCGTCTCACCGGCGAACGAGTGGTACATCTGGAAGCCGGATCCCAGGCAGAACAAGAACGTGAAGGTCCTGTTGTCGCTCGATGCGTCGAACTATCCGCTGGGCTGGAAAGACACCCTAACCGGCGGCGATCTGCCCGTGGTGTGGACCAACACCCGTTACCGGATGCTCTACATCAACATGGGACACGGCGACCAGATCTTCACCAGCCCCATCCAAAATCGTCTCTTTGAGAACGCGATTCTGTGGCTGGCTCCGCGACAGCCGTGAAAAACCAGGTCAGAGCGCGGAGCGCAGTTTCGCGCGTTCCATCCAACTGGCCAGGGAAAGGCCGGCGCGCCGTGCGCAGCGGCTCAGAGTTTTACGCGGCTGCGCCGGATGCCGGCTTCGCGGGATAATTGAAGAAGAGCTGGTTGCCGTCGGGATCGTCAACCACCAGAAGACGATAGCCCCATGATCCTTCCTTCACCGGAGCGCCTTTCGACTCGAGTTCTGCCCGGAGCCTATCGAGCGCAGCGATGCTGGCCTCCGGCGTCGGTGGCTCGACGTTGAGAGAAATGAAGATGAGCCCTTTGCCGATCTTCTCCGGCCACTGGTCGGAAAAGATCAGTGCGCAGCCCTGCCGATCCGCCTGCGCGACCCGCAGGCGGCCGTCCTCTTCGTAGCGCCATGCGCCGGTGAAGCCCAGGCGGTCGATGTAAAAGCGGAGCGAAGTTTCAACGTCTTTCACATGCAAAACCGGACGCGCGAACCAGTCGGCCATGGGCTGTGTCTCCTCTCCCACTCCACTCAACGGGTTCGGGGAACGCTGTGTCAAGAGCTGCGGCGACCGAATCTTCCGCCTACAGCGGCTGCGCCGGCAACACGTCCGTATCGTTAGGACTGAAGGCCACGCTCGTGACGATATAGCCCGGTTCCGTGCGATAGAGGACGAACTTGGCGAAGAGGGGCCCCTTGTCGAAATCGAGCGTCATGTAGATCACGCGCGTCGACCGGGAGATCGTGTGGTCGCTGATGATGTCGAAGCTGCGCCATTGCCCGAACTGGATCTGGGCGGCGTGCAGCACCTGATCGGCCTTCCCGATCTCTCCGGTGCCTTCCAGCGGGCTGTTGCGAAGCCACACGCGCAGAGCCTCGTCGGGGCCGCCGGCGCGATACGCGTCGAATCCGGCTTCGAGAATCCTCGGAACGGGAGGCCCACTTTCTGACTGGCTGAGAGCCAAAGGGGCCGGCAGAACGGAAATCACGCACAAGAAGAGGGCCATCCGAAGCATCGATCCACCTTTCCTGGAGGACCCCGAAACGCCGGCCCATCCCGTTGCGAACTCCAATCTGCCGAATAGACGCGGAACCGGGCAGGAAAGCTCCCGAAACGGACGCGCGGAATCGCCATGAGCGTCGGCGCCGCTGTGTTACCGTGAGGGAAGTCGTACCGGGGCGTCCGTGCGTCCCCGCATTGCGCACTCATGACGCCGACCCCCTCCAACGCTGTATCCCCTTCGCCGTCGCCAGAATCGCCGCATCCAGCGCCGCCGAATCGAATTCCCGCCCCCCCGCCGGTGCAACCCTCCCCGACGCCTCTGTGGCTGCTGCGCGCCGATCTGTTTCTCAGCGTGATGGTTCACCTGTATCTTGGCCTGTTCCTGCTGTTCTTACCGTGGTTGCATTTTTGGACGCTGAATCGGTTCTTCCTCTACTACGCTCCCCTGGCGCACGTCACGCAGAACGGGGCGGTGCGCGGGATCGTATCAGGCCTGGGATTGCTGAACTTCTGGATCGCGCTGTCGGACGCCATCCACTACAAAGAAAGCTGATCGCAACTGAGAGACGATATGCCGCGTAAGCCACCCAGTCCTCTCGCAAGCGCCTCTCTGGCGTACGAAAACGATACGTTTCTCAATGGCCCGGACGGACGCATTATCCGCATCCTCGCGGAATACTCCGAGCCGCTGTCGCGCTTTCGCCGCGAACGCATCCAGGACACGGTCGTCTTCTTCGGCTCGGCGCGCTTCCGCGCGCTCGACGAGGCCAGCCACGACCTGGAACTGCTGGAAAACACCGGATCGCAGCAGCCCGCTCCGGAAGAGGAGCAGCCGTCGCGCCTGCCCGATGGCGAGACCAGCGAACTGCGCCGCCGCCGCGCCGAGGCCGCCGTGGAGATGGCCCACTACTATGAAGACGCCCGCAGAGTTGCCTTTCTGCTGACGCAGTGGGCGAAGGCGCTCAAATCGCGCCGGAACCGCTTCGTGGTCACCTCCGGCGGTGGCCCGGGCATCATGGAAGCCGCCAACCGCGGCGCATGGGAGGCCGGCGGCAAAACCATTGGGCTCAACATCAAGCTGCCCTTCGAGCAGATGCCCAACCGCTACATCACCCCGGCGTTGAACTTCGAGTTCCACTACTTCTTCATGCGCAAATACTGGTTTGCGTATCTGGCGAAGGCGCTGGTGGTTTTCCCCGGAGGATTCGGCACCCTCGACGAGATGTTCGAAATCCTGACCCTGTCGCAGACGCAAAAGCTCGCCAAGAAGATTACAGTTCTGCTCTACGGGTCGTCCTATTGGGAGCAGGTGATCAACCTGGACGTGCTGGTCGACAAAGGCGCGATTTCCCCGCGGGATCGCGAGCTGTTCCAGATCGTCGACACGCCGGAGACGGCCTTTGAGCTTCTGCGCGACGGCCTTACGCGCAACCATCTGGAGCCGGAAGCCGCGCAGGAGGCTGAAGTGCCTGACATCGCGCAAACGCGCCGGTGACGAGTGCGGTTCCAAAGCCGCGCCGGATGCCGATGACGCAACTGTAAGTCATGGTTCCACAGTCGTTTGGAGCGAGCAATCCACCCCGCAAGCCGTGTTGCCTTCGGGGGTACTTTTTCCGGTATTGATCGATCATTTTTAGCCCCGTAATGCCCTGTTCACGGTGCACACGGGATACTGGCCTCAGGAGCACGACCTCAGGAGGAATCCAAATGGCCGGACTGCGCCGCATCTCGTATCTCTGGAAGGAAGCTGACGCCCTACGCGATTCTCCAACCGCGGTGTCGCTGCACAGCCACACCAACCAGTCGAAAGAGACGCTCGATTTCCTGGCGAACCTGGGAAATCAGTATCCGCTGCTGCGCCCTGTCCTGGCCCGATACGAACGCCGCTCGCGTGAACTTTACAATACGCCCATCAATTATGCCGCGGCCTATTGGACTCCACCCCTGACGCCGAAGCTCGCGTTCGATCTCGAGAGCCATCAGATTGCCCAGGCTCTGGGCAAGATGCCCCTGGTTTCCATCACCGATCACGACACGATCGCCGCGCCAATGCTGCTGCGCACCGTCGCCTCGGCCCGGCACATCCCGGTTTCCGTGGAGTGGAGCGCGCCCTTCGGCGGCGATCAGTCCTTCCACCTCGGCATCCACAACCTGCCCAGCGACCAGGGCGCGGCGTGGATGAAGACCTTCGAGGAGTACACGGCGAAACCGGACGAAAAGAAGCTGACCGAGATTCTGGCCGCTCTGCACGCGCTGCCCAACGTTCTGATCGTCTTCAACCACCCCATGTGGGATCTCTACCTGATCGGCGCCGAGAAGGCGATGCGGCGGGTGCAGGAATTTCTGGCGGCCAACCACGAGTTCATGCACGCCTTCGAGCTGAACGGCCTGCGCCACTGGGAAGAGAACCGCCGGGTAAAGCGCCTGGCTCAGCAGTGGGGCAAGCTGCTGATCTCCGGCGGCGATCGCCACGGGATGGAGCCCAACGCCAACGTGAACCTGTCGCAGGCGTCGAGCTTCACCGAGTTCGTTCACGAGATCCGCTACGAGGGCCGCAGCCACGTTCTCTTCATGCCGCAATACGCGCAGCCGTGGAAGCACCGCATTCTCGAATCGACGCTGGACGCGATCCGCGATTATCCGGAGTTCCCGACCGGCTCGCGGTACTGGGATGAGCGTGTGTATCACCCGGACTCCAGCGGCGCAATCCGCACCGCTCGCGATCTCTGGCCCGACGGCCAGGCGCCGTGGTGGATCAGCGCCATCATCAAAAGCGTTCGCCTGATGGGCAGCAGCCCGGTTTCCGGCAGCCTGCGCCTCGCCTGGAGCGAATCGCACGAGCTGAAGTTCGCGCTGGGTGAGGAAGTCAGCTAACGCTGCGGCTAAGAACCGGCCACGCAAAAAAGCGGTGAGCGCAGGCCCGGCGAGCTCAAGACCGGTCCGTGACCCCATGCCAGCCGAGATTTTTCCAGAGCGGTGCGGTTGGTCTGGAGAAATGACCGTTAGCGAGGATCTTGCTCTGAATTCGCCCGCGTCCGCACCAGGAAGCCTCGCCGAAGCAGACGCTCATACGAACCGGATATCAGCGAACCGGATTTCAGCTAACCGGACCTCCGCCAGCAGCCCTCCAGCCCTGAGAGTCGCCTATTTTCCCGACTCGTTCCACGAGATCAACGGCGTGGCACATACTTCGCGCCACTTCGAGGCGTTTGCCCGCCGGCGCGGGCTGCCGTTCCTGTGCGTGCGCGCGGCTCCCGGCGGCGTGGCGTCGCCGCCGAAGCAGCTCACGCAGGAAGGAACCGTAACCGCGCTCGAATTGCGCCGCGGCGCGCTCTCCTTTCCGCTCGACAAAGACCTGCGCTTCGACATCGCCTGGGTCCGCCACATTCCAGCGATTCTGCAAGCGGTGCGCGACTTCGGCCCTGACATCATCCACGTGACCGGGCCCAGCGAGTGCGGATTGCTGGGCGCCTGGACCGCGCACCATCTGGGCGTGCCGCTGGCGGCCTCGTGGCATACCAATCTGCATGAATACGCCGCGACGCGCTCGGGCTGGCTGCTGAACCGCCTGCCCAAAAGCCGGCGCGCGGCCGCGGCGCAGCACATTGAGAGCGGGGCGCTGGATATGTCCTGCATCTTCTACCGCTGGGCGCGGGTGCTCTTCGCCCCCAACCTCGACCTCTGCCGCATGCTCGAAGCAAAAACCCGCCGCACCTGCCACCTGATGCAGCGCGGCGTCGACACGCAGTTGTTCTCGCCGGCGCGCCGCGATCGCGACCCCGCCGACAGGGACTTCGTGCTCGGGTTTGTGGGGCGTATGAGCATCGAGAAAAACGTCGCGCTGCTGGTCGAGGTGCAGCGCGAACTCGAAGCGCGCGGCCTGCGCAACTTCCGCTTCCGCATCGTCGGGCAGGGAACCGACGAAGCGTGGCTGCGCGAGCATCTGCCCCGGGCGGAATTTCCCGGCGTACTGCGCGGCGAAGCCCTGGCGCGCGCCTACGCGGGCATGGACGTCTTCGTCTTCCCCTCGCACACGGACACCTTCGGCAACGTGGTGCTGGAGGCTCTGGCCTCCGGCGTGCCGGCCGTGGTGACTCCCGACGGCGGCCCGAAATCGCTGGTGCGCGAAGGCGCGACCGGCTTCGTCGCGGCCGATGCCGATTTCTCCGCGGCCATCGAGCGCATCGTCACGAATCCGGCGCTGCACGCATCGATGCGCGACCGGGCGCGGGCTTACGCACTCTCCGCCTCGTGGGACGAGGTCTTCGAAAAGGTCTACGCGGGCTATTGGGCGGTGGTGGAATCCGCATCGAGGCTGAACGCGGCTTAACGGTGCGCGACCGGCAAAACCGGCCGCCCCTCGTTTGCAGGAGTGATTAGAACGAGGCCGGCGCGCCCGACGGCGGCGGCGTGAAGTCCAGACCAGCCGACTGCGCAGCCCGTTGCGTCGCCGGCACATTCACGTCCGAGAGGGGAATGCGTTGTGCGCGGCCCGATCCGGTGTCGTCGAGCACCAGAAGATCGTTGCTGGTGAGAGCATAGTTGCGAATCGACTGCTGATGCCCATCGTTGAAGACCAGCGTCAGAGCCGGCTCATCGGCAACCTGCGGCTGCGCGACAGAAGCGCGGCCGGCCCAGTTTTCCTGAGGAGCATCGCCGTAAGCCGGACGATAATCTCCCTCCGGCCCGAGGTCGTTGCCCTGGTCCTGATAACTCTGGTCCTGCTGTGGAGCAGCCTGGTCCGATTGCCCCACCCAGGAACCGTTGTCGTATCCGTAGAAATCCGGATACCCCAGCTCCCACGGCAGCACGTACCAGGAATTGGCTGGGTAGCCGTATCCATAGCCGTAGCCGCGGTACGCAGAGCGATAGCGATCCCGATCGTACCTGCCGCTTCCACGCCACGGAGTTCCGGAGCCATAGGCGTAATTCGATCGCAATCCTGGGGTGGTTCCCCGTGCAGGAGCCGGCCAGGTCATCCGCGGAGCATAGCTGTAGCCGCGCGTGCCGTAGGACCCGAAGTTGCCGCGGAAGCCGAACGATCCGAAGGAAGAGGATCGCCCGAAGGAGCCGGAAGAACCGCCGAAGCTGCGTCCGGAAAACCCGCCAAAGCTGTGGCCGGACGAGAATCCGCCGCCGAATCCGCCGCTATGGCCGCCACCGAAACCGCCCGAGTGGCCGCCGCCGTGCTGTGCCCATGCTGCTGGAGCGAGCGCAACACAGCTCGCCAGGGCAATCAGGCTCGCAAGCCTGAGACCGGAAGACGCGACTGAGAAGGACCGTCGCATGGGAAGAATCCTACTCCTGTTTGGATGCCCTGATTGCGCGAGCGGTGCAGCCCGTCGCGCCCCGCTACCGATACAGACGAACGAGCCGCCGGAATTGTTCGCTCATGTTGTGAGCCGTCGCGGATCAGATGAGTTCGGTTCCCCACAAGTCGTGCAGATGGAGCACGCCCTCGACTCGCCGCTCGCCGTCGACCACGATGAGCGACGTGATCTTCCGCTCCTCCATGGTGTGCAGGCCGCGCACCGCCAGCTCGCTTGCGCCGATGGTCTTCGGCGAGGGATTCATGACTACGCCGGCGCTTTTGCGCAATCCGTCGGGGCCGTCTTTTTCGAGCAGCCGTCGCAGATCGCCGTCGCTGATCACCCCGGCCAGGCGGCCATCGCGCTCGACGACGGTCATGCCCAGCTTCTTGCTCGACATCTCGTAGATCACATCCTTCATCGGCGTCTCGAGCGCGACGCGGGGAATCGCATCGCCCGCGTGCATCAG
>DATJTG010000092.1:0-9996 GCA_035503555.1 Acidobacteriaceae bacterium | reverse complement strand
CACCCCCGACGGCAAGCTGCGCTCGTTTGTGAACCTGTATCTCAACGACGAGGATGTGCGCTATCTCCCGCAGCGCGAAGAGAGCGCAGTGAAGGAGTCGGATACGCTCTCGATCATCCCCTCCATCGCCGGCGGCTGCTGACCGGGACTGGCCCTCCAGGCGGGCGCGCCTTCGGCGCAAGAACTCTGACTGCCTCGGTATTTCGGCGTGCCAAAGAGGTTGAACTATTTTGGCGCGGAAGTGCTTTTTTTTGTTGGCCCTCGCTCTCGTTTGATGTGCCTCCTTTTCACAGCTTTTGAAAGCACCCCCCAAAAGCCGGCCCTGGAACCGATTTCGCCCCGGTGAAGTCCGGCAGAGAGAACCGTGGCGAAAGCCTGCGCGAGGCCCGAAGTGGCCCATCCTGGCATGTATTAACTCTTGCTTGCCAGGCCCGACCTCTGAGAAGAAACAGGGGCGCGTTCTGACTGTGACTGGTTGCGGCAAACCAGATTGGTTCCTCCCTTGGACGGGCGTTGTCCAGCCTCCGAGGTGGGCGCAGATCGGGCGCGACGGGGGAGATACAGATGCGATTGCTACCGCGGGTCATCATGCTGATGCTGCCGGCGCTGGTTCCGGCACTGTCCAGTTACGCACAGAGCGGGAACGGGGACGCGCCTCCGGCAGGGACCCGGGTGGAGGCGATCGATGATTCGATGCTGGGGATGACAGCGTATTCAGTGACGGTGCCGGCGAAATGGCATTTCGCCGGAGCCATCATCGAGGGAACGAGCTGCTCGTCGATCCCGTTTCCGGTTTTTCGAGCCACCAGTCCGGATGGGCTGACGGCGATGGAGATGTTGCCGAGGATGGATTGGACGTGGCAGGAGGGTCCGGGAGCCGAGTCTGCGCGCGATGCCAACCACGATTGCCTGCCGCTGGAAGAGTACCTGCATGTGCAGGATTTTCTGAAAGTCGTTGCCCGGATGATGGACGTGGAGTATGCGGGGGAAAGTCCGATTCCGGCGGCCGAGCTGGAGAGGATGCAGCAGACCTTCGAGCGAAACAAGGCGGCCAATCAAGCCAGGTATTGGGCTAACGGGATGCAGCCACCGGACGAACGGCGGGAAGACGGGCAGGCCTTCGTGCGCTACACCAACGGCAGCTTTACGATGAAGGGTTTGTTGAGCGCCTCCACGTACTGCTCGGCCGTCACTCGCCGCCGCCCGCCGGGTTTCAGCGGGCCGCCTTACACAGCCTATCAATGCACGGCGACGGTGCGGTACGTTCGGGCACCGGAAGCGCAGCTGGACGCTGCCCTGCAGATGCTGAAACTGGAGCACGCGGGGGAGAAGCAGGAGGGCGCCTGGCTGCAGGCGTGGAACGCGAGGCTCCAGCAGCAGACGCAACAGAACATCCGAATCATCAACCAGATGGGTCAGGATTCGATGCGAAACATCCAGGCGATGTCGCAGGCCAGCATGGCTCAGCAGGCGGCCAGCCATCAGCAGTTCATGCAGAGCCAGGCCACGAATCAGCGTCTGCATGAGCAGTTCCTGGGGACGATGCAGCGCGGGACGGATCTCTCGATGGCGAGGGCCAGCCAGGCCATGCAGGCCAGGTCGACGTCGACCTCAAACATCGTGGATTATGCGCTGAATCAGCAGACGGTCCGCGATCCGAATACCGGGCAGATAACCAAGGTTTCGAATGCCAATACCTACACCTGGCTGGATAACACCGGCAAGGTGGGCTACCAGACCAGCGATGGGCTCGCGAATCCGAATGGCGTGCTGCCCGGAACATGGACGCGGCAGGAAGTGGTGAATGGCGATGGAACGCCGCAGTAACAGGTCTTAAGAACCAATCGTCCCATGGACGGCTCGTTACTCCTCCCCGGCAGGATCGGCTGCGGCGACAGCATGGTTCTCGGCTACGCCGGCATGGCAGCGCGATGCCGTGCTGCATTCCTGTGATTCGCGCCGGTCGATTCCCAATGGCCGCTGCGTTGCCAATCCGCGGCGGGTTCCGCCCCCGATCCCGAAACCTCCGGACTGCCGGTAATACTCCCGGAACACCTCGATTTCGGGCGGCAAGACGCGGGCGACTACGGCGAACATCAGGATTTCCTGCAGATGAAACTTTCACTTATAGGATGAATTGATCCCAGCAAGCTGCCGTCGTCAACGGCGATGCTTACGTGCAAATATTCGGGGGCATCCTCCAGCAGTACCGCTTCGACCTGGTAGTGCCTTGACTCGGCAACCACCTCATATATGTCTCGGTTCTGCAACTCAGTCAACACCGTGTCACATGACATCGAAGACCAGCGGGTCAACTCTGCTTCAAGCACCTTGTGCCACACTTCACGCTCAGTCAATTCTGGTGGTCCTCATGAATCGGGCCCGATGCCGTGATGCATTCCTGTGATTCGTGCCGGCCGATTCCCGATGGACGCTGCGTTGCCAATCCGCGGCGGGTGCCGCTCACATCAGTTCGGGTTGAATTAAACTTCAATGACGCTGCAAGGGTCCGGCCCTTTCTGCGGATTGGAGAGAGGAATCAGCATGGGTTCTTGGTTCAACAAGAAGAGGGCTCCGGACGGAACAAACATTATCCAACATGGGAACGTTGAGACGAGGCTCGGTGTAACGGAGGGTAGCACGGGATTCGCGCGAGAGCGGGAGACAGTATACGAACGACTGTTTGGAAAGCCGCTGATCGTTTCACACGAATTGTTGCCACTTATTCCTCATATCGACGTGTACACGTTCAAGCGATCCCAGGGGGAGAAAGAAGTCTATTCGCTCGTCACTGGAGGAATGAGTGACCTCGAAATGACACTGCCACGAGGAGCGGACAAGGACGCACCCAGGCGGGTGGAACTCATCTTCTACTGCACCGAGCCACGTGACGAGTACATTTCGACCTTGCGTTGGGTTGCCCATTTTCCTCATGCCAGCAAGTCATGGCTCGGCCACGGTCATACGATGCCGAATGGAAACCCTCCAGCTCCGTTTTGGGGAACCACTGACCTTGACACGCTTTTCTTTCTGCCCCCAATTGTCAGAAAAGACCAGACCCTACCATCCGAATTGAGCTTAGATGGTGAACCCGTTCACTTTTTGTGGGTGGTGCCACTGACGACTGCGGAATGCAATTTCAAGTTAACGAATGGATTCAATGCGATGCTGGACCTGTTCCAGCAGAATCGGCACCCGCATGTGTTTGATCCCCATCGCACAAGCTACGTATAGAAAGCTGGGATAATGCCCGTGCCATGGCTCATTGTGTCTCGCTGATCTTCCCCAGAGATTCCATCGCTGAAATCGCGCCGAAGCCCTCGCTGATGGTGTTCCGAACGTGTCGTCGGCCATCCGCAATTTTCGGCCCCCCCGAAGATCTCCCAATCACCGCTGAGGATTGTGCTACCTGGTTGCGATCCCTGTGCATTGTGGGAACTGGTGCCTTGAAGGATCAGTAAGTGAATTGTTTTCAATCTCGCCTTGCATCGCGCCCCGATCTAAAAACGGGACGCTTCGCGCCTTCGCCCATCTGCCAGGATCGGGCTGATAGGGAGCACTTCGACCCCTTCGACGCGATGAATTATCCCACCCTGTCTCCTCGAAAAACCCGGGAAGACACGGATCGGTGCCCGATTCCGGTTGAACCACAGCGCCTCCTTGCACCGAAGGGGGCCCTGGCCGCATCCTTAAGGAATCGCTATGGCTACCACGACCGAACCCATTGCCCTCCCCGCGCTGTCCAACGAAGAAGTCGCCCGCTACTCGCGGCATCTGATCCTGCCCGAAGTGGGCATGGAGGGCCAGCAGAAGCTGAAGGCCGCCAAGGTGCTCTGCGTGGGCACCGGCGGGCTGGGCTCGCCGCTGGCGTTTTACCTGGCCGCGGCCGGCATCGGGACCCTCGGACTGGTGGACTTCGACGTAGTCGACGAGAGCAATCTGCAGCGCCAGATCATTCACAGCACGAAGGATGTGGGCCGGCCGAAGATCGTGTCGGCGACGGAAAAGCTGACGGCGCTGAATCCATACATGAACGTAGTGCAGCACGAGACCATGCTCACCAGCGCCAACGCGCTCGAGATCATCCGCCAGTACGACGTGATCGCCGACGGCACCGACAACTTCCCCACGCGCTACCTGGTGAACGACGCCTGTGTGCTGACGGGCAAGCCGAACGCCTACGGATCGATCTTCCGGTTCGAGGGCCAGGCCAGCGTCTTTGCCACCGAGGAAGGCCCGTGCTACCGCTGCCTGTATCCCGAACCGCCGCCGCCGGGCCTCGTACCCTCATGCGCCGAAGGCGGAGTGCTCGGGATTCTGCCCGGATTAGTCGGCGTGATCCAGGCGACGGAAGCGATCAAGCTGATCCTCGGCAAGGGCGAGCCGCTGATCGGGCGGCTGCTCCTGGTCAACGCGCTCGACATGAAGTTCCGCGAGCTGAAGCTGAGGAAGAACCCCGACTGCCCGGTTTGCGGAAAGAATCCCACGGTGACTCAACTCATCGATTACAACCAGTTCTGCGGAATTATGCCTGAACCTAAAACACCCACGGCCGTCGTGAACGGCATTCCTCAAGTCTCGGTGAAGGAGCTGAAGCGCCGCCGCGATGCCGGCGAGAACGTCTTTGTGCTGGACGTGCGCGAGCCCTTCGAGTACCAGATCGCCCAGATCGGCGGGACGCTGATCCCGCTGGGCGAGCTGCCGCAGCGGATTGGCGAGCTGAATCCGCAGCAGGAGATCATCTGCCAGTGCAAGAGCGGCGGACGGAGCCAGCGGGCGGCGGAGTTCCTGGCAAAAAGCGGCTTCACCAACGTGAGCAACCTCGCGGGCGGGATCACGGCCTGGTCGAACGAGGTGGATCCAACGGTGAAGAAGTACTGAAGCCAGGGTCAGCGGGTAGCGCCTGGGGATTACGGCGGCCGTGTCCGTGCATCCGACCCTCTCGCTTGATCTCTCTCCGAATGATTGAGTCGCTGGCCGCTTCCCGCTGCTCCGCACTCGCCTGAATCTGCGCTGCGTCTCTATCGTCGCGATGGGCTTTCTGGCAGCGCTTCCTCCTTTGGGAGGACTTGCTAAGCGTGCGCCAGGGGCCGGTCCGATGTTGCGCGCGATCCCCGCACCGCTGCGCCGGCGCAGGCCGCGGGAATGATCAGGATCAGGGTCGCGATCCATCCCCACGCGGGCGCCTGGCGGACCTCGGGGAAAGGGGCAGCGATCATGACGTACAGCGTGAACGCCGCTTCAATCGCACCCATGATGGCGGCGTGCAGGATGGGCCTGCGGCGCGCGATGAGAGCCGTGACGTAGCCGCCCACGGCGATGGAAAACATCGTGTAGGCGATCATGAACAGCCGGGCCGGCACGCTGGCGGCGAGCGCCGCGGCATTGGGCAGGGCATGGGGAAACAGATGCAGAAGCAGCGGATCGGCCGCGGCTTCAATGCCGAACGAGACGATCGTCAGCGCGACCAGTCCCGCGATAACAGCCAGAACGCTGCGGATCATGCGTGACTCCTGAAGGACGGTGAAAACGAGTGTAGCTTAGTTTTCGCCCACACCTGCCGCCCGGACAGCGATGGAACGGTATAAGGGTAGGCGGAGCGAAACATGAAACCAGGTTTGATTTTGGGTTGCGTGCTGGCCGCGCTGCTCGGGCCCGGCTCCCGGGCGCAGTCGTTCCTGAGCCAGTACAAGGGCGTGCCGTATCACGACGAGCGGTATCGCGGCGGCGCACAGAAGATCCCGGGCCGCGTGTTCTGCGCCTACTACGATCTGGGCGGGGAGGGCGTGGCCTATCACGACATCGATCCGCAGAACCACGGCAGCGGCGAGCTGAATCCCCCCGACGCAAGTTATCTGAACGAGTTTCGGATCCACGAGGGCGTGGATACGTCGTACACGAAGTTCGGCCGCAAGCCGAACCCGATCGACGACAACCCCTTCGACAAGGTGACGCCTCCGCGCGACATGCTGTACGTGGGGTGGACCGAGCCGGGCGAGTGGTTCAGCATCACCGTGGACGTGGCGCAGGCCGGAACGTACGCTGCCGATTTTCTCTACACGTCGAATCGCGGAGGAACGATCTCGCTGGATGTGAACGGGACCGATGCGACCGGACCGGTAACGGTGGCGACCAGCTACGATCCGGCCGATCCCGTGGCCTGGCGCCAATGGCACCACTGGAATCTGGCAAAAGATACGTTCCGGCTGAAGCTCGATCAGGGCCGCAATGTCCTCACCGTGCACATTGTGACGAACGGGAACATGAACCTGGGATATTTCGACTTTCGCCGGGAGTAATGCGGCCGCCGACAAAAGCCCTAAAAACTCCTTGGCTGGGTTCCGGGGGCATGAGTATACTCCGGTTGCCCGGCAAACCCGTCATCTTCATGCTTTCAGGCAAGCCTTCCGCCTGGCCGGGACCGTTCGGACCTTCCGGGGGCCTTTATGGACTTATTCGCTCTACGTTTTCTCTTTATCCTGGTTTTTGCCGTAATCTGCTGGTTCTTCCGTCCCTTTGGAGTACCGGCGTGGACCGCATCTCTCGGCGGAGCCGTGGCCGCGGGATTCTTCATCTTCTTCGAAATTCGGGTGCGCGCCCTCTCGCTGCGCCGGCTCTTCGGAGCGGTGATCGGGAGCCTGCTGGGTATCTCGGGGGCTTACCTGTTCTCGCTGGTGCTGCGCAATGCGCTGCCCGACGGGCCAAGCCGGAGCGTGCTGCAAATCAGCGTGTTGCTGCTGATGACCTACATCGGCCTGGTGGTGGGCGCGAGCAAGGGCGATCTGCTGAACCTGGCGGCGCTGGGCGGCGTCTTCACCGGGGAGCGGGCCAGCAAGCGCAACACCAAGGTGATCGACACGAGCGCCATCATCGATGGGCGCATCGCCGACATCGCGGAGACGGGCTTTCTGGAGGGGACGCTGATCATCCCCGAGTTTGTGCTGCGCGAGCTGCAGATGGTGGCCGACTCGTCGGACTCGTCGAAGCGGCAGCGCGGGCGGCGCGGGCTGGATGTGCTGCAGGCCATGCGGACCAACGCGCAGCTGACCGTGCAGATAGCGGAAGAGGATTATCCGCAGATTCGCGAAGTGGATCTGAAGCTGATCGAGCTGGCGCGGCACCTCGAGGCCAAGATCGTGACCAACGACTTCAACCTGAACAAGGTGGCGCAGGTGCGGGGCGTGCCGGTGCTGAACATCAACGACCTGGCCAACTCGCTGCGGCCGGTGGTGCTGCCCGGCGAGAAGATGCGCGTGCTGATCATGAAAGAGGGCAAGGAATACGACCAGGGCGTTGGGTATCTCGACGACGGCACCATGGTCGTGGTCGATCACGCACGGCGGCTGATCGGCCGCTCGGTGGAGATCGCGGTGACGAGCGTGCTGCAGACCGCGTCGGGGAAGATGATCTTCGGCAAGCTCGACGAAACGCCGAAGCCGGAGCCGATCCGCGCCGTGGAAGTGTCGAACAGCTAAAAAAGCAGGTCGCTGGCAGCCGGTAGCCGCCGCCGATTACGCAACTGTTACATTGGCAAAAGCGCCGATTCCTTTAGCGTCGAAGGTGGAGACCGCTTTCCGCATGTCCGCTGCTGCTGAGATCCCTGCCGCACAAGCCGTTGAATCCCCGTCCGCCGAAACCGTCCGCGCCGATTCTGAGGCGCTGGAACAGACGCGTTCGACGAAGCTGAACATGATCTTCGCCGTCACGCTGACGGTGTTTCACCTGGGCGCGATCGCTGCGCTGTTTTTCTTCAGCTGGAGCGCCCTGGTCGTCTTCGCAGTGCTCTGGGTGCTTGGGCAGAACGTCGGCATCGCGATGTGCTACCACCGTCTGCTGACCCATCGCGGGTTCACCACGCCGAAGTGGGTGGAGTACGCGATGGCGCTGTGCTCGACGCTGGCGCTGCAGGGAGGGCCCATCTACTGGGTGGCCGTGCACCGCATGCACCATCAGCTCACGGATAAGCCGGGGGATCCGCACTCGCCGCGCGACGGCAAGTGGTGGTCGCACATGGGGTGGATCCTGCACGGATCGCTGCACAATCGCAATCCTCTGCTGGAGCGGTATGTGCCCGATCTGGCGCACGATCGCTTTTACATCTGGCTGAGCCGGTGGCACTGGATTCCCATCACAGCGGTCGGCATCGGGTTGTTCCTCGCAGGCGGATGGTCGTGGCTGCTGTGGGGCGTACTGCTGCGGGTGACGATCGGGCTGCACACCACGTGGCTGGTGAACTCGGCGACGCATCTCTGGGGCGGGCGGCGGTTCGCGACGCGCGACGACTCGCGCAACAACTGGTGGGTGGCGCTGCTGACCGGCGGCGAAGGCTGGCACAATAACCACCACGCGCATCCGGTGAGCGCGAGCCACGGCATGGCGTGGTACGAGCTGGACTTCAACTACTGGATCATCCGGATGCTGGGCTGGATGCGGCTGGCGAAGAAGATCAAGGTGCAGAACGCGAGCGGCGGGCCGGCGAAGATTCTTTACCCGTAGGGCAGCTTGCAGCCGTAGCCGGTGGCAATCTGTCACCAGTCGCGGGCGGTCTGCCGTGAATGTTCCACCTTTCGATGGTTTTCTCCTGCTCCGAGGCGCTGATAGACTCGCCGGCATGATCCCCGGCAAGTTTCTCAGACTGCTATGGCTGCCGTTTCTGGCTGCGTGCGCGGGCGCGCAGACCGCGTCTCCCCATCTGTACTTCCGCGTCACGCTGGGCTCGAACCTGCAGGGCCCGGTGTCGGGACGGGTGCTGATCTTCCTCGAAGAAGGCAGCGGAGACAAGCAGGTGCAGGTGAATGAATTCCGGCCGTCCGCGGTTTCGATTGCCGCGCGCGAGGTGGTGGACCTGCAGCCGGGCGGGTCGGTGGATGTCGACGTGGACGATCTGGCGTATCCGGGGCCGTTCTCGAAGCGGAAACCAGGGACGTACGAGGCGCAGGCGGTGCTGGACGTGAACCACACTTATGCGTACGACGGAGTGGAAGCCGGCGATCTGGAAAGCGGGGTCGTGGCGCTGCCGCACTGGACGCCGGGATCGGGCGATGAGCCGGCGTTCACGCTCGATACCGTCGCGCCCGCGCCGCCGCCGCGTCCGATGGGCCTGAGCCCCGACGCTGCGGCTGCTGCGGAAAAGACGATCGCGGAGGCGGACTTCGTGAGCCCGGCACTGACGGCGTTTTCGGGGCGCGAGACCCACATTCGCGCCTGGGTTGTGACGCCGCCGGGCTACGCGGATCACCCGGAGCAGCGCTATCCCACCGTCTACTGGACGCACGGGTTCGGCGCGAAGCTGCCGTACATCCGCGACTTCGCGCTGATGATTTCGAGCCGCATCGCGGCGGGGAAGATTCCGCCGATGATCTGGGTGTTTCTCGACGAGTCGCTGGCGACGGGCACGCATGAGTTCGCCGATTCCGTGAACAACGGGCCGTGGGGACACGCGCTGACGGCGGAGTTCATCCCCTGGATCGAGGCGCAGTACCGGATGGATGCGCGCGCCAATGGGCGGTTCCTGAACGGGCACTCGTCGGGCGGATGGGCGACGCTGCAGCTCCAGATCAACTATCCGAAGGTGTTCGGCGGGACCTGGTCGACGTCGCCGGACCCCAGTGACTTCCACGATTTCAGCGGGATCGATTTGTATGCACCGCATGCGAACGTCTATCACCGGCCGGATGGCACGGCGTATCCTATCGTGCGCGACCACGACAAAGTCATCGCCACGTTTGAGGAGTTTGGCCGCCAGGAAGCGGTGATTGGCACCTACGGCGGGCAGGTGGCGTCGTTCGAGTGGGTCTTCTCGCCGCGCGGGCCGGACGGCAAGCCGCTGCAGATGTTCGATCGCGTGACGGGCGATGTGCATCCCGACGTGGTGGCTTACTGGCACGACCACTACGATCTGGCGCACATCGTGGAGGCGAACTGGGCGACGCGGGGCGCGGATCTGAAGGGGCGGATTCATCTGGTCGTCGGCACCGCGGACACGTTTTATCTGGA